>CBIGPF010000047.1:0-34259 GCA_966191535.1 uncultured Pseudomonas sp. | reverse complement strand
GCGCGTCGGGGTAGTCGCGGTGGAGGGTCACCGGCACTTCGGAAAGCCGCCCCTGCAGCACCATCACAGCCGCGTCCACCGCCTTGCCCAGGGTCGCCTGGCCGTGGTCGTCGGCGCGCCTGGCGAAGGCGCGCAGGCTGGCGGTGATTCGGCCCATGCGGTCGACCATTTCGGCGATGGCTTCGAGGTTGCTGCTGGCGATGTCCAGCTTGCCGCGCTCAAGGAAGCGCACGCTGTTGCTCGACAGGGTGCGCAGTGCTGCCAGCGGCTGGTTGAGTTCGTGGGCGATGCTGGTGGACATCTGCCCGATCACCGCCAGCTTGCCGGCCTGAACCAGGCGGTCCTGGGCCTTGCGCAGGGTGTCCTCGGCCTGCCGGCGCTCGCGGATCTGCTCGCGCAGGTGCTGGTTGCTGGCGCGCAGGTCGGCGGTGCGGTCGGCAATGCGCCGCTCCAGGGCGTTGTTGGCCTGCTCCAGCGCCTCGCGGGCGGCGAGGCGGGTGGCGATGACCTTGCGCCGCTCGTTCCAGGCGATCAGCAGGAAGGCGAACAGGGCAAAGCCCAGGGCGGCGAGCATGCCGTGGATCATCGCTTCGCGGCGCAGGTCGGCCAGCGGGGTGAGCAGGGTGAAGCTCCATGGCGTGTCGCTGAGCTGGCGCGTCTGCATCAGGTAGCCGAGCGGTTTGTGGCTGTCGGCGTGGCCCTCGCCGGTCTGCGTGGGGAAGCTGATTTCCTCGACGCCGTCGCCGAGCGGGTGGCGCGACAGTGGCTGCCATTCGTTGAGCGCCCACCAGTAGTACTGCAGGCTACGGGCGAGGCGTTCCTTGTCCTGGTCGCTGAGCGGGCGCACCGCTTTCAGGCGCAGGGACGGGTCGCTGGAGAGGATGATGATGCCGTTCTCGTCGCTGACGAAGGCCTGCAGGCGTGCCTTCTCCCAGCGCTCTTCGAGGGACTCCATGCGCACCTTCACCACAGCGACGCCGACGATCCTGCCGCCGTGGACCAGCCCGTGGGCGAGGTAGTAACCGGGCTCGCCGGTGGTGCTGCCGATGCCGTAGAAGCGACCGGGGCGGCCGTTCACCGCTTCCTGGAAATAGGCGCGGAAGGACAGGTCTTCCCCCAGGTAGCTGTCGGCGTCCTGCCAGTTGCTGGTAGCCAGCACGCGGCCGGAGGTGTCCAGCAGGTACACGGCGCGGCTGCCGGCGCGGCGGTTGAGGCCTTCGAGGTAATGGTTGACGCGGTCGCGGTGCAGCGGTGTCGGGTCGACCAGCAGGCGGCTGACACTGCCTTCGAGTTCCAGCAGGCTGGGCAGGTAGGTGTAGCGGCTGATCTCGCTTTCCACACCGCGAGCGTGCAGTTCGAGCTGGCGTTCGCCGGTCTCGATCAGGGTGCGGGTGCCGGCGCCTTCGCTGATCAGGTAGCCGCCGTAGCCGAAGCCCAGCGTGAGCAGGAGCAGCAGGAGGGGCAGCAGGTAGTTGCGCACGAGGCGTGGCTTCACGGTGAGCGGCGACGGCAATGGGCTGGAGGCGCATTGCAGCACAGTCGTCCGGGCCGAACCAGCCCAACGCCGGGGGGCGACGATGGACTGGCTCGGGTACCACACGGTGCGCCGTCCTCCGGCTTAGTGCGGGAGGATCTTGGCGAGGAACTGCTGGGTTCGCTCGGCGCGGTTCTGCAGGTCGCCGAAGAACTCTTCCTTCGGGCAGTCTTCGACGATCTGCCCGCGGTCCATGAAGATCACCCGGTCGGCGACCTTGCGTGCGAAGCCCATCTCGTGGGTCACGCACATCATGGTCATGCCTTCGTGGGCGAGCTGGACCATCACGTCGAGCACCTCGTTGACCATCTCCGGGTCGAGCGCCGAGGTCGGTTCGTCGAACAGCATGACGATCGGGTCCATGGCCAGGGCGCGGGCGATCGCCACACGCTGCTGCTGGCCGCCGGAAAGCTGGCCGGGGTGCTTGTGCGCATGGGCTTTCAGGCCGACACGGTCGAGCAGCTTCATGCCCTTGTCCATCGCCTCTTCCTTGCTCCGCCCCAGTACCTTGCGCTGGGCGATGGTGAGGTTCTCGGTGATGGTCAGGTGCGGGAACAGCTCGAAGTGCTGGAACACCATGCCGACGCGCGAGCGCAGCTTCGGCAGGTCGGTCTTGGGGCTGGTGATGGAGGTGCCGTCGACGGTGATGTCGCCCTTCTGGAAAGGCTCCAGCGCGTTGACGCACTTGATCAGAGTCGACTTGCCCGAGCCGGATGGCCCGCAGACCACCACCACTTCACCCTTGGCGACCTTGGTGTTGCAGTCGGTGAGAACCTGGAAGTCGCCGTACCACTTGCTGACGTTATCGATGGAGATCATACGGTTAACCTTTTCTGCAGGCGCTTCACGCCGAGGGACGCGGCGAAGCTGATGACGAAGTAGACGAGACCGGCGAAGATCAGGAACTCATGGGGCTGGCCGATGATGTCGCCACGGGAACGGGCGGCGTTGAGGAAGTCCATCAGGCCCACCGAGTACACCAGCGAGGTGTCCTGGAACAGGATGATGCTCTGCTGCAGCAGCAGCGGGGTCATCTTGCGGAACGCCTGGGGCAGGATGATCAGGCGCATGGACTGGCCGTAGGTCATGCCCAGCGCGTAGGACGCGCCGATCTGCCCCTTCGGGATGGCCTGGATGCCGGCGCGGACGATCTCGCAGTAGTACGCCGCCTCGAACATCATGAACGCCACCAGGCACGAGGTGAACGCGCCTACGGGGGTGTCCTGGCCGGTGATCCAGCGCAGGATGAACGGCACCGCGAAGTAGAACCAGGTGATCACCAGCAGCAGCGGAATCGAGCGGAAGTAGTTCACGTAGAAGCCGGCGATGTTCGACAGCAGCTTGCTGTTGGACAGTCGCATCAGCGCCAGGAGGGTGCCCAGCACCACGCCGCCCAGCACACCCAGCACCATCAGTTGCAGGGTGGTGAGCATGCCTTCCCAGAGGCCGGGGAGGGCGGGGACGATCTGACTGAAGTCCATCATTTACCTCCCACGGAGATCAGGCCGGGCACCGCTACCTTGCGCTCGACGAAGCGCATGATCAGCATCAGGCTCATGTTCAGGGTGAAGTAGATCGCCGTGGCCAGGGTGAAGGCCTCGAACAGGTTGGCGCTGAATTCGGCGGTCTGCTTGGTCTGCGCCAGCAGCTCCATGAGGCCGATCAGCGAGGCCACCGAGGAGTTCTTGAAGACGTTGAGGAATTCCGAGGTCAGCGGCGGAATGATGATCCGGAAGGCTTGCGGCAGCAGCACGTGGCGGTAGATCGCCGGGAGGCGGAAGCCCACGGCGCTGGCGGCGGCCAGCTGGCCCTTGGGTAACGCCTGGATGCCGGTGCGCACCTGCTCGCAGACCCGCGCGGCGGTGAACAGGCCCAGGCACACGACGACGCTGATGAAGGCCGAGGTTTCCGGGGCGATGCCCAGTTTGAACCAGTCCTGGATCGGCTGCGGCAGGTAGTCCGGCACGAAGAAGTACCAGAGGAACAGCTGCACCAGCAGCGGCACGTTGCGGAACAGCTCCACGTAGGCCGTGGCGATGCCCGACAGCCAGCGGTTGGGCAGGGTGCGCATCACGCCCAGCAGCGAGCCGAGCGCCAGGGCGATGACCCAGGCCGCGAGCGAGACAGCGATGGTCCAGCCCAGGCCGGTGATGTACCAGTCCAGGTAGCGTTCGTCGCCAATCCCGGTGGACTTGAAGAACACACCCCAGTCCCAGTTGTAATCCATGACGGGTTTCCCCTCGTTTGCTTTGCACGGTTGCTTGGTACGGTACGGGGCCGGATGCGGGCGCAAGGCGTCCCGCCACCCGCGGGTAGCGGGTGTTCCGGCATCGTCATCAGGAAAGGTGGGCCGGGAGCGCATGGCGTGCGCTCCCGATCCCCCGCGTGGCTACGCCTTGTGGGCGCAGCCGCGCGCGACCGTTACATCTGCTCGGCAGACTTGTCGGTCGGATTGGCGATCAGCTTCTTGAGCTCATCACTCATCGGGAAGTTGAGGTTCAGGTTCTTCGGCGGGATCGGCTGCATGAACCACTTGTCGTAGATCTTGTTCACTTCACCCGAGGCGAAGGTGTCGGAGATGGCCTTGTCGACCACCTTCTTGAACGGCGCGTCACCCTTGCGAACCATGCACGCGTAGATCTCGTAGGACTGCGGCTTGCCGACCACGTGCCAATCGTCCGGCTTCTTGGCCTTGGCCATTTCGCCGTAGAGCAGCGCGTCGTCCATCATGAAGGCCACGGCGCGGCCGGACTCGAGCATCAGGAAGGACTCGCCGTGGTCCTTGGCCGAGATGATGTTCATGCCCATCTTCTGGTCGGCGTTCATCTGCTTGAGCAGGCGCTCGGAGGTGGTGCCGGCGGTGGTCACCACGTTCTTGCCCTTGAGGTCCGGGAAGTCGTTGATGCCCGAGCTGGTCTTGGTCAGCAGGCGGGTGCCGACCTCGAAGATGCCGACGGAGAAGTCGACCTGCTTCTGGCGCTCGAGGTTGTTGGTGGTGGAGCCGCACTCGATGTCCACGGTGCCGTTCTGCACCAGCGGGATACGGGTCTGGGAGGTCACCAGGTTGTAGCGAACCTTCAGGTCGGGAGCATTCAGCTCTTTCTTCAGGGCTTCGACGACCTTGATCTGCAGGTCGTGGGAATAACCTTCCGGCTGACGCGGATCGCTGCCGAGGTAGGAGAAGGGGATGGAGGCGTCACGGTGGCCGAGGACGATGGTGCCAGAGTCCTTGATCTTCTTCAGGGTACCGGTCAGTTCTTCGGCGACGACGGGAGTGGCGAGCAGGGCCGCGACAATGGCGACGCCCAACGCACGGGGTGCGAAACGCATGGAGACTACCTCGACTGGTTGTGTTTGTTATTCAGTCCTGCGCCGGCGAGGCTCACTCCAGGCCGGTCGCATGTTCGAGGAGGAGCAGAGCAGGCTCCGTGCCAATGCTGGCTATATTTTTTAACTAATTGAATTTAAAGGATTAATTTTAATTATGAGGTGCTGGTAGGAGAGGGCGGCGTTCGGTCATCCGGATTCCTTGCGGATTCTTCGTTCGGAAATCCGAACGAAATGCCAGGCTCAGACGTCCGGCTGGCCGGCCCACTGGCCGCGCTGGAAGGGCTGGTCGCGGTTGGCCAGATGCACGGCGATGCGTTCCAGCACGTGGTGTGTCGGGGCACGCACGCCGGAGAGCGCCTGGCCCAGGCCCAGCGCGAGGACCAGCAGCAGGAGGGCGGGCTGGAAAACCGGCAGGCTGATGCGTGTCGCGCCGAGGAACGCCACACTGGTGCCCAGACCCAACGCCAGGCCGGCATAGACCTCCGCCGGTGAATGCACGTTGATCGCCAGTCGCGAGAAGCCCACCAGCACGGCGATCACCGCTGCCAGTGCGGCAGCGGCCAGGCTGGCGCGCCGCGAGGTGAAGAGCTGCGCGGCCAGGGTCGGCAGCACGGCACCGGCCATCATGCTGTGGCCGGAAATGCCGGTGAAGTTCAGGTTCGGAATCCCGATCCCCCAGCCCATGAAGGCCA
The DNA here is from genome assembly GCA_966191535.1 of uncultured Pseudomonas sp. Lineage (GTDB taxonomy): Bacteria > Pseudomonadota > Gammaproteobacteria > Pseudomonadales > Pseudomonadaceae > Pseudomonas. Next base: position 28,703 of record CBIGPF010000047.1, on the reverse strand, counting down.
GCTTCGAGCTCACCACCAGTGCAGTCGAGAATCCGAACAGCACCAGCCACAGCCCGGCCTTGGCCGACTCGCTGCGGTACAGCAGCCAGAAGAAGACGAACACGGCGGCCGGCGCCAGCAGGGAGCTGTCGCCCAGTCGGGTGATCAGGGGCCAGAAGGTCATGGGCATTCGGAGCAGAGGACGAAAGTTGCCAACGCTAGCACAGCGCGTGGCTATCCCGCGGCCCATGCGACGGGATGCGACCCCTGCGCGCTTTCGACCGCTTGGCCCCGGCACCGGGCCTGGACCACAATGGCCCCTTCAGCTCAAAGGAATGCCAGTCATGGAAATGGACAATCCCTATCGCGCCCCGGAAGCCCCGTTGGTGGAGGCGCGTGCCGGCGCCGAACAGGCCAATCGGTTCTTCGTCATCTCCATCACCAAGATGATCGTGCTGTACGTGGCGACGCTGGGCCTGTTCAACCTCTACTGGATGTACAAGCACTGGTCGATCCAGAAGCCGCACATGCCGGGCAAGATCAACCCGCCGCTGCGCAGCCTGTTCATGATCTTCTACATCCATTCCCTTGCCCGCCGCGTGCACGAAGCGTTGCCCGAAGATCAGCGCCGGGCCTGGCGCTACAGCAGCGATGCCACCTGGGCGGTCGTGCTGCTGATCGTCTCCAATGTCGCCGACAAGCTCACCAGCCGCGTCCCCGAGCTGAGCCACTACAGCCTGCCGTTCATCGTCCTCGGCCTGGTGCCGCTCCTCCCGCTGACGAGTATCCAGCGCCGCGCCAACGAGGCCAGTGGCGACCCTCAGGGACAGGGCAATGCCTCGATCACCCGCTACAACGTGCCGTTCCTGATCCTCGGCGGCCTACTCTGGGTGCTGATCGTGATCGGCTCGGTGGCGGAGTTCGCGGGCGTCGCCTGAGCCGCCTTCGCGCCGCAGCAATTCGCGCTTGCGCGGCAGTCCCCAGCGATAGCCGCCTTCGCCCGTGCTGCCGACCACTCGGTGACAGGGCACCAACAGACCGACGTGGTTGCTCGCGCAGGCGCGGGCAATGGCGCGCGGATGGGTGCCCAGCTGTTCGGCCAGCTCGCCGTAGCGCCGTGTCTCGCCGCTCGGAATGCGTGTGAGCGCACGCCAGACGCGTAGCTGGAAGGCGCTGCCGTGCAGGTCGAGGGGCAGGTGCGCGGCCTGCTCGGGCTCTTCCAGCTGGGTGATCACGTCGCGCAGCCAGTCGCCCAGGCCTTCGTCGTCACGGACGCGCTCGGCCGCGGCGAAGCGCTCGGCCAACTGGCGCTCCAGTTCGGCAGCTTCATCGGAGAAAAGCAGAGCACAGACGCCCTTGTCGGTGGCCGCCAGCAGGATCAGCCCGAGCGGACAGGGCGCGATGGCATAGCGCAGGCGTTCGCCGGCGCCTTTCTGTCGGCGCTGCGCGGGGCTCAGCGGCGCCGCGCTTTCATACAGGGCGCGGGTGCCGGAGTAGCCAGCCTCCAGCGCGGCGTCGAGCACCGAGCGCGATTGCGGCAGGGCGGCGGCCAGCCGTTGTTCGCGGCGGGATTCCGCCCACGCTCTCGGAGTGAGGCCGGTACGGGCCTTGAAGGCGCGGGCCAGGTGCGAGGCGGACAGGCCGATGCGCCCGGCGAGCTCTTCCAGCGTCAGGGGCTTTTCGGCCTTGTCGAGCAACTCGCAGGCCGCGGCGACCAGTGCATCGAGCTGTTCTCGCGGGCTCGGGCCATGCGGCGAGCAGCGCTTGCAGGGACGGAAACCGGCGGCTTCGGCCGCTTCGGGGGCGTTGTAGAACGCCACGTTCTCCCGTGACGGCCGGCGCGCCGGGCAGTTCGGCCGGCAGTAGACGCCCGTGGAGCGCACGCTGAAGACGAAGCGCCCCTCGTAGCGCGCATCGCGCTCGCAGACCGCTTGCCAGCAGCGCTCGGGGTCAAGTGGGATGGTCGTCATGGCAGCTCTCCGAGGCAATGGCTGTTGGGGCGATTCTCCGTCCCGACACGACGTGCAGCAATCCGCATCGCGTTTTCAAACTCGAAGCGCGGCGGCAGGGGCTACGCTTGCTGGGTATTCCCTGAAGAAGACCCCATGCCCTTGCGCCGATTCTGCCTGTGCTGCCTTCTGCTGCTCCTCGCGCTGAGCGGCGAGACCCGTGCCGCGAGCCTGGCGCTGAGCGATCAGGAGCGGGCCTTCATCACGGCCCACGAGCCGATCCGTGTCGGCCTGTTCCGCGCCGGCTGGCCGCCGTTCGAGGTGATCGACGAATTCGACCAGTTCCACGGTATCAGCGCCGATTACCTGCAATTGCTGTCCGAGCGCCTGGGCATGAAGGTCCAGCCGGTGCTCTACAACACCTGGGAAGATGTGCTCGCGGCGGTAAAGGCCGGCGAGGTCGACCTGCTGCCTTCCATGGCGGCCACCGAAGAACGCCAGCGCTTCCTGAGCTTCACGCAGCCCTACGTCACCACCAGCAGCCTGATCTTCGCCCGGCGCGACAGCACCATCCGCACACTGGACGACCTGTCCGGTCGGCGGGTCGCGGTGGAGCAGGGCTACGCCGTCCATGAACTGCTGAGCAAGGCGGTGCCGGGAGTCGACTTCGTGCGGGTGGAAGACTCCCCCAGCGCGCTCAAGGCCGTCTCCACGGGGCGCGCCGATGCCTACGTGGGCAACCTGATCACCACTACCTTCCTGATCGAGCAACTCGGCCTTTCCAACATGGAGGTGCGTGGCGACAGTGGCCTGGGCAACAGCCAGGTGCGCTTCGCCACGCGCAAGGCGCTGGAGCCCCTGGTGCCGCTGCTGGACCGCGCCCTGGGCAATATCACCCGCAGTGAGCAGGAGGCGATTCAGGCGCGCTGGCTGCCGTCGCTGGATGTCTTCGACTGGATGAACCTGCTGCAGATCGCCTGGCCCTGGGTGGTGGGCTTCCTTGCCCTGCTGACTTTCGTGCTGGTGTGGAACCGCCGGCTGTCGATCCAGGTGGCCGAGCGCGCCCGCGCCGAAGCGGAGGAACGCCGCCAGCGCAGCACCCTGCTGGCGCTGATCAACTCGATTCCCGATCCCATCTGGTTCAAGGACACCCAGGGTCGCTACCTGGGCGTCAACCAGGCCTTCGCCGACTGCCTGGGGCGCGCGCCGGAAGACATCGTCGGGCGCAGCGACCAGCAGATGTTCAGCCGCGCGGCGGGAGATGGCCGGCAGGAGCGGGACCGCCAGGCGCTGACCGCGAGCGAGCCCTACGCCAGTGAAGGCTGGGTGGTCTACCCCGATGGCCGGCGGGTGCTCTTCGATACCCTGCGCAGCGCCTTCCACGACGACCACGGCCGGCTGCTCGGCCTGGTGGGCGTCAGCCGTGACGTCACCGCGCGCAAGTCCACCGAACTGGCGCTGGCCGAGGCCCGCGACCTGGCCGAAGACGCTGCGCAGCTCAAGAGCGATTTCCTCGCCAACATGAGCCACGAGATCCGTACGCCGCTGAACATCATCATCGGCCTCGCCCACCTGCTCCAGGAGACCACCCTGGACCCGCAGCAGGTGGACTACCTGGGCAAGATCCAGGGCTCGGGCCAGTACCTGCTGGAGCTGATCAGCGACATCCTCGACCTGTCCCGCGTCGAGGCCGGCAAGCTGGAGTTCGAGCGCATCGACTTTGATCTGGAGCGCCTGCTCGGCGAACTCTTCGACCTGTTCAACATCCGCGCGGCGAGCAAGGGACTGACGGTGCGTTGCGAGATCGACCCACGGGTTCCTGCCCAGGTGGTGGGCGACTCGCTGCGCCTGCGGCAGATCCTGATGAACTACGGCAACAACGCGCTGAAGTTCACCGAGCAGGGCGAGGTGGTGCTGGTTGTCCGCCTGGAAGACGAGGACGAAGACAGCCTGCAGCTCTACTTCGCCTTCCGCGACACCGGCATCGGCATCTCCGAGGCGCAGCAGGAGCGCCTGTTCGAGTCCTTCCAGCAGGCGGACAGTTCCATCACCCGCCGTTACGGCGGTTCCGGCCTGGGGCTGGCGATCTGCAAGAAGCTGGCGGAGGCGATGGGCGGTAGCGTCGGGGTGGAGAGCGAGCCCAGCCGCGGCAGCCTGTTCTGGTGCCGACTGCCGCTGGGCCGGGTGGATGACTCGGCGAGCCTGAGCCTGCAGAACATCAGCCACGAACCGCTGCCGGTGCCGCTGCTGCCGACCGCCGCGACCGCGCCAGCGCTGCTGGAGAACGGCAACGTCGCCGAGGTCGAGCAGGTCTGCCGGCGCCTGGCGCATCTGCTGGCGGCGGACGACCCGCGCGCCGGGCGATTGCTCGGTGAACGTGCAAGCCTGCTGCGCAGCGTCTTCAATGAGGGCTACGAGGGCATCGCCACGAGCGTGCGGCGCTTCGAATTCGAGCGGGCCCTGGAAAGCCTGGTGAATCTCGCGAGGGAGCGCGATATCCGGATATGAAGGGGCGGATAGAGACAAGCGGCGCAGGAACACGCGGACAGGGCCGTGGTCCGATCCCCCATGGCATGTCACGAATCTGACCGATGCGAGGAGTTGCGATGGATAGCATGCTGGACCGGCCGGAGCAGGAGATGATCCTGGTGGTGGACGATCAGCCCGACAACCTGATGCTCATGAGCGAACTGCTCATGGACCGCTATCAGGTGCGCGTTGCGTCCAGCGGGCCGAAAGCGCTGCGCCTGATGCAGAGCGACCCGCGCCCTGACCTGGTACTGCTCGACATCATGATGCCGGAGATGGACGGCTACGAAGTCTGTCGCCAGCTCAAGGCCGACCCGCTGACCCGCGACATCCCCGTGATCTTCCTCACCGGCATGGTCAGCGCCGCGGATGAGCAGAAGGGCCTGGACCTGGGCGCGGTGGATTACCTGACCAAGCCGATCAGCCCGCCGGTGACCCTGGCGCGCATCCGTGCCCACCTGAACCTGAAAGCCAACGCCGACTTCCTGCGCGACAAGAGCGAATACCTGGAACTGGAGGTGCGCCGCCGCGCCCGTGAGCTGCAGGCCATCCAGGACGCCACCCTGGAGGCCATGGCGACGCTCTGCGACCTGCGCGACAACCCCCACAGCAACCACCTGGTGCGCATCGAGCACTACATGCGCCTGCTGGGCAGCGCCTTGTCGCTGCATGACGAGTTCGCCGCCGAGCTGTCGGTGGAGAACATCGAGCTGCTGGTGCGCTCGGCGCAGTTGCACGACATCGGCAAGGTCGCCGTGCCCGACCGCATCCTGCATAGCCCTGGGCAACTGGAAGAAGCCGACCGGCTGATCCTCGAAAGCCACACCACGGTCGGTCGCGATGCGCTGGCGGCGGCCGAGCGCAAGCTGGGCTCTCCGGCGGAGTTCCTGCGTTTCGCCAAGGAGATCGCCTACAGCCACCATGAGCACTGGGATGGCAGCGGCTTCCCCGCGGGGCTGGCCGGCGAGCTGATTCCCCTGGGGGCGCGGATGCTGTCGCTGATCGACGGCTACGACGAACTCACCTGCCGCCATGCCTACCGCTCCTCGCTGACTCCGCAGGAGGCCGCCGAACACATCAAGGCCGGCGCCGGCCACCAGTTCGATCCGCGCGTGGTGGAAGCCTTCACCGAAGTCGCCGAGGGCTTCGCCAACATCGCCCAGCGCTACGCCGACAGCGATGAGGCGCTGGGGCTGGAACTGCAGCGGCTGGAGGATGCCGTGGTGGAAAGTATCGAGCTGACTCCCCCTGAACCCTGATCGCGCTGGGCGGTTGTCGAGGATTGCCGTATAAGGAGCGCAGCGCCCCAGAGAGGTACGCCAGGAAGCCTGATGAAAACCCCGAAACGCCTGGAGCCGTTGATCGAAGACGGCCTGATCGATGAAGTATTGCGTCCGCTGATGAGCGGCAAGGAAGCAGCGGTCTACGTGGTGCGCTGCGGCGCCGAACTGCGCTGTGCCAAGGTCTACAAGGAAGCCAACAAGCGAAGCTTCCGCCAGGCCGCCGAGTACCAGGAAGGCCGCAAGGTGCGAAACAGCCGCCAGGCTCGCGCCATGGCCAAGGGCACCAAGTACGGCCGCAAGGAGCAGGAAGAGGCCTGGCAGAACGCCGAAGTGGCTGCGCTGTTCCGCCTGGCCAACGCTGGCGTGCGGGTGCCCAAGCCGTACGATTTCCTCGACGGTGTGCTGCTGATGGAGATGGTCGCCGACGAAGAGGGCGATGCCGCGCCGCGCCTGAACGACGTGGTAATGGAGCCCGAGCTGGCCCGCGACTTCCATGAGTTCCTCATCCGCCAGATCGTCATGATGCTCTGCGCAGGCCTCGTGCACGGCGACCTGTCGGAGTTCAACGTGCTGGTCGGCCCGGACGGCCCGGTGATCATCGACCTGCCGCAGGCCGTGGACGCCGCCGGCAACAACCACGCCTTCCGCATGCTCGAGCGGGACGTGGGCAACATGGCCGCCTACTTCGGCCGCTTCGCCCCGGAGCTGCGCTACACCCATTACGCCAAGGAAATGTGGGCGCTCTACGAAGACGGCAAGCTGCTGCCCGATACCGTGCTGACCGGGCACTTCGATGATCCGGAAGACGAGGCGGACGTGGACTCTGTGCTGCGCGAGATCGCCGATGCCCTCCGGGAGCAGGAGCGCCGTGAGGCGGGACGTGCCGCCCAGGACGGCCCGCAGCAGCGTGACGAGCCGCCACCCCCGCCGTGGGAACAAGCCTGAGCGATGTGCCCGGCGAGTCGGCGCTTCTGGCGCTGATCGCCGCGCAACCCGAGCGCATGCGCCTGTTGCAGGCCGTGCGCGATCACGGCCCGGAAGGCGCCTGGATCGCCGCTGGCTTCGTGCGCAATGCGGTGTGGGATTCCCTGCATGGCTATGGCGAGCCCACGCCGTTCAGCGATATCGACGTACTGTACTTCGCGGCCGACAGCCTGGCGCCCGAGGCGGACAACGCCTGGGAGCGCCGGCTGCTGGACGTCTGCCCGGAGCAGCCCTGGTCCGTGCGCAACCAGGCGCGGATGCACCTGCGCAACGGCGATTCGCCCTATCGGGATTGCGCTGACGCCATGTGTCACTGGCCGGAGGTCTGCACGGCGGTGGCATTGCGCATGCGGGGTGATTCCCTGGAACTGCTGGCGCCGCTGGGCGTCGAGGACCTCTGGCGTCTACGCGTCCAGCCCACCGAGCATTTCCGCGGCAAACCACACATCTACCGTGAGCGACTCGCCGCCAAGCACTGGCCGGAACGCTGGCCGAAACTGCACATCGCTTTCCTTTAGAGGCGCTCCAGGGGCGCGATCGCGGGCATGGCGCGCTCCTGCACAGAGCGGCCTGCAGAACTGTACGGCCGCAACTGTATCCATACATTTCAGGCTTGGGCTGTTAGTTTTGCCTCATCCCACCCCGAGCGCTCTGCCATGCCCCTCCGCCATGTCCTCCTCGCCCTGCTGGTCACCCTGATCTGGGGCGTCAACTTCGTCGTGATCAAGGTCGGCCTGCACGACTTCCCGCCGCTGCTGTTCTGCGCCCTGCGCTTCGCCCTGGCGGCGCTGCCGCTGATCTTCCTGCGCGGGCCGCTGCCGGCGCCGTTCTGGCGCATCGTGCAGATCGGTGTGCTGCTCGGCGTGGTCAAGTTCGGCCTGCTGTTCGTCGGCATGCACATCGGCATGCCCGCCGGTCTGTCGTCGCTGGTGCTGCAGAGCCAGGTGTTCTTCACCGTGCTGATCGCCGCTGCCTTCCTCGGCGAGCGCCCGACCGCGCGTGCGCTGCTGGGGCTGGCGCTGGCCGCCGGTGGCCTGTTGCTGATCGGCCTGGAGCGCCCGCTGGGTGAAAGCCTGGTGGCCTTCCTGCTGGTGATCGCCGCCGCGCTAGCCTGGGCCTTCTCCAATATCGCCACCAAGCGCTCGGGTGCCACCGACATGCTGCGCCTGATCAGTTGGGTGAGCCTGATCCCGCCACTGCCGCTGCTGGTGCTGTCGTGGATCTTCGAAGGCCAGGACGCCATTGAGCACGCCGTGCTGAACATCAGCTTGAGCGGGGTGGGCGCGCTGCTCTACATCGCCTTCCTCGCCACCACCGTCGGTTTCGGCCTGTGGAGCTTCCTGCTGCGTCGCTACCCGGCCAGCCAGGTCACGCCCTTCGCCCTCGCGGTGCCGGTGTCGGGTCTGCTGTCGGGCTGGCTGTTCCTCGGCGAAGACCTCACCACCCAGGACTGGATGGCCTGCGTGCTGGTTTTCGTCGGCCTCGCCGTGACCGTGCTGCCGGCTTCGATCTGGCGTCGTCGCGCGGTGGCCAGCGCATAGAGCTGATTGGGGGCCTACAAAAGATCAGTGACAGCAACTCCCCGACTCCAGGTCCTTGAGGATCGGGCAGTCCGGGCGGTGGTCGCCCTGGCAGTGGTCGCTCAGTTCCTGCAGGGTGTCGCGCAGGCTGCTGAGTTCGGCGATCTTGCGGTTGAGTTCGTCGATGTGCCGGGCGGCCAGGGCCTTCACGTTGGCGCTGGCGCGGGCGCGGTCCTGCCAGAGGGCGAGCAGTTGGCCGACCTCTTCCAGCGAGAAGCCGAAGTCCCGCGAGCGGCGGATGAACGCCAGGGTGTGCAGGTCCTGTTCGCTGTAGTGGCGGTAGCCGCTGGCGCTGCGGCCGGCGGGGGCGAGCAGGCCGGTGGATTCGTAGTAGCGGATCATCTTCGCGGTCAGGCCGCTCTTCTTCGCCGCTTCGCCGATGTTCATGCCGATCTCTCCTGAACGAACGCCCCCGTCGCTCGGGCGGGGGCTCGGGGTTTATTGGGTATCCCGCGGTTTCCAGCGCTTGAGCAGCAAAGCGTTGCTCACCACGCTGACGCTGGAGGCGGCCATCGCCGCGCCGGCGACCATGGGATTGAGCAGGCCGAAGGCGGCCAGCGGTATGCCTACCAGGTTGTAGATGAAGGCCCAGAACAGGTTCTGGCGGATCTTCGCGTAGGTGCGCCGGGAGATGTCCAGCGCCGCCGGGACCAGGCGCGGGTCGCCGCGCATCAGGGTGATGCCGGCGGCGTGCATGGCGACGTCGGTGCCGCCGCCCATGGCGATGCCTACGTCCGCAGCGGCCAGTGCCGGGGCGTCGTTGATACCGTCGCCGACCATCGCCACCACCTTGCCTTGCTGGCGCAGCGCGCCGACCACGGCGGCCTTGTCGCCCGGCAGCACTTCGGCGTGCACGTCGTCCAAGCCCAGGGCATCGGCCACGACCTTGGCGCTGCCGCGGTTGTCGCCGGTGATCAGGTGGCTGGCGATGCCGCGCTCGCGCAGGGCGTCGATGGCGGCTTTCGCACCGTCCTTGAGGCTGTCGCCGAAGGCGAACAGGGCGATCACCCGTGCCTGCGGCTCGCGCTCGATGAGCCAGGACAGGGTGCGGCCTTCGGCTTCCCAGCGTTGCGCCGATTCAGTGAGTGCACCCGGTTGCAGCTGGGCTTCGTCGAGCATGCGACGGTTGCCCAGGGCCAGCAGGCGGCTGTCGATGCGCCCCTGGATGCCCCGGCCGGTCAATGCCTGGGTGGCCTCGGCGGCGGCGGGGTTCAGGCTGCGTTCGGCGCAGGCGTCGAGCACGGCGCGGGCCAGCGGGTGTTCGCTGCCGCGTTGCAGGGCGCCGGCCAGGGCGAGGGCGTCGGCCTCGTCGCCATTCGCCGCGAGGTTGGTGATGCGCGGTTGGCCGGAGGTCAGGGTGCCGGTCTTGTCGAAGGCCACGGCAGTGACTGCGTGGGCGACCTCCAGGGCTTCGGCGTCCTTGATCAGGATGCCGTGCTTGGCCGCCACGCCGGTGCCGGCCATGATCGCGGTCGGAGTGGCGAGCCCGAGGGCGCAGGGGCAGGCGATGACCAGCACGGCCACGGCGTTGATCAATGCCTGTTCCCAGCCGGCGCCGGCGATCAGCCAGCCGACCAGGGTGACCAGGGCGATGCCGATCACCACCGGGACGAACACGTTGCTGACCTTGTCCACCAGTTTCTGGATCGGCGCCTTGGCCGCCTGGGCGTCTTCCACCAGGCGGATGATGCGGGCCAGCACGGTCTCGCCGCCCAGCGCGGTGGTCTTCACGCGCAGCACGCCCTCACCGTTGATGGCGCCGCCGGTGACCGGGTCGCCGACATCCTTGGGCACCGGCAGGCTCTCGCCGGTGATCAGGGCTTCGTCGGCGTGGCTCTGGCCGGCGAGCACTTCGCCGTCCACCGGGAAGCGTTCGCCGGGGCGCACCAGCACTTCGTCGCCCAGGCGCAGTTCGGCGATGGCGACGTCCTCCTCGACGCCGTCGCGCACGCGGGTGGCGCGCTCGGGGCGCAGGGCTTCGAGGGCGCGGATGGCCGCGGCGGTCTGGCGCTTGGCGCGGCTTTCCAGGTACTTGCCGAGCAGGATCAGGGTGATGACCACGGCGCTGGCTTCGAAGTACAGGTGCGGCATCTGGCCCGGCGCTGCGGTGTACCAGAGGTACAGGCTCAGGCCGTAGCCGGCGCTGGTGCCGAGGGCGACCAGCAGGTCCATGTTGCCGCTGCGGGCGCGCACGGCTTTATAGGCGGAGACGTAGAAGCGCGCGCCGATAAGGAATTGCACGGGCGTGGCGAGAAGGAATTGCGCCCAGGCCGGCAGCATCCAGTGCTGGCCGAACCAGTCGCCGACCATCGGCAGCACCAGCGGCAGGGACAGCAGGATGGCAGCGGCCAGCCACCAGCGCTCGCGCGCCAGGCGGGCCACGGCCGGATCGACGGTGGGTTGGTCGGGTTCGATGGGGCGGGCCTTGTAGCCGGCCTTGTCGACGGCGGCGATCAGCACGCCGGTATCCACCGCGCCAAGCAGCTCGACATGGGCACGCTCGCTGGCCAGGTTGACGCTGGCCGCACGCACGCCGGGGACTTTGTTCAGCGCGCGTTCGACGCGCCCGACGCAACTGGCGCAGGTCATGCCTTCGATGGCCAGCTCCAGGCTGTGGGCCGGCACCTGGTAGCCGGCCTGCTCGACGGCGGCGACCAGCGCCGGCAGGGTGTCGCCGCTTGACGGTGCGGCGAGTTGCACGCGGGCCTGTTCGCTGGCGAGGTTGACGCTGGCGTCCTGCACGCCGGGCACTTTGCGCAGGGCGCGTTCGACCCGGCCTGCGCAGCTGGCGCAGGTCATCCCGGAAACGGGCAGGTCGAGTTCGATGGGGTTGGCGCTGCTCATGGGGCTTTCTCCCTGAAGTTCCCCGATAGCATCAACCTTGACACGAGGGCAAGGTCAACCCTCGTCTGCTGTCAGCTTGTCGCAGGTCAAACCGCTGGACGGGCGATCCGTCAGCTGCCGCTGGAAACAGGCATCAGGTAGAGGCCGCTTTCGCTGTTGGCGATGCGGAACTTGCGCACTTCGCCGGCATGCAACTGGACGGACTGCGCGCGCAGCGGCTGGATGCCGCTGCGGCAGAGGCCGGAGTTGGCGGTCTGCAGGCGCAGGGAGACTTCGCCCGGCGGCAGGTTGAGGGCGATTTCGCCTTCGGGCTGCAGGCGCGAGACCTTCTCGTCCTGCACATAGAGGTCGATGTCGCAGGCCGTGCCGGTATCCACGCGCTCGCGGCTGACGATCAGCACGGCGTAGCCTACCGGTTGGGCATCGGGTATCGGCCAGGAGCCAGGCGTGTTCGGGGACGGCGCGGCCGGTGCGGTCGGCGCGGGAAGGGGTTGCGCCGAGGGTTCCTCGGGCATGCCATCGGCCCAGGAGGCGAGGGGCAGGGCAGCGGCGAGGCCGGCGGCGAGCAGAAGGGAACGGCGCATGGGCGTTCTCCGATGAGTCAGCTATTTCCGCAGCTTGGCTGAGAGGCTGACGTAGGACAAGTGCAAGACGACCTCAACACGAGAGGCTTGACCTTGCCACCGTGGCAAGGTCGAGACTGCATCCAACGCTTCAATCCATCAGAGGAGAGATTCCATGCATACCTTCAATGTCAAAGGCATGAGCTGTGGCCATTGCGTGCGGGCCATCACCCAGGCGGTACAGGCGCTGGATGCCGCGGCGGACGTGCAGGTCGACCTGGGCGCCGGCGAAGTCCGCGTCGCCAGCCGGCTGGACGATACCGCGATCCTCGCGGCGATCCGCGAGGAAGGCTACGAGGCCGAGGCGGCCTGAGGCTTCATCCCTTCCGGGCCGGCGTCCTGCCGGCCCTTACGTCTGCGCCGGGTGCCAGTCGTGCACCAGGCCACGAAACACCGCGTCGAACAGCCCGCGGGTTTCCTGCAGCGGGTCGAACAGACCCGGATCGCGCAGCCAGTCGCTGAGCAGGCCGAAAATCATCGCGTGCACCGCGCGCGAGGCGACCTTGGGCGTCACGCCGGGCATCAGCCGGGACTGGCAGTCCTCGCGGCTGAACAGCTGCTCGCACAGCTCGATGAACTGGCGGATGAAATGGTTGTGGCGCTCCTCGGCGTCGCGCAGTTCATCGGTGAACTCGCAGCGTTGCAGGAGGATGGTGAGGATGCGCCGGCGCTGCTCGTCGCGGGCGAGGTTCTCGACTACTTCGACACTGAGCTGGAACAGCGATTCGATCGGGTCATGACCGTCGCAGCCGGACAACCGTTGCGCCAGTTGCTCAGGCGGCAGGCGGACCTGGTTGAGCATGTCGTTGAACAGGTGCGCCTTGTTCTGGAAGTGCCAGTACACCGCTCCGCGGGTGACGCCAGCGGCGCGGGCGATCTCTTCGAGACTGGTATTCGAGACGCCTTTCGCAAAGAAAAGGCCTTCAGCCGAGTCAAGAATCGTCTGACGTGTACGTTCCGAATCTTCTTTAGTTCTTCGCATGGCGCTTGCTGGTATACAGGCTAGGATCACTGAGTGACAGGCAGTTTACTGATTTTATTGCGCTAACAGTGCTTTACAGACACTGGCGTAGGTAAGGGTCACACAGTCGTCGTCCCTCGGGGTTTCGCCGTCCGTCATTTCCATGGAGAGGTTACATGCCGTTTGCCCGCCGTTTGCCCGTCGCGCTTGCTGTCGTTGGGTTGCCAGTCCTGTTCGCCGCCTGGGCCCAGGCCGAGGACAAACCGGCTACGGCTGCGCCTCCGCCCCCGGCAGTGACGGTCGAAGTGGCCAAGAGTACTCCGGTGCCATTGACCTTCGAATACGCCGCGCGGACTGCCGGCTACCGCGAAGTGGAGGTGCGCGCCCAGGTCAGCGGCATCCTGCAGCGCCGCACCTACGAAGAAGGCCGGCCGGTGAAGGAAGGCCAGGTGCTGTTCCGCATCGACCCGCGTCCCTACCAGGCCGCGCTGGGCCAGGCCAAGGGCTCGCTGGCGCAGACCCAGGCGCGCTACCGGCAGACCGAACGTGACCTCAAACGGATCCGCGAACTGCAGGCCAAGGGCTTCGCCAGCGAAAGCGAGCTGGACCGCTACACCTCCGATTTCGAACAGGCCAAGGCCGACGTCGAGGCCGCCAATGCCAACGTCCAGGCCAAGCAGATCGACCTCAACTACACCACGGTGACCGCGCCGATCTCCGGCATGGCGAGCAAGGAAGTGCGCTCCGAAGGCAGCCTGGTGGTGGCCAGCGATCCGAACTCCAGCCTGCTGACCAAGCTCACCCAGCTCGATCCGGTGTATGTGAACTTCGCCTACCCTGATACCCAGGCGACGCAGATGAACGACGGGGTGAAGAGTGGCCGCTACATCCTGCCCAAGGACGGCAAGCTGACCGCCGAACTGCGCTTCGGTGACGGCAGCAAGTACCCCATCGAAGGTGTCGTCGACTTCACCGACAGCTTCGTCAACACCGGCACCGGCACCGTGAACGCCCGTGCCGTGGTGCCCAATCCGCACAACCTGCTGATCCCTGGCCAGTTCGTGCGCATCCTGATCACCGGCATCACCCAGAGCAACGCCGTGACCCTGCCTGAGCGCGCGCTGGCCCAGGGGCCGCGCGGCACCTTCGTCTACGTGGTGGACAAGGACGGCTTCGCCCGCGTACGCCAGGTCACCACGACCAAGACCGTGGACGGCCGCTGGATCATCGATGCGGGGGTGGATGACGGCGACCGGGTCATTGTCGATGGCGTGCTCAAGGTGCGCCCCGACCAGCCGGTCAAGGCCGTGGAAGGTGGCGCGCAGGAATCTGCAGCCAACACTGCGTCTTCCAAGTCCTAAGGAGCGCCCATCGTGATCTCGCGCTTCTTCATCGAACGTCCGGTGTTCGCGATGGTGATTTCCATCGTGATCCTGCTCGCGGGCCTGGTGGCCATGCGTGCGCTGCCCATCGCCCAGTACCCGGAAATCGTGCCGCCGGAAGTGTCCGTGACGGCTTCCTACCCGGGCGCCAGCTCCCAGGTCATCGCCGAAACCGTGGCCGCTCCGCTGGAGCAGGAAATCAACGGCGTGGAGGGCATGATCTACCAGCTGTCCAACTCCGACGCCAGCGGCGCCATGAGCCTGACCGTGTACTTCGAGGTGGGTACCGATCCTGACCAGGCCACCATCGACGTCAACAACAAGGTGCAGGCGGCGCTCGCCAAGCTGCCCGAGGAAGTGCGCCGGCAGGGCGTGAAGGTGGAGAAGAAATCCTCCGACATCCTGCAGGTAGTGACCCTGTTCTCGCCGGACAACTCCCGCGATCCGATCTTCATCAGCAACTACGCGCTGATCAACGTGATCGACGACCTCAAGCGGATTCCTGGTGTCGGCGACGTCAGCCAGTTCGGCTCCAAGGACTACGCCATGCGTGTCTGGCTGCGCCCGGACAAGCTGGCACAGTACAACCTGACGCCCACCGACGTGGTCAACGCGATCCGCGAGCAGAACTCGCAGTTCGCCGCCGGCAGCTTCGGCCAGCAGCCGATGAAGGAGCCGCAGGACTTCACCTACATGGCCACGGCGCAGGGCCGCTTCACCGATCCCAAGGAGTTCGAGAACGTCATCCTGCGCAGTGACTCCACTGGCGCCAGCCTGCTGCTCAAGGACGTCGCGCGGGTCGAGCTGGGGGCGCAGGACTACTCCCTGGTGACCTCGCTCAACGGCCAGCAGAACGCCGCCTTCGGTATCTACCTGCAGCCGGGCGCCAACGCACTGGACACCGCCCAGGCCGTACGCGACCACATGGACGCCATGGCCAAGCGCTTCCCGCAGGGCATCACCTACAAGATTCCCTACGACACCACCACCTTCGTGAAGGTCTCCATCGAGGAGGTGATCCACACCTTCGTCGAGGCGCTGATCCTGGTGATGGTGGTGGTCTTCATCTTCCTGCAGAACCTCCGCGCGACGCTGATCCCGGTGCTGGCGATCCCGGTGTCGCTGGTCGGCACCTTCGCCGGCATGTACCTGATGGGCTTCTCCATCAACCTGTTGTCGCTGTTCGGCATGGTGCTGGCGATCGGTATCGTGGTGGACGATGCCATCGTGGTGCTGGAGAACGTCGAGCGGGTGATGCGAACCGAGAAGCTCAGCCCGAAGGACGCGGCGATCAAGGCCATGGAGGAGGTGACCGGGCCGATCATCGCCATCGTGCTGGTGCTCTGCGCCGTGTTCATCCCGGTCGGCTTCCTCGGCGGCCTGGCTGGCCAGATGTACAAGCAGTTCGCGATCACCATCGCGGTGTCCGTGGTGATCTCCGGCATCGTCGCGCTGACCTTGTCGCCGGCGCTCTGCGCGCTGATCCTCAAGGCCGAGCACAAGGAGCCGGCCGCACCGTTCCGCTGGTTCAACCGTACCTTCGAACGGATCACCAACGGCTACGGCGCCGGGGTGCAGTTCTTCCTCAAGCGCGCAGCCCTCGGCCTGGTGCTGTTTGGCGGCATGATCGCCCTGCTGGTCATCCTGTTCGGCCGGGTGCCCGGCTCACTGGTGCCCGACGAGGACCAGGGCTACGTGCTCAACGCCTATTTCCTGCCGCCGGCGGCCTCGCTGACCCGCACCGAGAAACTCACCAACGACGTGACCCACCAGCTGATGAAGCATCCGGCGGTGCAGGACGTGGTGACCTTCGCCGGTTTCGACATCCTCACCTTCGGCACCCGCAGCAACGCCGGTGTGTCCTTCGTGCCGCTCAAGGACTGGAAGGAGCGCACGACGCCCGAGCTGGACGCGCGCAACCTGACCCGTGAATTCATGAAGATGGGCGCCGGCCAGGAAGATGGCGTGGTGATGTCCTTCAACCCGCCGCCAATCACCGGCATGAGTACCACCGGCGGTTTCGAGGCCTACATCCAGGACCGCAGCGGCGGCACCTCCGAGCAGCTTGAAGAGGTCACCATGAAGTTCCTCGCCGCCGCGGCCAAGCGCCCGGAGCTGGCGGGGGTCAACACCACCTTCAACGCCAACGTGCCGCAGTACTACGTCGACCTGGACCGCACCAAGGCGCGCTCCCTGGGCGTGGCGATCAACGACGTGTTCACGGCCATGCAGTCCACTTTCGGCAGCTACTACGTCAACGACTTCACCCTCTATGGGCGGACCTGGCAGGTCTCCCTGGAGTCGGAGCCGGAGTTCCGCCGCAAGCCGGACGACCTCAGCCAGGTCTTCGTGCGCTCGTCCACCGGCGACCTGGTGCCGCTGACCACGCTGGTGTCGGTCAAGCGCATCCTTGGCCCGGACTCCTACGCGCGCTTCAACGTGTTCCCGGCGGCCAAGCTGCTGGGCGGCCCGGCACCGGGCTACAGCTCCGGCCAGGCCCTGGCGGCCATGCAGGAAATCGCCGACCAGGTGCTGGGTGAGGAGTACTCGCTGGCGTGGATCGGCTCGGCCTACCAGGAACTGGCGACCCAGGGCTCGGGCAGCACCGCGTTCATCTTCGGCCTGATCCTGGTATTCCTCATCCTCGCCGCCCAGTACGAACGCTGGACACTGCCGCTGGCGGTAGTCACCGCGGTGCCCTTCGCGGTGTTCGGGGCGATCCTGGCGATCTGGCTGCGCGGGCTGGATAACGACGTGTACTTCCAGGTCGGCCTGGTGACCCTGATCGGCCTGGCGGCGAAGAACGCCATCCTGATCATCGAGTTCGCCGTGCTGTGCCGCGAAGAGCAGGGCATGGGCCCGGTCGAGGCGGCGCTGGAGGCGGCCAAGCTGCGCTTCCGTCCCATCGTGATGACCTCGCTCGCCTTCATCCTGGGTTGCGTGCCGCTGGCCATCAGCACCGGCGCCGGTTCCGCAAGCCGTCACTCGATCGGCACCGGGGTGATCGGCGGGATGCTCGCCGCGACCCTGTTGGCGACCTTCCTCATCCCGATGTTCTACATGCTGGTGGAGTCGGCCGCCGACAAGATCAGTGGCCGCAAAACCAAGGCCAAGCCCGAGCCAGAGGGCGTGCACGAGGTCTGAGGCGACAGCGGGTCCGGCCGGGGCGGCCAGGCCCGCTTCTCCCTCTGCTTCGGGAGTTGCTTAGGGAGCTTGCTAATTTTTCGGCGCTCGCCACAATGCGAGGCTTCGCCGCGCCTTCGTTGCGCGCCAATCCGTTATCCGCACCTGCCTGCCCCGCGGTCTCCACCGCCCTTCGGCGGATGCGTGCGACCAGGTGATCCATGAACCTCCGCATCCTGCTGATCCTCGGCGCCCTGAGTGCCTTCGGGCCCATGGCCATCGACTTCTACCTGCCCAGTTTCCCGGCGCTGGCGCAGGCCTTCGGCACCGACGTCGAACACATTCAGCTCAGCCTGTCCGCCTATTTCGCCGGCTTGGCCCTCGGCCAGTTGCTCTATGGCCCGCTGGCCGACCGCATCGGACGGCGCATCCCGCTGCTGCTTGGCGTCACCATCTTCACCCTGGCGTCGCTCGCCTGTGCCTTCGCGCCTAACCTGGAATGGCTGATCGGCGCACGCTTCGTCCAGGCCCTGGGTGGTTGTGCCGGGATGGTGATCTCGCGGGCGGTGGTGCGTGACCTCTGCGACCCGATCGCCGCAGCCAAGGCCTTCTCGCAACTGATGCTGGTGATGGGGCTGGCGCCGATCCTCGCGCCGCTGGGCGGTGGCCTGTTGCTCAGCCTGTCCGGCTGGCAGTCGATCTTCTACACGCTGACGGTGTTCAGCGCGCTTGCCGGCGGCGCCATCGCGCTGTGGTTGCCCGAGACCATTCCGGCTGGCCCGCGCCCGCCGCTGCGTGGCGCGCTGAAGCAGTACCGCGCGCTGTTCCGCGACCGCTCCTTCATTACCTATGCACTCACCGGCGGCGTCGCCATCGCCGGAATGTTTTCCTACATCGCCGGCTCACCCTTCGTGTTCATCGAACTCTACGGCGTGCCGGCCGAGCACTACGGCTGGATCTTCGGCAGCAACGCGGCGGGCTTCATCCTGATGGCGCAGGTCAACGCGCGGCTGCTGCGCTATCGCGGGCCGGGGTTCTGGCTGCGTCGGGCGGTGTGGGTGTACTTCGGTTGCGGCGTGATGCTGCTGGCGATCACCCTGGCCAAGCCCGCGCACCTGTGGCCGCTGCTGGTGCCGCTGTTCGGCGCCATCGCCAGCCTGGGCTTCCTGATGCCCAACTCTTCGGCCTGCGCCATGGCTAGCCAGGGCCGCCACGCGGGCAGCGCCTCGGCACTGATGGGCAGCCTGCAGTTCACCGTTGCCGCCGGCGCTTCTGCGCTGGTCGGTGCGCTGCACGACGGAACGGCATTGCCGATGGCCGTGGTCATTACCGTTTGCGGCCTGGTGGCCGCGGTGCTCGGCTGGCTGTGCGGACAGATCAGCGAGCGCGCGGCCTGATCAACTGGCGGCGCGCTGTACCAGTTCCGGTAGCCGGTGCGGGGCCTTCAGGCGGGCTTCGAGGGTAGCGACGAAACTGCGCGCCTCGAGTTCGCTGCGGAAGCCCACGGACTGCTTGTCGAGGCAGACTTCCCACGGCTGGTCTTTGCGGAAGCTGGACGGACGGACGAGGATGTTCATGGTGCTCACCCCTGCGCTGTCAGGTGAAAAGGGACCCTCAGTGTAGTCCTGTCATCTGGCGGTAGTGGGTGCGACTTGTGGTCGCCGACATGCGGTGGCGGCTCTACCGGAAAACCCTCCAGTCGCCGTGCCAGAGCGCTCCGTCCGCCGTTGCGCCGCGTTGCTGAAAAATCCTGCAAAGCATTACAGCCGACCGGCCCCCGGAGCGGGCGGCAGGACTACGACCAAAGGTTGATGGTGGGGTGGCGATCCCCGTCCATACTCGTTGTTCGACCTCGATAACAACAATAAGAGGCAGTGACGATGAGTTACCGGCAGTCCCATGACCGTTCCATCACGGAGCCTTCCGCCTTCTGGGCCGAGCAGGCCGGCCGCGTGGCCTGGTACCGCGCCCCGCAGGAGACCCTGCAGGCCCTGCCCGATGGCAGCCATCGCTGGTTCGCCGATGGCCGCCTGAACACCTGCTACCTGGCCCTCGACCGGCAGATCGAACTGGGCCGCGGCAGCCAGGCCGCGCTGATCTACGACTCCCCCGTGACCAACACCCAACAGCGCTTCAGCTACCTGGAGCTGCGCGATGAAGTCGCGCGCCTGGCCGGCGCCTTGCGCGCGCTGGGCGTGGAGAAGGGTGACGGGGTGATCATCTACATGCCGATGGTGCCCCAGGCCGCCATGGCCATGCTCGCCTGCGCGCGGCTGGGTGCCGTGCATTCCGTGGTCTTCGGCGGCTTCGCGCCCCACGAACTGGCGCTGCGCATCGACGATGCCAAACCCCGGCTGGTGCTCACCGCGTCCTGCGGCCTGGAGTTCGAGCGAGTGATCGAATACAAGCCGCTGGTGGACAAGGCCCTCGACCTGGCTACCCATCAGCCGGCTCATGTGCTGGTACTGCAGCGCCCGCAGGCAATGGCCGAGCTGCACGCCGGCCGCGACCTGGACTGGCGCGAAACCCTGGCTCACGCGCAACCGGTCGCCCCGGTGGAAGTCGCCAGCGGTGATCCGCTGTACATCATGTACACCTCCGGCACCACCGGGAAACCCAAGGGTATCGTGCGCGACAACGGCGGCCACGCCGTGGCGCTGAGCTACGCGTTGCCGACCATCTTCGGCCTGCAGCCGGGAGATGTCTGGTGGGGCGTGTCGGATGTCGGCTGGGTGGTGGGGCATACGTTGATCGTCTACGGCCCGCTGATGAACGGCTGCACCACGGTGTTCTACGAAGGCAAGCCGGTGCGCACGCCGGATGCCGGCAGCTACTGGCGGGTGGTCGAGGAGCACAAGGTCAACAGCCTGTTCTGCGCGCCCACGGCCATTCGCGCGATCCGCAAGGAAGACCCGCAAGGAGAGCTGCTCAAGCGCTACGACCTGAGCTCGCTTCGCCACCTCTTCCTCGCCGGCGAGAAGCTCGACAGCAGCACCCAGCACTGGCTGGAGGCACTTACCGGCAAGCCGGTACACGACCACTGGTGGCAGACCGAGACCGGTTGGCCGGTGACTGCGCCCTGCACCGGCCTGGGCGACCACGACCTGCGCGCCGGCTCCACCAACCGCGCGGTGCCTGGCTACCACGTGAAGGTGGTCGACGACGAAGGTCGGCTGCTGGGCCCGAACGAGCAAGGTTCCATTGTCATCGCCCTGCCGCTGCCGCCGGGCTGCGCGCAGACACTGTGGAACGACCATCCGCGCTACCTGCAGGCCTACCTGAAGACCTATCCCGGCTACTACCACACGGGGGACGGCGGCTACGTGGACGAGGAGGGCTTCGTCTACATCATGGGCCGCACCGACGACGTGATTAACGTCTCCGGCCACCGGCTTTCCACTGGCGAGATGGAGGAGTTGCTGGCGCTGCACGAAGCCGTCGCCGAGTGCGCGGTGATTGCGGTGCAGGACGATCTCAAGGGCCATGTGCCGCTGGGACTGGTGGTCCTCAAGGACGGTGCTCTGGCCACCGAGGCCAACCTGCAGCGCGAACTGGTGGCGCTGGTGCGCGAGCGCATCGGCGCGCTGGCCTGCTTCCAGCGCGCGGTGGTGGTGAAGCGCCTGCCCAAGACCCGCTCGGGCAAGATCCTGCGCGCGGTGCTGCGCAAGATCGCCGACGGCGAGCGCTATGCGCCGCCGTCCACCATCGATGACCCGGCCATCCTCGGCGAGATTGCCGAGCGCCTGGGCCAGGCCGGCCTCGCCAAGGCCGGCTGATATCCCACGACGCCGGTCCTGCCGGCGTATTTCCAGGGCCGCATTCACTGCGGCCCTTTTTTTGCGCAGCGCCCGGGGAGCCGGCAGGAATAAAGGCCAGTCGCCATCTAGACTGGTGGCAACGGGCCTCTATTTGCGGTGTGGCATCCATGATCAGTCCTGTCGTCCTCGATGAGGAGGAGATCGAAGCGCTGCGCGAAGTCACCGCGCGGGCGACGCGTCAGCCAGTAGTGCTGGTGGTCGACGATGACCGCGAGGTGCTGGCCGAGATGCGCGAGTTGATCGAGAGCGCGAATATCCAGTGCCTGACCGCTGGCAGTGCCGCCGAGGCCCTGCGGCGCATCCGTCGCGACGAGTCGTCGATCGACCTGTTGGTGACCGACCTGCGCATGGAGCACGAGAGCGCGGGCCTGGATCTGATCCGCGAGCTCAACGAGGTCGGCACCTTCCTGCCGATCATCGTCCTTTCCGGCCAGGCCGACGCCTGCAACGTGATCGAGGCGATGCGGCTGAACGTGCTGGATTTCATGGTCAAGCCGCTGGACCCGGTTTACTTCCTCGACCTGCTGAAACGCTCTCTGTAGCCGCTGAGTGGCCTGCTCTTGTAGGCGCGCGCCTACAGGTTGTTCATCTGGGAGCGTTACAGCGTCTGCGCCTTGAAGGTATCGCACTTGCCCGGCGCGCCGCTCTCGAAGCCGATCTTGAACCAGCGCACGCGCTGTGCGGACGAGCCGTGGGTGAAGGAGTCGGGCATCACCGTGCCGCGCGCCTGGCGCTGCAGATGGTCGTCGCCGATGGCGTTGGCGGCGTTCAGCGCCTCTTCGACGTCGCCCGGTTCCAGCCAGTTCAGGCGCTGCTGGGCGTGATTGGCCCAGACGCCGGCGAAGCAGTCGGCCTGCAACTCCTGGCGCACCGACAGACCGTTGGCACCTTCCATGCGCGCGCCGCGCTGGCGGGCGGCGTTGATCTTCGCGGAGATACCCAGCAGGTTCTGCACGTGGTGGCCGACTTCGTGGGCGATCACGTAGGCCTGGGCGAAGTCGCCGGCGGCGGAGAACTTCTGTTCCATCTCGCGGAAGAAACCGAGGTCGAGGTACACACGGTGGTCGCCGGGGCAGTAGAACGGGCCGACTGCCGAGGAGGCGAAGCCGCACGCCGAGTTCACCCCGCCGTTGAACAGGATCAGCTTGGGTTGCTCGTACTGCTGGTTGCTGCGGGCGAAGATCTCGCCCCAGGTATCTTCCGTGTCGCCAAGGATCGAGCGGACGAAGTCCACCTGCGGGTCGTTGCCGGTGGCGGGCTTGCCCTGGGTCGGCCGGCTCGGCGCCTGTTGCTGGGAGACGTCCATCTGGCCGAGCAGTGAGCCGAGGATGGTCATCGGGTCCTGTCCGGAAAGCAGGCCGATGATCACCACGATGGCCACGCCACCCAGGCTCAAGCCGCGCCCGCCGATGCGCATGCCTCCGCCACCGCCCATGCCGCTGCCGGTTTCATCGCGGGCATCCACTACGTTGTCGCTGCGTCGTCCTTTGCGCCATTGCATGGCGGCATCTCCATCGAACAGGTGGGTTCAGTGTTGTCTCGGGTGGGGCTGGCCGCCAGCCCGGTCGTCAGGCGAAACGGTGCAGCAGCTCGGCGCTGGCGAGCAACTGGACGTCGCCGCCAACGCGGATTTCGTCGTCCTGGCCAACCTGCACGTCGAGCCGGCTGGGGCGGCCAACGAAACGACCCTGGGCCAGTTGGAACAGTTCGCCGCGGCGCGCCTTGCCCAGTTCCACCAGGTAGGCGGCGACAGGACCGGCTGCGCTGCCGGTGGCGACGTCCTCGATGATCCCGGCGCCGTCCCAGGTGCGGCCCTCGCGATTATCCACATCCAGCACGAAAACGAAGGCGGCGTTGAGCTTGGCCAGTTCGGTTGTCAGGTCCGTGCGCTGGCGCACGCGGCCCAGTGCCTCGCTGCGTACCGGCAGCAGCAGGTAGGGCAGGCCGGTGCTGACCACGGCGGCGGGGTAATCGGCAAGGTCGGCGGCTGTCAGCGAGAAGGCCTCGGCGAACCAGCGACGCGCGTCGTCGTCGAGCACGCTGCCGAAGTCGGCGGTGCCCTGGTTCATCTCGGCGTGGAAGCCCGCACCACGACGGCGGGTGGCGACCTTCACTGCCTTGGCGGGCAGTTCCAGCGTCCAGTGCTCTTCCTCGCCGCGCTGGTGCAGGTGGTGCAGCAGCGCGGCAGCGCCCAGCACCGGATGGCCGGCGAAAGGCAGCTCTTCGTCGACGGTGAAGATGCGCGCCGAATAGGTGTCCAGCGAGGCGGAGGGGAACAGGAATATCGACTCGAACTGGCGCAGCTCCTGGGTCAGCGCCAACAGGGTCTGCGCGGGGATGCCGCGCGCGTCGGGGAACACCGCCAGGCCGTTGCCGGTGAGCGGTTGGTCGGCGAAGACGTCGAGCTGCCAGTACTGTTGCGCGGACATGGGCCTCCAGATGCCGCCCTTGAGCGGCGCAAAGAAAAACTCGACAGCCAGCCTAGCGAGCTATATGTTCGCCGACAAGAAAGCGCAGGTCACTGCACCGCGCTTTCCAGGCCACCGCAGTGGCCGGCGTCGCTCGGACGGTTCCGGGCGCCTACGTTAATCCGAGGACACCATGACTGAACCCCGTTCAGCTCGTCGCTTTGCGCGCATCGATCGTCTGCCCCCCTACGTTTTCAACATCACTGCCGAGCTGAAGATGGCGGCCCGCCGCCGTGGCGAGGACATCATCGACCTGTCCATGGGCAACCCGGACGGGCCCACGCCGCCGCATATCGTCGAGAAACTCTGCCAGGTCGCCCAGCGCGAAGACACCCACGGCTATTCCACGTCCCGTGGCATTCCGCGCCTGCGTCGCGCCATCTCGCACTGGTACCGCGACCGCTACGAGGTCGAGATCGACCCGGAATCCGAAGCCATCGTCACCATCGGCTCCAAGGAAGGCCTGGCGCACCTGATGCTTGCCACCCTGGACCACGGCGACACCATCCTGGTGCCCAATCCCAGCTACCCAATCCATATCTATGGCGCGGTGATCGCCGGCGCCCAGGTGCGTTCGGTACCGCTGGTGCCGGGGATCGACTTCTTCAACGAGCTGGAGCGGGCGATCCGCGAATCGATTCCGAAGCCGAAGATGATGATCCTGGGCTTCCCCTCCAACCCCACCGCGCAGTGCGTGGAGCTGGACTTCTTCGAGCGCGTGGTCGACCTCGCCAAGCGCTACGACGTGCTGGTGGTGCACGACCTGGCCTATGCGGACATCACCTTCGATGGCTGGAAGGCCCCGTCGATCATGCAGGTGCCCGGCGCCAAGGACATCGCGGTGGAGTTCTTCACCCTGTCCAAGAGCTACAACATGGCGGGCTGGCGCATCGGCTTCATGGTTGGCAACCCGGAGCTGGTCTCGGCCCTGGCGCGGATCAAGAGCTACCACGACTACGGCACCTTCACCCCGCTGCAGGTGGCGGCCATCGCCGCGCTGGAAGGCGACCAGCAGTGCGTGCGCGACATCGCCGAGCAGTACCAGAAGCGCCGCGACGTGCTGGTGAAGGGCCTCCACGAAGCCGGCTGGATGGTGGAGAACCCCAAGGCCTCCATGTACATCTGGGCGAAGATTCCGCCGGCCTATGCGCACCTGGGCTCGCTGGAATTTGCCAAGAAGCTGCTCAAGGACGCCAAGGTCTCGGTGTCGCCGGGCATCGGCTTCGGCGACTACGGCGACGACCACGTGCGTTTCGCCCTGATCGAGAACCGTGACCGCCTGCGCCAGGCCGTACGCGGGATCAAGGCGATGTTCCGCGCCGACGGCCTGTTACCGGCCAAGGCCGACTGACAGAACCTCGAAAACGAAAAGGGCGGCCAACAGGCCGCCCTTTTCGTTGTGGAGTCCCTCACCCCATCGTGCTGGCGGAGCATTGTCGCGCGGGAACCTGGAGAGTGCCCCGCGCGCCGGAAGCCCCATCCCACCTCCACCAGCGTTCAGGGGTGAGGGAGTGCCTCGGTGTGTCAGTGCGCGGGGTAGTCCGCCAGTACTTCGCGCTGGCCGGCCTTGTTCAGGCCAACCACCTGGTAGGCGTCATGCCGATCGCCCATTTCCATGCCCGGCGAGCCCATCGGCATCCCCGGCACGGCGGCGCCGATCAGGTCGGCACGCTCGCGCAACTTGAGGACGTCGGCGGCCGGTACGTGGCCCTCGACGAATTTGCCGTCGATCACGCCGGTGTGGCACGAGCCCATGCTGTAAGGCACGCCGAGTTTGGTCTTCACTGCACTCATGTCTGCCTCGACATGGTCGTTGACGGTGAAGCCGTTGCTTTCCAGGTGCTTGATCCAGTCCTTGCAGCAGCTGCAGTTGGCATCGCGGTGCACGTCGATGGTCAGCGGCTCGGCGGCCTGGGCGGCGCCGGCGACAAGGGCGGTGAGCAGAAGCAGGGTGCGCATGGTTGGAACCTCGAAATTCGAACGCGACCGAGCATACTCCCGCGGGTGTTGTGGCCCCACCCGCCGTTTGTTTCCCCATATGACGCGGGCGTCGAACTTGCCGCGCCGTGTGGGGTCTTTAGCTGATCGGTAGTGCGTCCGCGACTCCCAGTCGCAGGGTCGGACGCTCGGCAATGGCTGCATGGCCAAGGAGAAATCGGATGCTCTTCGCCCGTCTCGTCCTGCTGGTCCAGGCTCTGGTCTGGGGTGGCCTGGGACTGCTCTACTGGATTCGCCCCTACGAGATGGCCAACCTCAGCGGCATGCTGCTGATGGAGCCGTCGTCGGTGAGCGATGCCCGGGTGTTCTACGGCGGCCACCAGTTCGCCCTCGCGCTGTTTCTCGTCTTCGCCCTGCGCCGTCGCCTGCTGGTGCGTCCTGCGCTGATCCTGGTGATCCTGGTGCAGTTGACCCTGACGCTGTCGCGCCTGCTGATCGCCTGGACCGAAGGCGGCATGGAATGGGACGCGCAGCTGGCCGGCGTGGTCTATCGCGGGGTGATCTCCGCGCTGGCGATCTTTGCCCTCTACTGGTTGGAGCGGCAGTCGCGCAATCGGCAGGTGGTGGTGCGCGAGGAAGCGGAGCCGGAGGAGCGCAAGGCGGACTTCGAAGGGCTCTGAACGTCGGATGAGCGGCGCCGTCTACCGGCGACGCCGCTGCCGGGCTGGCCCCGCTCCGTGCTATCGTATTGATTTCGCGGTAGAAGCAAGGCGGAGCCAGCATGAAGTTCGTACATCAACGTGAGCACCTGAACGAAGGCGACCTGGTCGTCATCGAATGCTCCATGACCTGCAACATCCGCCTGATGACCGATGCCGCCTTCCGCAGCTTCAAGAATGGTGGTCGCCACGTCTACCACGGCGGCGCGTTCGACCGGTTCCCGGCGAAGATCAAGGTGCCCAGCACCGGCAACTGGAACATCACCATCGACACCGTCACCCGCCGAGCCATCAGCGTCACGCGCAAGGCCGACTTCAAGTACAGCATCAAGTTCGTGCGCAAGTCGCCGTCGAACTACAGCTGATCCTCAGTTCTCCGCCCCGGTCATTGGTGTGCGGGGAAGTCCTTGAGCAGGCGGGCGATGCCTTCGTCCACGGCCTGCTGGGTGATCTTCGGATCGTGCAGCTGGCGCGCCACCTGCGCCTGGTAGAGCACCTGTCCGCTCGCCTCGTCGAGAATCTGCAGCGCCAGGCGCGCCTGCTCCTGGTCGGTGATCTGCGTCTGGGTCATCACACCCGCGCCGGTCACTACCGGGCGCTGGACGATGCCGGTCTGGCTGTTCAGGCCGACGGCATAGATCACCCGCAGCTCCCCCGAATTTTCCTGATAGCGGTAGCCCTTGGCTTCCAGCGCGCGGCGCACGGCAAGATCGAAGCGATCCTCCAGGTCCTCGCGGTGACCCTGGGCGCGCACGGCCTGGATGAAGAACGTGCTTTGCCGGCCATTGGCGGCGGGTGAGACGCTGATGTTGGCGGGATCTGTGCCGGCGCAGGCAGCCAGCAGCAGGCAGAGCAGCGGAAGGATCAGGCGGGACATGGACGTGCCTCTTGTCATTGTCCCGCAAGCGTAGCCGCCAGATGACAGAGCGCCGCCCAACCCTTGGTTGGGCGGCCGGCGCTTGGGCGAGCCGGCCTCAGCGACGGGTCAGCAGCACGCCGGCTTACATGGGGGGTGTAGAGGGGAACTTGTCGAACAGGGCGCAACGGCTCACCTGGTGGGTGTCGTGCAGTTGGGCGATGTTCTGCGCCAGGGTCTCCGGGTTGCAGGAGATGTACAGGATGTTGTCGAAACGCCGGGTCAACTCGCAGGTGTCCGGGTCCATGCCAGCGCGTGGCGGGTCGACAAATACGCTGCCGAACGCGTAGGACTTCAGGTCGACGTCGGCCAGGCGGCGGAACGGGCGCACGTCATTCAGCGCCTGGGTCAGTTCCTCGGCGGAGAGACGCACCAGGGTGACGTTGTCCACCGCGTTGTCGGCCAGGTTCGCCAGGGCGGCGTTGACCGAGGTCTTGCTGATCTCGGTGGCCAGTACCTGGCGCACGCGGGTGGCCAGCGGCAGGGTGAAGTTGCCGTTGCCGCAGTACAGTTCCAGCAGGTCGTCGTCGCGCTGCCCCAGGGCGTCGTATGCCCAGTTGAGCATCTTCTGGCAGACCTCGCCGTTGGGCTGGGTGAAGGCGCCCTCCGGCTGGCGGTAGCGGAAGGTACGGCCAGCGACGGTGAGTTCTTCGCTGACGAAGTCACGGCCGACGACGAGGCGCTTGCCGCGTGAGCGGCCGACGATGCTCACGCCCAGTTCGGCGGCCAGCTTCTCGGCAGCGGCCTGCCAGACGGCATCCACCGGGCGGTGGTAGCAGAGGGTGATCATTGCGTCGCCCGCCAGCGTGGTGAGGAACTCCACCTGGAACAGCTTGTGGCCCAGCGTCGGTTCGGCCCAGGCAGCCTTCAGGCGCGGCATCAGCTCGTTGATGCGCCGGCTGGCGATGGGGAATTCCTCGATCAGGATCGGCGTGTGCTTGTCGCCCTGCTCGAACATCGCGTAGTGGCGTGCCTCGCCCTCGCGCCACAGGCGGAACTCGGCGCGCAGGCGGTAATGCTCGCGGGGCGAATCGAACACCTCCGGCTCCGGCGCGGCGAAGGGCGCCAGCAGCTCGCGCAGGCGCGCGGCCTTGTCGGCCAGTTGGCTGTCGTATTGGGAGGGATCGAAACGCGGACTGCTCATGGGGCGGGTAACTCGTTTGGGTCGGCGGCCATTGATGGGTATCGCTGCGCTCCACGCCATCCTACGCCAGTGTCACTGGCAGGAGGGGGAACGCAGCGATGCCCGTACCGCGAAAGGGAAAATCAGGCGTTGAACCAGCCCAGCTTGATCACGAAAAGAATCGACAGAATGATCAGCGCCGGGTTCAGCTCGCGGAAGCGGCCGGACAGCAGCTTGCAGGCGGTCCAGGTGATGAAGCCGAAGGCGATGCCGTTGGCGATCGAGAAGGTCAGCGGCATGGCCAGCGCGGTCACCACCACCGGAGCGGCGACGGTCAGGTCGTCCCAGTCGATCTCGGCCAGGCCCGAAGCCATCAGCACGGCGACGAAGAACAGTGCCGGTGCGGTGGCGAAGGCCGGTACGTTGCCCGCCAGCGGGGCGAAGAACAGCGCCAGCAGGAACAGCACGGCGACCACGATGGCGG
>CBIGPF010000046.1:0-34864 GCA_966191535.1 uncultured Pseudomonas sp. | reverse complement strand
CCGCAGCGGCCATGGTTGGAGACATGCAGGAGCCCAGCCCCGCGCGCCCGGGCGGCTGTGTGTGGCTATCGCCAAGTGGGGGGGTGTACTGCCCCTTGTCGCCAAATCCCCCCACCCGGCCACCGCGGCGGGGGGCGCCCGTCCTGGCCAGGTGCTGCAGCGGGCCGAGCAGCGTGGAGCCCTGGCGGGTAGCCAGCTCCAGCCCCAGTTCGGGCATCTGCAGGGCGCTGGCGCTGCCCTCGAAGATCTGCACCAGGCTTTTGTAGGAGAGGGTCTTCTCGTAATCGCCCACGACATCCAGGCTGACGCGATGAGGTGCCAGTTGGTCGTGCAGTGACGCGCCGCGCTGAGCCAGCAGCTCACCGAACTGCAGGAAGGCGGTTCCGCGGATGCTGTCCATGGCGTGCTCCGTCAAGGGATGTGCAGCACAAGAAAAGGGCGCCCGTCAGGGCGCCCCCTCGGTCACTTGCGCTTGAGCTGCTCGAAAGACTTGAGCATGTCCCGCGCCCAGCCATCGAGCACCGCCTTGGCATCGTTGGCGGACATCACCTGGTCGGAGTTCTCCAGCTCGGTGCCGGCCCCCTTGCGCACGACCTGGGCGACCACGGTACCGTCGTTGCCGTTGAGGAAGGCGGCCTCGGTGGCAATGCTGGTGTCCTGGTCGCGGATACCGGTGGCAGTGCTGACGCCGGCGGCGATCAGGGCGATGGGGATGACTTCATAGGGTTGCAGGCCTTTGGTCGAGGCGCTGACCGCGGTGATCGCCGGACGCACGATCAGCACGCCCGGGCCGGGGCCGCTGGCCAGGGGCAGTGCCTTGGAGAACTGGGTCTGCAGCGCCTGGTCATAGTATTTCGTGATGCCATCCAGGGTGCCCTGCGGAATCTTCTCGGTCGGCTGCGGACGCGGATACAGCTGGCTGGGCTCGACATACACGCTGGTGAACTGGCTCACGTCGATGCCGGGTTTGATCCAGCGCATCACCGGGGCACCGGAAGGCGACTTGTCTTCCTTGAGCACGCTGTAGTCCTTGAGGAAGCCGGAGTAGTTCTCCGGTTCCACGTACTTGCTTGCGCAACCGGACAGCACCAGGGACGTGAGGCACAGCGAAACCGCTAACGACTTCAACTTCATGGAGTTGCTCCTTGTGTTCGAAACGGGCGGGGAGGTTGGCTTCTTCAATCTGTTTCCCGGTGCTGGAAGCGCCCGGTGACGCTGGCACCCGCTAGGTGCAGGGCGGCGTCCTTGTAGGTACCTGACAAGCTGTTGCCGGATCGTGACGGGGGCTGTTCGACGGCCATGCCGTCGCACGGTGCGCGGGCGACGCTGAGCTCGGCACGTGCGGGAGCGGACAGGGTGACAGCCGCTCCCTGGGAGTTGCGGCGAGATGCGGGCATCGTGTGCATGGGCTTCCTCTGCCAAAGCGTTCCGGCGAACGCGTCGGAACGCGTTTCGCAATGGCGCTTTTCCCCGGCACCGCTGAACTCCCCCGAGGCTTGCGCGGTGACGTAGTCCAGCCTAGATGCTGCCTCTGTTTGTGCAAACGCAGCGGAAACTTCTTTTGTGCTGGCCTGCTCATTTCACGACAGGTGCCATCATGGCGCGCTGTTTCACAGCAGCTACAGTTACCTCCGCAGGCCGTGGCACGGCAGTGTGCGGGGCGGTCAGCGCCAGCACGCCATCGGCAGGGAATCCGAATCGACGGAACAAGGAACTAGCCCGTGTCCACGCGTGAACAGATTGCTGGTCTGGAAGCCGCCGTTTCGGCGCAGGTCCTGGGCCAGGAAGAGACCGTCCGGCATATCCTGCTCGGCCTCCTGGCCAACGGTCATGTCCTCCTGGAAAGCCTTCCCGGCCTCGCCAAGACGCGCACGGTCAAGGCGCTGTCCAGGCACCTCGATGCGCGCATGAGTCGCGTCCAGTTCACCCCTGATCTGCTGCCATCGGACATCACCGGCGCCGAGATCCTCCAGCAGACCGAGCAGGGCAACCAGCTGAAGTTCCAGCCCGGACCGCTGTTCGGCAATGTCATCCTCGCCGACGAAATCAACCGCGCGCCGGCCAAGGTCCAGGCAGCGCTGCTCGAGGCCATGGAAGAGCGCCAGATCACCGTGGCGGGACAGACCCACCGCATGCCGGGGCTGTTCATGGTGCTGGCGACGCAGAACCCCATCGAGCAGGAAGGCACCTACCCGTTGCCCGAGGCGCAGATGGATCGCTTCCTGATGAAGTTGCTGATCGACTATCCCAAGGTCGAGGACGAATCCCGCGTGCTGCAACTGGTACGCGCCGAGGAGCGCAGCCAGCAGTCGGGAGAGGCCACCGGCGAGATCACCCCGCTTGCCCAGGACGCGGTGTTCGCCGCGCGCAAGGAAGTCGGCGACGTGCATGTGTCCGAGGCCATCGATCGCTACCTCATCGACCTGATCAACGCGACCCGCCGTCCGGCCGACTACGATGCCGACCTGGCGCGCTGGCTGAAGGTGGGCGCCAGCCCGCGCGGCGGCATCAGCCTGGATCGGGTTTCCCGCGCCCACGCCTGGATGGCCGGCAACGACTACGTCACGCCAGACGATGTGCGCGCCGTCGTGCATCCTGTCCTGCGCCATCGCCTGTTGTTGTCCTATGACGCGGTGGCCGATGGAGTCGGTGCCGATCAGGTGATTGACCGGCTGCTCGACAAAGTGGCGATCCCCGCCTGAGGAGCGCCGCCATGGCCGAAGCGCAGCCCACAGCCGATGGTTTCGTCTACGCGTCGCTGGATCAGTTGATGCTGCTGGAGCATCGCGTGCGCGGCCTGAGCTTCGTCTCGCGGCAACCGCTTTCCAGCGTGCTCTCTGGCAGCCATGCGGCACGCCTGCGCGGCCGTGGGCTGAGCTTCGACGAGCTGCGCCAGTACAACCCCGGCGATGACCTGCGCCACCTCGACTGGCGTGCCTCGCTGCGCTACGGCAAACCCTTCGTGCGCAGCTACACCGAGGAACGCGACAGGCCGACCCTGCTGCTGGTGGACCAGCGCATGAGCATGTATTTCGGCTCGCGGCGCAGCTTCAAGTCGGTGCTAGCTGCGGAGCTGGCCGCGCTGGGCTCCTGGATGGCACTGCAGGCCGGCGACCGGGTTGGTGGCCTGGTGTTCGGCGATCGTGACATCGAGTACATCCGCCCCTTGCGCAGCCGGGCGAGGGTGGAGGCGCTGTGCGCGGCGATCATCCGGTACAACCATTCGCTGCACGCCACGCGTAGCGACGATGACTCGCCGAGCCAGCTGGACCGCGTACTGCGCCAGTGCCTGGGCGTGGCCGGGCACGACAGCCTGGTGGTGATCATCAGCGACTTTGCCGGTGTCACCGAGCAGACGCTGCAACTGCTGCGGCAGCTGAGTGCGCACAACGACGTGCTGGCCCTGCAGGTCTTCGACCCCATCGCCCTGAAGCTGCCCGACCGAGGGCGTGTGACGGTGACCCAGGGCGAGCTGCAGGTCGAACTGGAAGTTGGTCGGCGCCAGGTCCATCGGCCCCTGGGGGAGTTTCTGTCCGGGCGGCTCAAGGATGTCGCCACGCTGCTGCGCCGCAGCCAGGTGCCGCTGATGATGTTCAGCAGCGGGCGCGACAGCCTGGAGCAACTGCGCGGCGAACTGGGGCGCCTCGCCCGATGAGCGTGCCCAGCATCGATCAACTCCAGGAGCTGGCGCCGCCATCGCCTGTGGTCAGCTACTGGCCGCAGACCTGGGCATGGGCGTTGCTGGCGGTCGTGTTGCTGCTCGCGGTCACGGCCTGGGCCTTCTGGCGCTACTGGAAGTGGCGGCAAGCGCGTTACCGGCGCGAAGCTCTGGCGCTGCTCGATGATCTCGCCGTCGCGTTGAATGATCCGTCGCGCCGACTCGCCGCGCTGCGTCAACTGCCTGCGCTGATCAAGCGTGTCGCGCTGTCGGCGCCCGGCGGCGAGGGTTCGGCGTCACTGAGAGGTGTCGATTGGCAGGCGTTCATGCAAGCGCGCAGCCCGGTGCCCTTGCCAGGGGATTTCGACCGGCAACTGGCACTGCTGGCATATGCGCCGGACGCCAGTATTCGCGACATGGATGCACGGGACGCGCAGGCCTTGCTGTCTGTTTGTCGGCAATGGGTCGAGGTTCATCATGTGGCAGCTTGAGTATCCCTGGCTGCTGCTCTTGCTGCCCCTGCCGTGGCTCGCCTGGCGCTACCTGCCGGCCTACCGCGAGTCGCGCAGTGCCTTGCGGGTGCCGTTCTTCGCTGCGATGAGCCGCGCGGCGGGCCAGGAACCCAGTCGCGGCGGTGCCGCAGGCGGGCGCTGGCAATGGCCGTTGAATCTGCTGGTGTGGGCGCTGGTCATGCTGGCCTGCGCACGCCCGGTGCTGGTGGAGAAGCCCATCGAGCGGGTGCAGCCGATCCGCGACCTGATGCTTGCCATCGACATCTCGCAATCCATGGAGACCAACGACTATCGCGACGCCGGCGGCAACCGGGTGGATCGCCTGAGCATCGTCAAGGAGGTGGTCCGCAGCTTCATCGGCGAGCGCAAGGATGACCGTATCGGCCTGATCGTCTTCGGCACCGGCGCCTTCGCGCAGTCTCCGCCGACACTGGACCATGCCAGCCTGCTGATGCTGCTGGACGAGGTCGGTATCGGCATGGCGGGGCCCAATACGGCCCTGGGCGACGCCATCGGCCTGACCATCAAGCTGCTGGAGAAGGCGCCCGAGCAGGAAAAAGTGCTCATCCTGCTCACCGATGGCAATGACACCGGCAGCGCCATCAGCCCTAGCCACGCGGCGGCCATGGCGCGGGAGCGGGGCGTGGTGGTGCACACCATCGGTATTGGCGATCCCGAGGCCAGCGGTGAGTCGAAGGTGGATCTGCGGACGCTGCAGGATATCGCCCGCAGCACCGGAGGGCGCTTCTTCCGTGCCGGTGACCGCGAAGCGCTGCAGGCTGTCTACGCGACCCTGGACCACATGACTCCGCATCAGGTGAAGACCCTGAGCCACCAGCCCAAGCGCGACCTGTTCTGGCTGCCACTGGGCGCTGCGCTGCTGTTGCTGCTGGTGGCCCATGTCCTGGCCGCTGTTGCCGGGCGGTTGGCGGGTCCCCGCGCCGCGCACGTCCACCAGGAAGCGGAGGGCTGATGGACATCGACCTCAGTGCCTTCCATTTCCTGCGCCCGTTGTGGCTGTTGCTGGTGCCGCCAGGTGTCCTGCTGCCGCTGCTCTGGAGTCGGCGCCACGACCTGGCGCGGCGTCTCGACGGCATTATCGCGGCGCATCTGCTGCAGCACCTGGTGATCACCCCGGTTGACCAGCACCGCGTGCGCCCGGTGCAACTGCTGGGGGCCATCCTGGTGATTGGCGGCGTGGCCGCTTCCGGGCCGACCTGGGAGCAGGACCGCCCCGCCTTCCTGGAAAATCGCGCGCCGCTGATCCTGGCCCTGGACCTGTCGCCCTCCATGGCCGCCAGTGACGTCCCGCCGTCGCGTATCGAAGCGGCCAAGCACACGCTGCACGATCTCATCGCCCGTCGGCCAGGCAGCCCTACGGCCCTGATCGCCTATGCCGGCAGTGCGCACCTGGTATTGCCGGCGACCGAGGATGCGGCGCTGCTCGACAGCTTCCTCCAGGCGCTGGCGCCAGGCCTGGTCCAGCGCAGCGGCAAGGACGCGCTGGGCGCCATCGTGATCGCCAAGCGGCTGCTGGCCGCCGAGCAGTCGCCAGGTACCCTGGTGCTGCTGACCGACGGTGCCGACAAGGACCAGTTCGATGCCATCGACAAGGCCTTGCGCGGCAGTGACCTGCAGGTGCTGGTACTGGCGGTCGGCAGCCAGGATGGCGGGCTGCTCGCCGGAGGCCAGCAGGATGCTGCGGGACGGCCCATGCTCGCCACGTTTGACAAGGAGGGACTCAAAGGTCTGGCTGACGCCGCGGACGCACCGCTGGGCAGCCTGACCCTGAACGACGATGACCTGGACTGGATCGAGTTACATGCCCAGCAGCACTTCCAGGCTGCCCAGGGTGACGAGCAGCAACTGCACTGGAAGGATGCCGGCTATTGGCTGTGCTGGCCCTTGTTGCTGCTCGCGCTGCTGAGCCTGCGCAAGGGCTGGAAGGTGCACTGGCTGAGCGCGCTGCTGCTCGCCGCCAGCCTGGGCGGTGCGCCGCAGCCGGCCCGTGCCGGGGCACTCGCCGATGCCTTCTTTACCGCCGACCAGCAGGGGCGCTGGGCATTCGAGCATGGTCACTATCCGCAGGCGGCGGCGCATTTCCGCGACCCTTTCTGGAAGGGCGTGGCCGCTTACCATGCGGCGGACTATCCACTGGCCCTGGCCAGTTTCGCCAAGCTGGACTCGGCGCAGGCTTACTTCTATCTGGGCAACACCTACGTGCGCCTGTCCAGGTTCGATGAGGCCATCGGCGCCTATCGCCAGGCGCTGACGCGTCAGGCGAACTTCCCCCAGGCCACGGCCAATCTGGCCTTGGCCCAGGCACTGGAGAAGGATCGCGAGGATCAGCAGGAAGCCGGCCCGCCGGGCGACAAGCCCGACCAGGAGGTATTCGACAATACCGCCGGCAAAGGCCAGGACGTGCAGCGCAAGGGGACGGAGGGCGAGTCGGACGAGCAATGGCTGAACAACCTGAGCACGTCGCCGGCGCAGTTCCTGCGCCGCAAGTTCAGTCTGCAGGACGCGGCAGCGGAGGGTGGGCCATGAGGTGTGCGGTGCTGCTCCTGTTGCTCTGCCTGCCGCTGCTCGGGCTGGCCACCGAGCCTGAGGTGAGGGTGCGCACCCAGCTTCTGCCGGCGGACCACGTGATGGTGGGTGGCACGCTCAACCTGCAGGTCGATCTGTTGGTCGACACCTGGTTCAGCCAGCCGCCGCAATTGCCGCCGCTCAAGCTGGCGGGCGCGGTGGTGTCCGAACCCACCAGCGAGGCCACGCACCTCAACGAGAAAATCGACGGCAAGGCCTTCTTCGGCCTGCGCTACCACTACCAGATCACCCCGCAGGACGCTCGGCAGTTCGACATCCCGCCGCTGGACATCCAGGTGCAGCCGGGACAGGGCAGTGGTCCGGCCCAGGTGCGCAGCCAGGCGCTGCATTTCACGGCCAGCCAGCCGGCGGGCGCAGTTGCCGGGGAAGGGCAACGCCTGGTCGCGAGTGGGGTGACCATCAGCCAGGAACTCACCGCTTCCCATCACCCCCTGCGGGTGGGCGATAGCGTGACGCGGAACGTGCATGTCCGCGCAGAGGGCGCCCAGGCCATGCTGATTCCTGCGCCGGTATTCGCCGAGGTGGCTGGGCTGCGGCGCTATGTGCAGTCGCCGACGGTGCAGCCGCTCAGCGATGGCCGCGGCGGGGTGCTGGGGGGCGAGCGGATGGACGCGGTGACTTATGTCGTCAGCCGGCCCGGTGATTTCCTGCTTCCTGCAATCGAGTTGCGCTGGTGGACGGCCGACAGTGGCGCACAGCAGTCGAGCTCGGCCCCCGCGCTGAAACTGTCGGCCACCGGTGCGGCTGTCTACGAATCGCCATTCTCGATCAGTGACGATCTGCGCGAGTTGGGGCGCAAGGCCCAGGTGCGTATCGCCGGCCACTGGCTCGCGCTGGCTGCTGCGCTGGTGGTGCTGGCGGCTCTCGTCTATGCCGTGCGTGCCTGGGGCGGCGCGTTGCGAGCCCTGGCGATGGGCGAGTTCGAGCGTCGCCGTCAGGCCTGGCGTGCGTCACCTGCGTATGCCTGGCGACAGGTCCGCAGCCAGCTCGAGGGCGATCCTCCGCAACTGGGTGCGCTGTACCTTTGGCTTCGGCGGACATCCGGTTGTCGTGAAATGAGTACGGCAATTTCTGAGCATTCCGTCAAAACCGCAAATCCTTTGCTAGCGTTTCTCAGGGCTCGCTACGCACGCCCAGGCCCGCAACCCGGTGCCGGGCGGGAACCACTGGTCAAGGCGCTGCCGGACCTTCGCCGAGCAGTAGGGCAGGGCAAGCCGGCGAGCTTGCCGGCCCATGCCCTCAAACCATTGAATCCGTGATCCAGGGACGTGACATGCATTCGAACTTCGCTCAACCGATGATCCGCTGGATGTTCGTGCTGCTCCTGGGGATGCCGCTGCTGGGCATGTCGTTGCAGGTGAAGGCGGCGGATGAGTTGCCGTCATGGAACGATGGGCCGTCGCGGCAGGCGATCATCGCTTTCGTGGAGGCGGTCACCCGTGAAGGCGGCAAGGACTTCGTGCCGGTGCAAGAGCGCATCGCGGTGTTCGACAATGACGGCACGCTGTGGAGCGAGCAGCCGATGTACTTCCAGGTGCTCTTTGCCCTCGACGAGGTGAAACGGCAGGCGCCACAGCATCCGGAATGGAAGACCAAACAGCCGTTCAAGGCGGTGCTCGAGGGCGACCACAAGACGCTGGCCGACAGCGGCATGTCCGGCATTCTGGAGATAGTCGCCGCCACCCATGCCGGCGTAAGCACTGACGCGTTCATCGCCAATGCCCAGAGCTGGCTGGCCAGCGCCCGTCACCCGCGCAGCCACAAGCCGTACACCGAGATGGTGTTCCAGCCGATGCTGGAGTTGCTGGGTTATCTGCGTGCCAACGGATTCAAGACCTACATCGTTTCCGGCGGCGAAGTGGCTTTCATGCGGGCCTTCGCCGACGAGGTCTACGGCATTCCGCCCGAGCAGGTGATCGGTACGACCCTGGGCAGCCGCTTCGAGGACCGGGGTGGGCAACTGTCGATCCAGCGCCTGCCCACGCTGGTCCATAACGACGATGGCCCCGGCAAGCCGGAGAGCATCGACAGCATCATCGGCCGCCGGCCGATCCTGGCCTTTGGCAACTCCGACGGTGACCTGCAGATGCTGCAGTGGACCACCGCGGGCAAGGGGCTGCGCTTCGCCGGGCTGGTGCACCACACCGATGAAAAGCGGGAGTGGGCCTATGACCGGCAGAGCAAGGTCGGTCGCCTGGACAAGGCGCTCGATATCGCGAAGGACAAGGAGTGGGTGGTAGTGGACATGGCAAGGGAGTGGAAGAGGATCTATCCGTTCGATGAGTGACATACCAACAAGCAAAACCGCAGGGACACGGGGATTTCCAGCCAGGTAGTCGGCGTCTCCAGTGATCGCAGTCGTGGCAAACGACCAGCAACTGGAATGGAGATACACCAATGAAGCGCACGGGAAGATGGATATCGCAGTTCGCCCTCGCGGCGACCGCGATAGTGGGATGTTCGGTCGCCAGTGCGGCGGACAAGCCGAACATCCTGGTGATATTCGGCGACGATATCGGTCAGACCAACATCAGTGCCTACGCCTTCGGCGTGGTCGGCTACCAGACGCCGAACATCGACCGCATCGCCAAGGAAGGGATGATGTTCACCGACTACTACGCGGAGAACAGCTGTACTGCCGGCCGCTCAACCTTCATCACCGGGCAGTCGATCCTGCGCACCGGTCTGTCGAAGGTGGGCATGCCGGGTGTGCCGGTGGGGCTGCAGGACCGCGACGTGACCATCGCCCAGGCGCTCAAGGCGCACGGCTATGCCACCGGGCAGTTCGGCAAGAACCACCTGGGCGACCGCGATGAGTACCTGCCGACCAAGCATGGCTTCGACGAATTCTTCGGCAACCTGTACCACCTCAACGCTGAGGAAGAACCCGAGCGCCCGTACTGGCCCAAGGACGATGAAGCCTTCACCAAGGCTGCTTCGCCCCGGGGCGTGCTGAAGGCCACCGCCGACGGCAAGATCGAGGACACCGGTGCGCTGACCAGCAAACGTATGGAAACCATCGACGACGACACTACTCAGGCCGCGATCAACTTCATGGACAAACAGGTGAAGGCGGACAAACCCTTCTTCGTCTGGATGAACACCACGCGCATGCATGCCTTCACCCACGTGCGTGATTCCATGAAAGGCCAGAGCGGAATGGCCGGCAACGACTATGCCGACGGCATGCTCGAGCACGACGGCGACGTCGGCAAACTGCTCAAGGCGGTGGACGACCTGAAAATCGCCGACAACACCATCGTCGTCTACACCACCGATA
Organism: uncultured Pseudomonas sp.; assembly: GCA_966191535.1. Lineage (GTDB taxonomy): Bacteria > Pseudomonadota > Gammaproteobacteria > Pseudomonadales > Pseudomonadaceae > Pseudomonas. Next base: position 24,807 of record CBIGPF010000046.1, on the reverse strand, counting down.
ACGGCCCGAACCAGTGGTCCTGGCCGGATGCCGCGACCACGCCGTTCCGTAACGAGAAGAACTCCAACTGGGAGGGCGCCTATCGGGTGCCGGCGATGATCCGCTGGCCGAACCACATCAAGCCAGGCACCGTTTCCACCCAGATGTTCTCCGGGTTGGACTGGTTCCCGACCTTGCTGGCGGCCATTGGCGATACCGATATCAAGGAGCGCCTGCTAAAGGGTGCTGATGTCGGCGGCAAGAACTTCAAGGTGCACCTCGACGGCTACAACCAGCTGGACTACCTGACTGGCAAGACCGACAAGGGTGCGCGCCGCGAGTTCTACTACTTCAACGATGAGGCCGAGTTGGTGGGCATGCGTTTCGACGACTGGAAGATCGTCTGGTGCGAACAGCGCGCACCGGGTGGCCTGCAAGTCTGGAGCGAGCCCTTCACTTGCCTGCGGGTTCCCAAGCTGTTCAACCTGCGCATGGACCCCTACGAGCGGGCGGACGTGGTTTCCGACCAGTACTACGACTGGCTGACCAAGAACGATTATTTGCTGTTCCAGGGCACTCGCAAGGCGGCGGCCTTCCTGCAGACCTTCGTTGACTACCCGCCGAGCCAACGCCCGGCCAGCTTCAGCATCGATCAGATCCGCAAGGACGTGGATGCGAAGATCGAGGCGAAGATGAAGCAGGGCGCCAAGTAGTGATCGGTAGCCGGGGCGCTCGATCCACGACGCCCCTTCCATCCCCCGCGATAGCCTGGCTATCGCGGGGGATTCACTGTCAGACAAGGTTGATTCGATGCCTCCAGCGGTCAGCTCCTCGCCCATGAAAGCTTCGCGCGCCGCCTCCACGGAAGGTCGCCTGCAACCAGCGCTCGCCATGTGGTTGCCGGCGCTGCTGCTGTTCGCCTCGGGCGGCTCGGCACTGGTCTTTCAGGTGCTGTGGGTCAAGCAGCTTTCGCTGGTGGTCGGGGTCGAGGTGTATGCCGTCACCACGGCAATCAGTGCCTTCTTCGCTGGGCTGGCCCTGGGCGGGCTGGCATTCGGGCGACTGGCGGACCGCCTGGTACGACCGCTGCGGCTGTATGCCGGATTGGAGTTTCTGGTGGCGTTGCTGGGTGTTGTCACCACCGTGGCGCTGGCCAATGCCGCCGGCACCTTTGCATTTCTGGAAGCGGCATTCGGCGTCCTGGCGTGGGCGTTGCCATTCGTGCTGGTCGGTGTTCCGGCATTCTTCATGGGCGGCACGCTGCCGGTGCTGGTCCGCGCGCTGGAGCCCGCCGAAGGTCAGATGGGGCGCGCCGGCGGCGGCCTGTATGCCGCCAACACGGCGGGCGCCATTGCCGGCACGCTGGTAGCGGCTTTCGTTCTGTTGCCTTCGCTGGGGGTGCTGGGCAGCGCGTGTGCGGCAGCCGTGTTCAACCTGTTCGCTGCCGCCGGTGCACTGCTGATCCGCCGCGAGCTCGCCAAGCCTCCCGCACAGGCAGCGCAAACGGCCGAACCGCGCCGTCCTGGCGCACGCCTGGCCATCGCGTTGTACTGCGTCGCCGGTGGCGTGGCGCTGGGCTACGAGGTGGTCTGGACGCAGTCCATCGTCCAATTCATGAGCACCCGCACCTTCGCCTTCGCCGTGGTGCTGGCCACCTACCTCTGCGGCCTGGTGCTGGGTAGCGCCCTGTATGCCCGGCGCGCGGACCGCATCCGTGATCCCTGGGGACTGTTCGGCTTGCTCATCGCGTCGGCCGGGCTGTTGGCGATTGTGCAGATCGCGGGCCTTGGCGCCTGGCTGGTCGGCCTGCAGACCCGCGCCGAGTGGCTGGTGATGCAAGCCGGTGGCAGCGAACTGGCGGGCATGAGCGCCCGCTTCGCCGTGGCGGCGCTGTGCGTGGTGTTCCTGCCGACGACCTTGTTGGGCGCGGCCTTCCCGATCGCCCTTCGGCTCTCGGTGGATCGAAACCATGTGGGCCGCGATGTCGGCGTAGTGGTGGCGCTCAATACCCTGGGCGGTATCGCCGGCGTCCTGCTGACCGGCTTCGTTCTGGTTCCGGGCCTGGGGCTGGTACGTACACTGGCCGTGCTTGGGGCCCTGGCTGCCGTCATTGGCCTGCTTGCCGTCTGGCGCGGGAAGGGCGTGAGCACGTCGCTGCGACTCGGAGTCGCTGCGGTGGCGGTGCTTGCAGTCGGAATTGGCGCGCTGACGCCTCCACAGCACCTGGCCACGCTGATGCCCGGTGCGCGCAACGGCCAGATCAGCTTCTATGCCGAAGGCCGCGGCGGCACGGTCGCCGTGGTGGAGCAGGGTAGGGGCGACAACCGTTTCAGCCGGCTGTACATCCAGGGCGTCTCCAACACCGGCGACGCCATGCCGTCGCTGCGCTACATGCGCCTGCAGGCGCTGCTGCCATTGCTGATCCACAACGGCGAGCCGCGCTCGGCGCTGGTGATCGGCTTCGGCACCGGCATCACGGCCGGCGCCATGCTGCGCTATCGCGATCTGCAGCATCCTGTAGTCGCGGAATTGCTGCCGGAAGTGCTGGCCGCAGCGCCGAACTTCAAGGGTAACTTCGACGCCATCCATGACCCTCGATTGGACATCCGCCTGCGTGATGGCCGGCGTGAGCTGCTGCGCAGTGCCGAGCGCTACGACATGATCACCCTGGAGCCACCGCCGCCCTCGGCGGCGGGCGTGGTCAACCTGTACTCACGCGACTTCTACCAGCTAGCCGCCTCGCGCCTTGAGCAGAATGGCGTCGTCGCCCAGTGGTTGCCCTTGCCGACCCAGAACGACGAGGAAAGCCGCTCGCTGGTGCGCAGTTTCATCGATGTCTTCCCCTACGCAACGCTCTGGACGACCGAGTTCCACGAGATGCTCCTGGTCGGTTCGCTGCAGCCCCTGAACCTGGACATGACCATCATCCGCAAACGCTTCGAGCAGCCGGAAATCGCCGCTGCCCTGGGCGAGGTCGGGGTCGACTCGGTGGAAGCCCTGCTTGCCACCTGGGTTACCGACCGCGCTGGGCTGGAGCGCTACGCGGGTGACGCGCTGGCGGTCACCGATGACCATCCGCGCATCGAATACGCGCCCTGGGTTCGTTCGAAGGAAATCGCCCGGGTGCTGCCGGCCTTGCTCGCCCTGCGTTCGGCTCCGCCGCTGGAGAACGCTGTGCCGTCGGTACAGGCATCGGTCAACGACTATTGGCTGAGACTGCGGCGCTTCTACGACCTGAGCCTGCACGCCTACCGCGGCGACCGCCAGGCCTGGGCACGCGATGCCCGTCAGGTCGCCATGGATGACGGGGAAAATCCCTATTACCGCTGGTTCCTGGGGGCGCCTTGAGTCTCCACTGGTGAGCTTCGTCGGAAGCAGTGTGACTCCTGCGCGGCAATCACTCTTGCGGATCTGGCGCTTGATGACGCTGCCATCAGGTAGTTGGCCGAGCCCGTGGTTCTATTCGCCATCAGTCGACAATTGGCGTGCCGTGCTCGGGGACGTGAGCGACGGCTTGCTCCGAGGCGAGGCGAAGTCGACGTCTGACGGATCGCTGCCGGGTGAGCCACGGCTTCTCGCCATGAGGCGTCGTTCCCGTTGGCAACACAGTTCCTGAATTGATGAAGAGAATTCATGGCCGTTAGCGATCCGGGGCGAGTAGTTGACGTTCGGGGCAGCGACTACAGTGACCGGCACCAGAGTGATAGGAGCTTGGAATGAACACTTCAACGGATGTCATCGCCGTCATCGGTCCTGGCTCGATAGGGCAGGCCATTGCCAGGCGGGTGGGTGTCGGGAAGCGGGTCCTGCTCGCGGACCTGCGCGAGGAGAATGCCCGCAGCGCGGCGGAAGTCCTCAGCAATGCGGGCTATGAAACTCACGTGACGACCGTCGATGTATCTTCCCGCGAATCGGTTCATGCGCTGGTCGAGCTTGCCTGCTCGCTGGGGACGGTCAGTGGGCTCGTTCACGCGGCGGGTGTCTCGCCCTCGCAGGCATCTCCGCAGACGATCCTGGCCGTCGACCTGTACGGTACCGCGGTGATCCTCGAAGAGTTCGGCAGCGTGATCGCCAAGGGTGGTGCTGCAGTCGTCATCGCTTCCCAGTCAGGGCATCGACTGGGCGCGCTGACCGATGAACAGAACCGGGCGCTGGCCCTGACGCCGGCGGAAGAACTGCTCGCGCTGTCGTTTCTGCAACCGGAGTCGGTCAAGGATTCGCTGCATGCCTACCAGCTTTCCAAACGCGGCAACTCGCTACGGGTGATGGCTGAGGCGGTGCGCTGGGGCAAGCGTGGCGCGCGGGTGAACACGATCAGCCCCGGGATCATCATCACGCCCTTGGCCAGGGATGAACTGACCGGTCCGCGTGGGGAGGGCTATCGGCGCATGATTGAACTCTGCCCGGTGGGCCGCGCCGGTACGCCGGATGAGGTTGGGGCGGTGGCCGCGCTGCTCATGGGGCAGGATGGTGCGTTCATCACCGGTAGCGATTTCCTCATGGACGGTGGCGTCACTTCCTCCTACTGGTTCGGCGACCTGGCACCCCAGTAACGCCCCACCTGCCAGCCGTTCGCCTGTAAGCGGAGCACCCGGTGCTCCGCCGAGCTGCGGGTGAGCGTGCAAGTCAGGTGCAACCGGGCGTATTCCCCTTCGCCTCACCTGACACCGAGCAGCTGTCGGCATACGTTCTGTACGACTGTACAGAAATTTCTTGCGCGCCGCTGGTCTTGCTGATAATAATCTGTACGACTGTCCAAAATCGTTCCGCCAGAGAACGCCTTGGCAGCCGCATTGAGGCGATAACAATTATCAGATGACCGCAGGTGCTACTTCGTTTCATGCCTGTACGGTCGTACAAAACTCAAGTGTCTTGCGAGGTGTGGGATGAAGGAAAAGCAACCTGGGGAGCCATCCTCCGGCGTAACTCGTCGCGACCTGGTGAAGGGGACGATGGGGCTGTTGTGGGCGGGTGTGCTGCTGGGCGGCCTGCCGCTGCCGGCGTTCGCCGAGCCGAAGAAGGGCGGGCGGCTGGTGTTCGGCCTGGCCGGGGCGTCGACTACCGACAGCCTTGATCCGGGCCTGGCTGAAGACGATTTCATGATGCTGCTGAGCCAGGCCCTGCGCGGCAACCTGGTGGAGATCGACAGCAGCGGCAATGCCATCCCCGAGCTGGCGGAGTCCTGGGATTCCTCGCCGGACGCCAGGGTCTGGACCTTCAAGCTGCGCAGCGGCGTGCAGTTCCACAACGGCAAGCCCTTCGTTGCCGACGACGTGGTGGCCACGCTCGACTACCACCGCAAGGACGGCTCCAAGTCCCTTTCCAAATCCATCGTCTCGCAGATCGACGAGGTCAAGGCGATCGATGATTCGACGGTGCGCGTCAGTCTCAAGGGCGGCAACGCGGACTTCCCGGTGCTGATGAGCGATTACCACCTGAGCATCCTTCCGCGTGGGTTCGACGGCCAGGTGGACTGGCGCTCCGGCGTCGGCACCGGTGGCTACATGCTCAAGGAGTACAACCCCGGCGTGCGGGCCTTCGTGGTGCGCAACCCCAACTACTGGAAGCCGGGTCGGGCGCATGTCGAGGAGGCCGAGCTGATCGCCATCGCCGACTCCGTGGCGCGGCAGAACGCGCTGCTCACCGGCAAGGTCAACGTCATCAACCGCGTGGAGATCAAGACCCTGTCGCTGTTGCAGCGCAGCAACAAGGTGCGTATCGCCGAGGTCACCGGCCTGAACCACGCCACCATGCCGATGATCGCCCAGGTCAGCCCGTTCCAGGACAACAACGTGCGCCTGGCGCTCAAGCATGCGGTGGATCGTGACCAGTGGGTGAAGTCCCTGCTGCGCGGCCACGGCAGCGTTGGCAACGACCACCCCATCGGGCGGCAGCAGAAATACTTCAACAGCGAACTGCCGCAGCGCCAGTACGATCCGGACAAGGCGCGGTTCTACCTCAAGCAGGCCGGGTTGGACAGCCTGGACGTGAGCATCAGTGCCGCCGATGCGGCCTTCGCCGGGGCGGTGGATGCCGGCGTGCTGTTCGAGGAAAGCGCGCGCAAGGCCGGCATCAACCTCAAGGTCATCCGCGAATCCAACGACGGTTACTGGATCAACGTCTGGTCCAAGAAACCGTTCTGCATGTGCTACTGGACCGGCCGTGCGACCCCGGACTGGATCTTCAGCCAGATCTACGCCAGCGGCGCTTCCTGGGGCGACACCCAGTGGAACAACGAGCGCTTCGACAAGCTCCTGCTGCAGGGCCGCTCCGAACTCGATGAGACCCGGCGCAAGGCCATCTACTGGGACATGCAGAAGATGCTCCACGAGGAAGGCGCCACCGTGGTGCCGATGTTCATGAACCACATCATGGGCATGGGCAACGACGTGGTGACCTCGCCGACCATTGCCGGCGACATGGCGCTGGACGGCATGCGCGCGATCGAGCGCTGGTCGCTGGCGTGAAACGGGAGAGCGAGATGAGCAACCTCGACTGGCATCCGGTCAGCGTCGACGACACCCGCAGCCTGCGTAACGTCTTCGGTACCTTCATGACCGGCGTCACCATTGTCACCACCCGCGAGGCCGATGGTTCCCCGCGTGGCTTCACCGCCAACTCCTTCACTTCGGTGTCGCTGAGCCCGGCGCTGGTGCTGGTGTGCATTGCGAAGAGCGCCGGCAGCCTGGCGGTGTTCAGCGCCGCCGAACGCTTCGCCATCAACATCCTCGGCGACTGGCAGCGCGAGCTGTCCAACCGCTTCGCCGGGCGTACCGCGGACAAGTTCGCGGGGGTCGAGCTGCTCTCCTGCGAGGTCGACGTGCCGTGCCTGGCCGACAGCCTCAGCGTGCTCAGCTGCCGCCGCCACAGCCTGGTGGAGGCTGGCGACCACGTGATCCTGATCGGCGAAGTGCAGCGTTACCGCAGCAGCGTCGGCAGCCCGCTCGGCTACTTCCGTGGCAGCTACATCGACTTTGCCGAAGGCGCCAAGGCCATCCAGGTCGAGCGTGGCAGTGCGCTCAAGGTCGGTTGCCTGATTGCCCGCGACAACGGCGTGCTGCTGGTCCGTGAGCCGGGCCAGGAACACTGGAGCATCCCCGAGGTGTTCTGGCGCGCCGGGGTGAGCCAGAAGGCGGTGATCGACGAGGTGTTCCGCCGGGTCGGCCTGGTGGGCGAGGTGTCGTTCATCTACTCGATGTTCGAGGAGGCGGGAGATGACTTCACCCGCCTGATCTTCCGCGCGGACGCCAGCGGTGAACTGGCACCGGCCGCCAGTGCTGGTCGCGAAGTACGCCTGTTCCGCGCCGAAGACGAGCCCTGGCGGCTGGTCCGCGGCGACTACTGCATCAGCATGCTCCATCGCTTCTTCAGCGAACGCCAGGCCGACAGCTTCGGCATCTATTGCGACACCGCCGATGGCGGACGAATCGCCGGCATCGCGGGCAAGCCCGTGCACTGGCTGGACTGGAAACACTAAGACCACCGAGTGGATAACAACATGGAATTCAACCATTTCCTCAGTTCCTACCTGCCCGATCCGGATGCCTCCGGCAAACAGCTTTACGAGCACATGGTCGAGCAGGCCGTGGTGGCGGAAGAGGTCGGTTACGCCGGCATTTCCATCCCCGAACACCACCTGATCAATATCCTTCTGGTGCCGTCGCCGCTGCAGATGGCGGTGAAGATCGCCGCGGTCACCCGCCATATCGAACTGGTCACCTCCATCGCTGTGCTGCCGGTCCGTGACATGCGCGTCTTCGCCGGCGAAGTGGTGCAGGCCGACGCGCTGTGCGACGGCCGGCTGGTACTGGGAGTAGGGCGTGGCGCCTTCAAGTACGAGATCGAGATGCTCGGCGTACCGATGCACGAGACCCGCGAGCGCTTCGATGAATCCCTCGCCGTATTGCAGGCCCTGCTGACGCGCAAGGAAGTGAGCTGGGACGGCAAGTACTACCAGTTCGGCCCGCTGACCGTGATGCCGCGCCCCGAGCGGGAGATTCCGCTGGTGGTGGCGAGCATGGCGCCCGACGGCATCCAGGCCTGCGCACGCCAGGGCTTCTCGGTGCAGACCACGCCGCTCAGCGGTGACCACCAGATGCTGCTGGACCAGGTCAACGCCTTCCGCCGCGGCAAGGCCGAGGCCAAGCCGAAATCCGCACGCCACGCCCGGCTCTCGCTGCAACGCGCCACCTACCTGGCCCGTGACGAAGCCGATGCCCGCGAGAAGCTGCAACTGGCCTACGAGTACTACCGGCGCTTTGACAACGTCTTCACCGGCCCCGGCATCGTCCATGGCGGTGGCATCGAGGCGCTGCCGCGCCAGCAGTCCATCGAGGAACTGGGCAGGAACCTGTTGATCTGCACCCGCGAGCAGATGCTCGACCAGCTCTCGGCCTATGCCGAGGCGGGTATCGACGAAGTGATCATGACCGCCAACTTCGGCCAGTCCCAGGAGGACAGCCTGGACATGATGCGGCGCTTCGGCGAGCAGATCATTCCGCACTTCAGCGCCAACACCACTCAACCCGCCATGACCCATATGACCAATATGAACAAGAGGACCGGCTGATGCCCCTGCTTACCGTAGAACTCTTCCCCGGACGCACCCCTGAAAAGAAACGCGAGCTGATCCAGGCGCTGACCGAGACCTACCTGCAGGTATGCGGCGGCAAGGCCCAGGCGGTGACCATCCTGCTCAAGGAGGTGGACCCGGCCGACTGGGGCGTGGGTGGGCGCAGCTACGCCGAGATCATTGCCGAAAACCAAGCCCAGGCCTGAGGAGGCGAACGATGAGCAAGGCAATCGATTGCGCCTATGTGGTGGACGGCCAGGGCCCGGCCCTGGTGATGGTGCACGGCATCGGCGCGCGCAAGACCGGTTGGGACAAGGTCACCGAGGCGCTGAAGGACAGCTTCACCTGCATCCGCTACGACCTGCGCGGCCACGGCGACTCGCCGCTGCCCAGCGAAGACTTCGGCCTGGATGAACTGGTCGAGGACCTGGAAGCCCTGCGGGCACGGCTGGGCATCGAGCAGATGCACATCATCGGTCATTCCCTCGGCGGCATGATCGGCCCGGCCTATGCACACAAGTACCCGCAGCACGTACTGAGCATTGGGCTGCTGTCCACCGCGGCGTTCCGCTCGCCGCAGGACAGCGAGAACGTGCGCAAGGTGGTCCGTGCCATGGAAGAAAAAGGTATCGGCCCGGTGCTCGATACGTTGACCCAGCGCTGGTTCACCGAGTCCTTCTGCACCGCGCACCCGGAGGTCATCGAGTGGCGCAAGCAGCAGGTGATGGCCACGCCGGCCGCAGTGTTCCTCAACGTCTTCCACATCTACGCGGAGACCGAGATGGCGCCCTGGCTGCATGAGGTCATCCAGCCCTGCCTGGTGCTCACCGGCGAGTTCGATGGCGGCTGCAATCCGGTACTGAACCGGCAGATCGCCGAGGCGTTGCCGCATTCCGAGCTGGTGGTGTTACCCGACCTCAAGCACGCGATCCTGATCGAAGCGAGCGACAAGGTGGTTCCGCACCTGAAAGCCTTCCTTCAGAAGGCTTCGCAGTAACGCCTGCCGATAGGCGGAGGAGGGTGGGTACGACCCTCCCCGCAATAACTAGAAAACAGAAAAACAACAACGCCCAACCGATCAGCAGGTCGCTACCATGGCTCTGATTTACCCGATTCTCTTGCGGCGCATTCTTCTCGGAGCCCTGACCCTGCTGGGCGTCTCCGCACTCATTTTCGCGGCAGTCCAGCTGCTGCCCGGCGACATGGCGCAGAAGCTGCTCGGCCAGTCCGCCACCCCCGAGGCACTGCACGCCCTGCGCCACGAGCTGGGGCTCGACCAGCCGGCACTGAGCCGCTACCTGCACTGGCTGCTGGGCAGCCTGCAGGGCGACTTCGGCACCTCGCTGTCCAATGGCCGGGCAGTGTCCGAACTGATCGGCCAGCGCCTGCTCAATACCCTGTTCCTGGCCGGCTACACGGCGCTGATCGCGGTGCCCCTGGCATTGCTTCTGGGACTCTTCGCAGCGCTCTTCAAGGACTCGATCTACGACCGCGTCGTGAACATCATTTCCCTGGCGGCCGTGTCACTTCCGGAGTTCTTCATCGGCTACATCCTCATCCTCTGGCTGGCGGTCAAGCACCCGCTGTTTCCCTCCATCGCCGACGTGCCGGCCTCCGCGAGCCTGCTGGAGCATCTGCAGGCGGCCTTCCTGCCAGCGCTGACACTCACGCTGGTGATCACCGCGCACATGATGCGCATGACGCGTATCGCGGTGCTCGACCTGCTGCAACTGCCCTACATCGAAATGGCCCGGCTCAAGGGTCTGTCGCGGCTGAAGATCGTCCTGCGCCACGCGCTGCCCAACGCCTGGGCGCCCATCGTCAACGTCATCGCGGTGAACCTTGCGTACCTGATCACCGGCGTGGTGGTGGTCGAGGTGGTGTTCGTCTATCCCGGCCTCGGGCAACTGATGGTGGACTCGGTGATCAAGCGCGACGTCATGGTGGTGCAGGCCTGCTGCTGCATTTTCGCGGTGGTCTACATCGGCATCAACCTGCTCGCCGATGTGCTGTCCATCGTCACCAATCCGCGTCTGCTGCACCGCAAGTAAGGGCCAATCGATGAATGCCGTGATCGCAACCTTCAAGCAGATGACCTGGACCGCCCGCATCGGCCTGCTGATCATCCTTTTCTATACCTTCCTCGCGCTGTTCGGGCCGCTGGTGGCGCCCTTCGGCGAGACCGAGATCATCGGCGGCGAGTACGACCCGTGGAGCGCGCAGCACTGGCTGGGCACCGACGCCCTGGGACGCGACATGCTCTCGCGGGTGATCTTCGCTGCGCGCAACACCATCGGCATCGCATTGCTGTCCACTGCGCTGGCGTTCTTCATCGGCGGCTCGCTGGGGCTGATCGCCGCCGCCATGGGCGGCTGGGTCGACGGAGTGCTGTCGCGCCTGGTCGACGTGCTGATGGCAGTGCCGCAACTGATCTGCGCGCTACTCCTGCTGACCATCTTCGGCACCAGCATCGCCAACCTGGTGTTCGTCATCGCCCTGGTGGACGCCACGCGGATCTTCCGCCTGGCGCGCTCGGTGTCGCTCAACGTGGTGGTGACCGACTACATGGAAGTCGCCCGGCTGCGCGGTGAGGGACTGTTCTGGCTGGTGGCGATGGAGTTGCTGCCCAATGTGCGGGCACCGCTGGTGGCGGAGTTCGGCCTGCGCTTCTGCTTCGTCTTCCTGACCATTTCCTCGCTGTCCTTCCTCGGCCTGGGGCTGCAACCGCCGCTGGCGGACTGGGGCAGCATGGTCCGCGAGAACGCTTCGCTGATTTCCTTCGGCGACCTCACCCCGCTGATTCCCGCCGCCGCCATCGGCGTGCTGGCGATCGCCGTCAACTTCGTCGCCGACTGGTTCCTCGCCCAGCGGCGATGAAGGTCAGCCCCCGTACCTGAGGACACGCAACATGAGCGAACCCTTGCTGAAGATCACCGGCTTGCGCATCGAGGCTGGCGGCGCGGACGGCTGGAACGAGATCGTCCACGGCATCGACCTGCAGCTGCAGCGCGGCAAGATACTCGGCCTGGTTGGCGAGTCCGGCGCCGGAAAATCCACCATCGGTCTCGCCGCCATGGGCTACACCCGCGACGGCTGCCGCATCAGCGGCGGCGAAATCCTCTTCGATGGCATCGACCTGCGCCAAGTGCCCGAGTCGCAGCACCGTGAGCTGCTCGGCGCACGCATCGCCTACGTCGCGCAGTCCGCGGCGGCGAGCTTCAACCCGGCGCACCGGCTGATCGACCAGCATTGCGAGAGTGCGCTGGAACACGGATTGGCGCCTCGTGAGCAGGCCCGCCGGGATGCGGTGGAGCTGTATCGCAAGATCTCATTGCCCGAGCCCGAGATCATTGGAGAGCGCTATCCGCACCAGGTATCCGGCGGTCAGCTGCAGCGGATCATGACGGCCATGGCGATGTCCTGCCGGCCGGACCTGATCATCTTCGACGAACCGACCACGGCGCTGGACGTCACCACGCAGATCGACGTGCTGCTGACCATCCGCGAGCTGGTCCGTGAGTTCCAGGTGGCGGCGATCTACATCTCCCACGACCTCGCCGTGGTGGCGCAGATGGCTGATGAAGTGATGGTGCTCAAGGACGGCCATCTCGTCGAGCGCGGCGACAAGCGCCGGCTGATCGCCCAACCGCAGGCGGACTACACCCGCTCGCTGTGGGCGGTGCGCAACCTCGCCTGCGAGGCGCGCCCGCCGGTGGCCGCCGACCAGCAGCCACTGCTGGAGCTGAGCGGCATCCGTGCCGGCTACGGCAACAAGCAGGTGCTCGACGATGTGTCGCTGAAGGTGTTCCAGGGACGCACGCTGGCTATCGTCGGCGAGTCGGGCTCCGGGAAGTCGACTCTCGGGCGCTGCATCTCCGGCGCTTTGCCCAGCCGCGAGGGCAGCATCCTGTTTCAGGGCAAACCACTTGCTGCGCATTACGCCAAACGCAGCCGGGAAGAGCTGCGCTCGATCCAGATGATCTACCAGATGGCCGACACGGCGCTGAACCCGCGCCATCGCATCAGCGATATCGTCGGCCGCCCGCTGCAGTTCTACGGTGGCCTGGACGCCTCCCGGCGTGAGGCACGAACCCGGGAGCTGCTCGATGCCGTGGGGCTGGAGCCCGGGCGCTTCATGGCGCGACGGCCGGGCGAGTTGTCCGGCGGGCAGAAGCAGCGCGTCGGCATTGCCCGTGCCCTGGCAGCGGACCCGGCGGTGATCGTCTGCGACGAGATCACCAGCGCTCTGGACCAGCTGGTCGCTGAGGGCATCCTGCGACTGATCGACGATCTCAAGCAGAGCCTGGGCGTCACCTACCTGTTCATCACCCACGACCTGTCGGTGGTGAAGTCCATCGCCGACGACGTGCTGGTGCTCAAGGCCGGCAGGGTCGTCGATTTCGGTGAGAAGCAGCGGGTGTTCACGCCGCCCTGCGACAGCTACGTCACGCGCCTGCTCGACAGCATGCCGCAGATGGACCCGGACTGGCTCGACGGCCTGTCACAACGGGGCGTCGCCTGAATCCATTCCCGCTCAAGGAGCAAACCCATGACCGCAACAACACTGAAGGACTGGCGCGAGCGCGCCGCCGCGCTCGCCATCGAAGGCCGCTGCTTTATCGACGGGACCTACAGCACCGCGCAGGATCAGCGCAGTTTCGACAAGAACAGCCCGCTGGACGGCCGCAAGCTGGTGGCCATCGCCCGTGGCGACGCGGCTGACATCGATCGCGCAGTAGCCGCTGCGCGTCGGGTATTCGAAGCCGGACACTGGTCGCGTATGGCGCCGGTGCAGCGCAAGCGCATCCTGATCCGTTTCGCTGAGCTGCTCGAGCGCCATGCCGAGGAGTTGGCGCTGCTGGAGACCCTCGACATGGGCAAACCCATTGCCCACGCACTGGCCACCGACGTGCCCGGCGCGGCCAACGCCATTCGCTGGTCCGCCGAGGCCATCGACAAGGTCTACGGCGAGATCGCCGCCACCGCCGAAGACCAGCTGGGCCTGGTTACCCGCGAGGCGGTGGGTGTGGTCGGTGTGATAGTGCCGTGGAACTTCCCGCTGCTGATGGCCAGCTGGAAGCTCGGCCCGGCACTGGCCTGCGGCAATTCGGTGGTGCTCAAGCCGTCCGAGCGTTCGCCGCTGACGGCCATCCGCATCGCCGCACTGGCTTGCGAGGCGGGGATTCCCGAGGGTGTGCTGAACGTGGTGCCTGGCTTTGGCGCCGAGGCGGGTGATGCGCTGTCGCGGCACATGGACGTGGATGCCATCGCCTTCACCGGTTCGACCGGTGTGGCCAAGCGGCTGATGATTGCCTCCGGGCAATCCAACCTCAAACGCGTGTGGACCGAGGCCGGCGGCAAGAGCCCGAACATCGTCTTCGCCGATGCACCGGATCTCCGCGCTGCCGCCATCAGCGCGGCGTCCGCCATCGCCTACAACCAGGGGCAGGTCTGCACGGCCGGCTCGCGCCTGCTGGTGCAGGAGTCGGTACGAGAGGCGTTTCTGGAACACGTGCGCGAGGCGCTTGCTGCCTGGACGCCGAACGACGCGCTCGATCCCGCCAGCCGCTACGGCGCTCTGGTCGATGCGCAGCATCTGCAGGCCGTGCAGGGCTATATCGCCAGCGGTCTGGAGGAGGGCGCCTGGCTGGTGGTCGGTACGGGTGAAGGTGAGGGCTGCTATCTGGCGCCGGTGGTCTTCGATGGCGTACGCAATGATATGCGTATCGCCCGCGAGGAAATCTTCGGCGCGGTGCTCTCGGTGATTTCCTTCGAGGATGCGGAAGAAGCGGTGACCATCGCCAACGACACGCCCTACGGGCTAGCGGCGGCCCTGTGGACATCGAACCTGTCGCGTGCTCATCAGGTTGCGCGTGCATTGCGGGCTGGCTCGATATGGGTCAACCAGTACTCCGGTGGTGACATGACGGCGCCCTTTGGCGGCTTCAAGCAATCCGGCAACGGGCGAGACCGCTCGCTGCATGCTTTCGACAAATACACTGAACTCAAGGCGACCTGGATAAGGCTCTGAGCGAACTAACTTTTGACCATCACGGACGCGGGGCGGAATAATCCACCCCGAATTGCCACATCTGGAATCGGCACGCCATGGCGCAAGAGAAAGCGGCGCAACAGAAAGCGAAGAAAGTCTACGATCCTGAACTGCGCCGCGAGGAAATCATCAAGGCGGCCTTTCTCTGCCTGAGCGAGGAGGGCTACGCCAAGCTCTCGGCACGCAAGGTCGCGGCGCGCGCCGAGATGGCGCTGGGGCACATTAGCTACCACTTCAAGGACATGAACGAGCTGCTGGTGGAGGCCTACAAGTACGCCTCGCACCAGCTCTACGAAGCGACACGAGCCGGGCTGGTGGCCGAGCCGCGCACGTCGATGGCTCAGCTCGAGGTTTTCCTGCGCAGTGGCTTCACCGCCACCTTCCTGGATCGCAGCTACCTGTCGGTGCGTATCGACCTGTGGTCCGCGTCGCTGTTCCAGGACGACATTGCCGACACCGAGCGCAAGCTCTACGCCATCTATCGCGAACGCCTGGTGGAAATCCTTGGCAGGATCGCAGACGAGCGCGAGGTGGGTACCGAGCGCATCGAGAAGTCGGCCGACGCCATCATGGCCATGCTCGACGGCCTCTGGCTGGACTGGCAGCGGCGGCGGAACATGAAGGCCATCGAGCATGGCATCAGCGCCTGCCTCGATCTGGTCGCGTTCTACATGCCCGATAATCCTCGGTAGGCCGGGGTAGAGCCGGAGCGATGTTTGGCGGTGTTCGCTTCTGGTCGACTGCTGTCCCTGATTGGAGGCGGCTACCGACCCATTGCGGACTCTCGCTTAATGGGCGCTGCGATACATAAGCCAGGTGATGAGCGCTACGAATGGAGCGAATAGAACCAAACTGCCGACGAAGACTGCCCAGCCCCAGGCAAAGCCACTTTCCCCCAAGAACCGGCCACCGCTCAGAAAGCGCAGTACGCAGGCACCGACGCGATGCGCCAGATAAATGAGTATGAAGTCTTCGATGAAGTCCATCTGATCTGCACCTTCGCGATACCCAGTGGACGAATGGAGTAAAGCTCAGCTTTGAGGTGGTAGGCGGCCGTCCGCTTCTGGCCGATCTCTACCCCTGGTGAGAGGCGGCTACCGACCCTAGGCGGACTCTGCGTCCACATCGCCTCGCAGTTTTGCCGATCCAGCCAGGCAGTCGCTGCAAGCGCCAATTGACTAGTGCCCCTAACAAAGCTGAACGCTCATGCCGGACGGTATGGGCAACGCTCCAAGCAGCGCAGATTGTGAAGGGTGCTAGCCGCAGTGGGCTGGTTGTTCGTGCCGCAGTCCGGGAGGAACGTAGTGGGCAGTACCTTTCACTGTCGGCTACGCTCCAGCTGATCCCGGGACGCTTGCCTTACAGGGTCGGCTGCGGAACAGGGGTACCGTTCGGGACCGTCCCGGAGGCGCGCTCCGGGCAATCCGAAAGTCCCCACTTGGTCACCTGGCCGTTCTCGATGAGGAATTTCTCTACGCAGACGCTGTACGCCGACATCGGGCCCCAGATCTCTTCGTAAGAAATGATCTTTGCCCCGCTTTCGAACGTGTAGCTTTTCTTCGGCGGCCCCCACTTGGAAATCAGTTCCTCTTCCGAGCTGCCGACCCAGGTTGCATTGATGTCGTTGTAGGTTTTACTGCGTTTGCCGGTGATCGCGTTCATCTGCGAAGTGGTGCATCCCGCGAGCAGCGAAGACATGACGACGAGCAGTGCCAGTTTTCTCATTTTGTTCGTTACCTTCCATAGTCGACTATCGAGATTTCCGTACCTTGGCGCGGCACTTTGACAAGACGATTCCCTGCGCGCCTCGAACAGACCAGACGCAAGCCCAGCCGTGAAACTTTCCCTACATATAGGGTCTTTCAGGAGGCACTGTACCAGAAACTTCTCAGCGCAGTCCTCGACAACCCCGTGCCTGGGCCGGGCCCGAAGCGGGTGGCGACGCTGGTATGCTGCGTCCACTACCTGGCAGCTACAGCAGTTACATCGGGCTCGCCATTCACCTGTCCTGAAGGTTGCCTGCCATCTTCCTTGCCGTCAGCGTGATGCTGAAAAACTCGCTGCGCCTGTTGGCCGGAACGGCATCGAGTTGTAGACGTCCATAATCGGCAAACTGCCCCTGCTCGAAGCGGGGGTAGTAACCCTTCCAGAAGTAGCGCGCCTGACTGTCGGCTGCGATCAGCTTCCCTGCCGGCAGCGCGGCGACGAATCGCGTATCAGCGATGTCCATCAGCGCGCGCACGACGACGCGTGCTTCGGTCAACGTCCAATGGCAAACACCTCGCCCGTAGTAGTCCTCGTCCAGCAGCATGTCGACATGCACGGTGCCCACGTACTCGGTGGCCGAGACACGGGAAAGCTCGAATGGCTCATGGCTGGACATCGTCGGTACGCTACCGGACAGGGCATTGGACTTACCGCAGCGGGCGGCGTTGCTGGCGTCGAACTGGGCGACTCCCTCGACCAGCGTAAACGGGGATTTACCGTCGGCCGCGCTGGAAAGATCCGCAGCATTGGCCAGCGTCACTCGCACCTCGTAGGCCTGTGTCGGAGTGGGGTTCAGCTTACGCAGCGGCGGGGGCGCGGCGACCTTGGCCGGTGTGTCGGCGTAGCTTTGCCCGCAGGCGACAGCGGCCAGAATGACCAGCTTCGGCAACGCTCGACGTAAGGCTGGCGGCGAGAAACAGTGACTGGCACACGTCAATTTCGATGTTCCCTATCTGATTATCAGCGGTTTGTTCGGCGACGGTGACGGAGCTGCCGCTAATCGTTGCACAGAAAGCGCAGTGACCGTATCGGCGTGATGAATGCAGCATGGCAGGCCTTCTTCCTTGCGGCTCATCACGGCAGTCAGCAAGACAGCACTCCGCCGCCGGCTTCGGCGCGCCGGGTCCAGGGAAACGCTTGAACTGGGGCTCAGAAGCTCCACGTAATTTCATACGCCCCCTCCCCACTTCAGGGGGAGCGAGGGCCACTGCCTGCGAAGCGCGCCAGTCCATTCACTGAGGAAAGACTCCGGCCTCGGACCCGGGCGGGCCTGGCGCCACCGGGAAGCCCTGCATGCAGGTGCAGCCATGTTCCAGCAGCTAGTCGTGCTGGGCTGCGGTTTCCACACCTATAGCGGCCTCTCTCCTGCGGCAGCAAACGACCCATAGCAGTCACTCGGTAGTTGTTACGAAGAGGGTATCGATACCGAGACACGGTGAGGGCTGCGAGTTGATGAGTACGGCTGCTTCATCTCCGTTGTTCAGAAAGACTAAGTAGTCACCGGTCTCAAAAGAAACTCTAAATCCGACAAGCCGAGACTCCTGTCCAGTCGCAGTATCGAGCACCCCCTCGACGTCGCGAACGATCGCTCCCTCCAGATGATCCGCCGATAAGCCAGCAAGGAGGTTTTCTCTCCTCCAAGCGCAAAAAGCGTTGTGCTCTATCTCGAAGGAGACAGGCGTATCAAGCGGTAATGAGTCCGCTCCAACGCTCTCGCCATCACTCAAGAGGTACATGGATAAAACCTCACCTTCGCCGAAGCACCACTCAAGAAAGCCCACGTAACCTGGGTCTTTCTCGCCATTGAAATAATATTGGTCATGCCACAGCGCGCTCAGTCGTTTGCCCATAAGCAAGCGGGCGTCGCGTAGATCTCGCGCGGCTCTGTTGGATGAAAACGAAAGGCGGCCAGACATCAGGTTGCTCTCGTGGGGCAGATTGACAATAGATACTACACAGGCCTCAGAACGTCCGCTTCTGGCCGTTCTCTGCCACTGTCGAGAGGCAGCTACCGACCCGAAGCAGCCGTTCGTGAGGGGCAGAAACCGGCCAGAAACAGTCACTCGCGTCAGCCTAGGATTCCCCGCTAGCGTCAATTTTGGTCTGTCCACAACTGTTTAGTGCCTGCCGATTGATTGGTAGCGGTCTCCGCTCGTACACAGCTGTTGCTCTACCTCCGTCCCGTGCCATCATGCGTCATCGCATCAGCATTAGAGGTCCCGATGGTCCACACCGACTCCCTTCTCATCTGGCGGAATGATGACGGTCCCGAGCTACAACAGCCGTGCCATGTCCGTGTTAGCGACGATCTCCAGTACATGGCCATCGACTACACATACGAAGCAGAGCAGTGGTTCTACAAAGGTGAACTCAAATCTGAAGACACCTATGAGATGCGTTGCGAGGGGCCGCAATATCTTTGTGTCGGAACCCTTACTCATCACGGTGATAATTTCTATGAAGGTCGCTGGCTCCAAGAGCAGAATGGAGTAAAGACATCGGGATCGTGGTCGCTTGATGTCGCCTGACCAACTCCTAATTTCAGATGCGGGCGGCCTACGCGTAAAGCTTATGGACTTTCAGGCTGGTCTGGAGACGCTTACCACCGAGTTCACCCCTGCATCCAGCTCAGCCGGGAACGCCAGCGACGTCGCTTTCTTGTTGGATGCACCTCCTGGCTACCGAGCGGGGCTGGATGGGGCCTCAATGAGCTTCTTCCTCGATTATGAGCCGGTCAGCCGTGAGCTTGCGCCTCTGAGTTTCCAACTGGTCTATGCACCAAGCCGGTTCGCCAGTGACTTCAGGAGTTGGGCGCAACAGGTGTCCTGGGCCGTTCGAGAATGCCTATTTGCCACGGGGTTGGTCTGCGTCGACTTCGCAGACTTCCGCACAGCGCTCGAGGGTTCACCCGGAACTCAGCTATGGGTGGACATCATTCCCTTGGACGAGCCGTCTGACCTGTCATTTATGCTCAGCACTACTCCGCGCTTTCGGGCCCTCTACTCGAACATCCTCGGCGGTCTTGAGCTTTCACTGTCGTTCTACACAGAAGTGGCACGCGCATTGGAAAGCCGCTCACCGAATATGGTGGTACATAAATTTGGCATGAAGCTCGCCAGTGTTCCTCGGCCACTTTTAGTGCTACTGGGAAAACCGGCCTGAGTTCGACGGAGATCAGAAATTTCTACCCCATTTTTCCCATAAGGCAGGCGCATAATGCTCTGCGATTCTTTATCGCAACATACAACGGCCGGAAGCAAAATTTTTACCCTGTCGAATCGTAATGTGCTGTCTGGGCGCTTCAGGGAAAAGGGGCAGATTCATTTATCGGCTCACACGTCCGCTTCTGGCCGTTTGCTGCCTCTGGTGGGAGGCTGCTACCGACCCATTGCGGACATAGATGCATGACGAGGCTAGTCAAGAAGCGTCAGTCCAGATTTACTCTCTGAGCCAGACGGCCATCCTCTAATTGTTTCTATGCTCCAGAAGGGAAACTGTTCTGTTGCGAAGGACGCGCGCTCCATGAATACCTATTGCCCCACCTTTTGGCCGAACGGCCCTGCGGTTGACCACAGCGATCCGATGGTCGAGCTCAATGACCTTCTGCCTGCTATCGGCAGCACCACGTCTGCTTGCTTCGACAGATATGACCGACCAACTGTTGGGGAGACCGTGCGGCTTCTCTGGATCCCCCCTGTATCTGACATCAATGGCTGGAGTGAGCAGCCATCTGAGGTATCACTGAGCTACTTGTTGACGGCCATTGTTGTCAGTGATGCGTCCGAGGTACATCCATCACACAGCAGTTCGAGTCTCATTCTTCGAGGTAAATACAGGTATGACCTCAGGATACTGTCTCGGGAGCGCCTGTTGTCTGCGCTGAAAGCTACTCATCTAGACTCCAGTTCCTGGCGCCTGCCGGTAATTGCCAGTGACCGAGGCGTCACTCAGCTCTGGGATGATGTGCTCTGGTGCGGCAAGGCAAGCGTGGAAGGATTGATCTATCTGGCTGCAACTACTCGCAGCGAGGCGTTTATGGAGATGCTATTGGATCAGGAAGGTGATGAGCTCATTGGACTGTTCTCTTTGCACGTCAGTCCTGGTGGAGCCGACTGCTCACTGGGTAGGCAGCGCCTTACATCTGTTGAGCAGAGAGTGATTCGACGAGCAATGGATAGGGCTCAGCTACTCGTGGATTCGCAGGCGCCTTACATCATGACTGGAGCTTAAAGAACAGCGTTTCCTGCTGGTGTATGCATATCCGCTTCTGGCCGGTAGCCGCCTCAAGGTGGACGTGAGCATCTGGTCCGCTGGGGCCGTCTTCAAAGGAACTGCCAGCGTACCCCCAGCCACGCCGTGCGGGGAGCGCCAGGTGCGACGAAGGTTTCGCCCACGCTGTTGCTGCGCCGGCCGTTGACGGTGCCGTTGCTGCTCGCGCCATCGGTGCGCATGACGCCATTGGAGTCGAACGGGTTTGCGCCCAGCATGCCGGCGGTGGCGTACTCGCGGTCGAACAGGTTGTCGACCTGCGCAAAGAGGCGCCAGGCCTTGTCGAGTTGGTAGGCAGCGTTGAGGTTGAAGACCGTGTAGCCGCCAATTTCCCCGCTGCCTTCGTAGAGTCCGCCAGACTGGTGGTCGTTGTTCTCGTTGCCGCGCACATAGCTGCTGGAGAGGCTGATGGCGTCGGCGCCGACAGTGAGGTGGTCGGTCACCGTATAGTCCGCGGACAGCTTGAGGATATTGCGTGGAATGAGCGGAATGTGATCACCGGAGTGGACGCTGATGGTGCCATCGTCCGCACTGCTGTTGGCTTCGCCCGCTAAGGTTTCGTCGGAGCGGTAGGTGGCATCGATGAAGGTGTAGTTGGCCCCCAGCGACCAGTCGCCCAGGTCCGCGGAAATGCCGGTTTCGATGCCACGGCGCCGGGTCTCTCCGACGTTGGCGAAGTAGCCGCTGCCGCTGGTGCTGGAGGAAATGAACAGGATGTCGTTGCTGTTGCGTGAGCTGAACAGCCCGGCATTCCAGCCGATGTGTTCGCCGATCCGCCCGCGCAGGCCGGCTTCGAACGTGCGGGTGACCACCTGATCCAGGGGCGGATCGCCAGCCATGGAGTTGGGCAGCCGGCACGGTGCTTCCGGGTTGGCGCATCCCAGTTCGATGGTGGTCGGGGCGCGGCTGCCTTCGCTATAGCCGACGTAGGCGGTCAGGTTGGACGTCGCCCTGAAGGTCAGCCCGACGGCGGGGTTGAATCGGTTGAAGTGGTGCTTGCCGCTGAGCGAGGCGTTGTCATCGATCTCATCGCTGAGGCTGTCGCCGTCGAGTTGGTAATGGGGCAGCTGGTCGTGGTTGCGCACCGAGATGTCGTTGTAGCGCCCGGACAGGGTGAGATCCAGTCCATCGCGCAGGGTCAGTGTGTCGCTGCCGTAGAGGCTCCAGGTTCGCGTGTTGCCCTTCAGGCGCACGGCGCGGTCGTCCAGCTTTCCATCGAGGTTGAAGGCGTTGTCGGCCTCGGCGTAAACACCGGTGCCCACGATGCCTCGATCGGCGGTGAGCGCGCCGTACTCGGCGGACTGGCGGAAGCGCACTTCGCTGTAGTCGAAGCCGCCGCCGAGCGCGTAGGCGTTGTCCAGGCCGAGCAGCCGGTTGCGCACCGATACCTGCTGGAATAGCCCGATGTTGCTCTGGGTGGTGCTGGTGCGGTTGATCATGCCCGAGCACTTCTCGCCGGGTTCTCCGCCAGGCTCGAACTGTGCGGTGCAGGCCTGCAGGTTGCCGGCGGCGGTGTAGTTGCCCGCGCTCGCCAGGATGTTCTGGCCCGGCTCGCCGATGCCCTCGGGCAGGGCGTCGTCGTTGATGTCGCCATTGAAGGTATCGGTCTTGATGTGGCGGTAGTACAGGTTGCCGGACAGGCTCAGGTCGTCGCTGTAGTCGTGGTTCCATTGCAGGTTGAGGAAGTTGGCGGTGTTCTGCGTGTTGTCCGGATAGGTGTAGACGCTGTCGTAGTCGCGCCGCAGGAAGCTCCTGGGCACCATGCCGTTTCCGTTGAGGTCGGTGTCGGCGAAGCTGTAGGTCAGCTTCAGGTCCGTGGATTCGCCCTGCCAGCCGAGCTTGCCAAACAGCTTCTGCGCGTCGGAATCGGAGTGGTCGCGCCAGCCGTCCTCGTCGAAGTGGGTGCCGGCGACGAACCAGTCCCATTGCCCTTCGCTACCACCGTACTCGACTTCGCCGATCCGCCGGCCGTAGGTGCCGAGGGTCGTCTGGATGGCGCCGCCGGGATTGTCGCGGCCGGTCTTTGTCTGCACCGACAACGCGCCGCCCAGGGTGTTGAGGCCGAAGACCGGGTTGCTGCCGGGCATCAGCTGGACGTTTGCGATGGCGTTGTCGGGGATCAGGTCCCAGCTGACCACATCGCCGAATGGCTGGTTCATGCGTACGCCATCCAGGTAGAGGGAAAGCCCCTGGGGCGTGCCGAGCAATGGCGAGGCTGTGAAGCCGCGGTAGTTGATGTCCGGCTGCAGCGGGTTGTTCTGGATGTCGTTGACGTAGACGCCGGCCGAGCGACGCTTGAGGTAGTCGGCCAGGCCGAGCGACTGGCTCTTCTGGATGTCAGCGCTGCTGAAGGTCTGGACCGGCGCGGCGATCTGGTCGCGGGAGATCCCGAGGGACGGCAGTGGCAGTGTGCCGATGACCTGGGTGTCTCCCAGCTCGATCGGTTGGGCGTCGTCCGTGGCGCTGGCGGCGAGCGCAAGGCCGGCGGATTGTGTGACCAGCAGAGCAAGAGCGCCCAGTGTGAAGAGCGAGCATCCGGACATGGCAGCCTTACCTGATTGTTGTTGTAGTGGTCAGCCGGAATACGCGAACGAGAAGCGCCGCCACGGCGAGCGGAGCGGATTCGCAGCGGGTGCGTAGAGGCCGGTGACGGAAACGGTAGGGCGGATGTGCGTGCGGGAAAATTCTACGTTGGGCCGGGGAGGGGCGTACCAAAGTACCGGGGCGCCGAGCGGACGCAGCCGCCGCCATACGGGCCTGCGTGAACGGGCGCAGCTTCGGCGGTGCGGCTACCCGCAGGCGTACTCGACGCGATTGCGCCCCGACGTCTTGCCGCGGTACAGCGCGGCATCTGCCTGCTGCATGTACGCATCCAGCGCTTGCGTGCTGGTGAAGTCGTCCGAGACGCCGATGGTTGCCGTGCAACGGATCGGCTGATCAGGGCCGATGCCCGGCACTTCACTGTGTTCGATCGCTGCGCGGGCGCGTTCTGCCAATTGCAGGGCGCCCGCCCGGTCCGTGTTGAGGCAGACGAGCACGAATTCCTCTCCGCCCAGCCGGCAGGTCAGATCACCTTTGCGGGCGGTGGCCTTGAGGACCTGCGCGACGTGGCACAGCACCAGATCGCCGACCTTGTGGCCATGGCTGTCGTTGATACGCTTGAAGTGATCGATGTCCACGATCAGCAGGTAAGCCGGTCCGGCAGTCCGCGAACGAAAATGCGCGTCCAGCCCCTCGGTGAGTCCGCGGCGGTTCAGCAGTTGGGTGAGCGGGTCGTGAGCCGCCAGGGTGCGCAGTGCATCCGTCAGCCGGCGCAGGACAAGCCAAACGGCACAGGGAGGCAGTACGGTCCCCAGGAACGACATGTAGATATAGAAGGTTTTCTGGAAGCCGCTGTTCATGTCAAGCGCCGCCAAGCCACCCTGGACGATCATCACGAACTTCACGGCGTTCAGGACGCAGATTCCGCCAATCAGGATGGCGAACACGATCATCTCGACACGCAGGTCCCTGGCAACGGTTCGCCGGGCCAGCAGCACTGCCAGCGTCATGCTCAGGAAGAGCTGCGTACAGGAGCCCGCCAGCAAGGCATGGCGCGCCTCGCTCCCGAGCGCCGATTGCACCACCAGTTGCAGCACCGTGTAGATGGTCGCCAGGGCGAGCAACGGTCGCCACACGGGCGTAGGGCGGTCAAAGAAGCGCAGGGCACCCAGGACATATGCAACTGGCGCGCAGAGTGTCAGCGTGTGGTTGACGACACTGATCACGCTCCAGTGCGCGGGGCCGCCGAGCAGTTGCAGGATGTAGGCCAGCCCCAGCAGGAGATTGCCCAGGGCGAAGACTTCCATGCCCATCTTCTTGCCGTTCAGCCGAGTGCTGATCAGCAGGAACATCACGCTGAAACACAGCAGGTGCACGCAGAGCATGCTGAGGATGACAGTGGTGACCATGGACTCGAGTCAGTGAAGGCGCAGCAAAGGGAGCCGAGTACCGAAGGAATGATGGGCGCGCGTGCCTGGAGTTCCTGGCCGCAGCGGGCGTACTCGGGGACGTTGTCTGGGGCCTCGGAACCTAACCATATGTGCCACGGGAAGGCAATCCACCCGCCTGCGCGCGGCTGCGGAGGCGGGCGGTCGATCAAGGCATTGCCGATCCCCTGGTGGTGGCG
>CBIGPF010000045.1:0-35022 GCA_966191535.1 uncultured Pseudomonas sp. | reverse complement strand
ACCGGCCTGTCACGCCGGGGGTCGCGGGTTCGAGTCCCGTCCGCTGCGCCACAATTCGAAAAAGCCCTCAGGTAGCAATACCTGAGGGCTTTTTTCTTTGCCTGCGTTTTTCTCGTCGAAAGCTGCCTTGCTGGATCACAGTGATTCCGTGCTGGCCGTCTGACTTATCTTGTTAATTTTCTTATAAGTTTGCTGTGGGAACTTCTCCCCCGGTAGTGGTTCCTATTGCCCATAGCCACTGGCCACGAGCGCCTGATAAGCTCGCGGCTTCATTACTTCAGCCATGACGGCGCACAGACAAGGATTCAGCATGAAACAACATCGGTTGGCGGCAGCGATCGCGCTGGTCGGCCTGGTTCTCGCGGGCTGCGACAAACAGGCCGCCGAAGTGGAACTCAAGACTCCTGCGCAGAAAGCTTCCTACGGCATCGGCCTGAACATGGGCAAGAGCCTCGCCCAGGAAGGCATGAATGACCTGGATTCCAAAGCCGTCGCCCTGGGTATCGAAGACGCCGTTGGCAAGCAGAAGCAGAAGCTGACCGACGAAGAGCTGACCGAAGCTTTCTCCGCCCTGCAGAAGCGCGCTGAAGAACAGGTTGCCAAGAAGAATTCCGAGGCCCTGGAAGCCGGCAAGAAATTCCTCGAGGAAAACGGCAAGCGTGAGGGCGTGGTCACCACCAAGTCCGGTCTGCAGTACGAAGTCGTGAAGAAAGCCGACGGCGCCCAGCCCAAGGCCACCGACGTCGTCACCGTTCACTACGAAGGCAAGCTGGTCGATGGTACGGTCTTCGACAGCTCCATCCAGCGTGGCAGCCCGATCGACCTGCCGGTTGGCGGCGTGATCCCGGGTTGGGTCGAAGCCCTGCAGCTGATGCACGTTGGTGAGAAGATCAAGCTCTTCATCCCGAGCGAGCTGGCCTACGGCGCCCAGAGCCCGAGCCCGACCATCCCGGCCAACTCGGTCCTGGTGTTCGACCTGGAACTGCTGGCCATCAAGGATCCAAACCAGGCTGACGCTCCCGAGGCTCCGGCTGAGCAGCCCAAGCAGTAACTGAGTACCTTCGTACCAGATGAGGCGCCCCGTTACCCACGGGGCGTTTTCTTTTGTGCAGGGAACGCTCTGGAACGGTGCGCTGACTGTCGGGTCTGAATGGGAGTAACCTTGGGCTCGGTGTTACCCTTATGCACATATTTGACGCAGTTGAAACAATGTCCTCCCCTTGACATTGATGAGCCCATCGCTTAGCCGCAACTGCATGATTTTTAACGTATTTACAGGGGTGAACAAAAAATCGCCGATCTGTCTGCAGCCCTCATGGCTCGGGCGTTTGGGCAATATCGAGGGTGGCTTTCAACAGAGTTATCCACAGGAAAGGTGGATAACCTGAACCCGCCCTGTACGAATCTTCCTATCGAGGTGAATCGATGAAAAAGCCTCCGGGATTTGATCGCTTCCTCAAGCTTGCCAGCCGCTTCATCGCCGGCGGTCGAGTGCCCGCGCTGCTGTTCGCCGTGGCACGCAAGAGCGGGCGGGTGAAGCTGGCCAAGACCGATCTGAAGCTGCTGCAGGAACTGCTGGTGGCCTGGGTGCGCGGCGACTACCGCGGTATCAGCTCCCAGGCACTGGTTTCCGTCGTGGCGGCGCTGCTGTATTTCCTCTCGCCGGTGGACCTGATACCGGACTGGCTGCTGGGTGTCGGCTTCCTCGATGACCTGGCGGTGCTGGCCTGGGTGATCCGCCGCTGGCAATCGGAGATCGATGCCTTCAAGGTCTGGCGTGACGCGCAGGGTGTGGAAACCCGTGAAGCTCTGAAGCAGCTGCCACCGCCGGAAGCGATTCAGCGTCTCTGACGCACGCGCGCATTCTGCTCGCCGAGCAGGCGCTGGATGGAGCCGTCATCCACCATGGCCTGCAGCACGGCATCCAGCCGTTCGGCAGGCAGCGGGAGTGCCGGCCCGTACGAGCAATAGATCGAGTAGCGCTGCACATTGCTTCGGCTGATCGCCACGGGCAGGTTGCTGTGCTGCGCGAGGAGAAACTCCAGCGGGCGGCGCATGTCGATCAGTGCGCCGAGGCGGCCTGCTTCGAGCATGTGCAGGCGGGTATCCAGGTCGCGCACGTCGGCGCGCTTCACACGGCCTTCGGCGAATGCCTGCATGAGTGGGGCAGGGTAGACGTAGCCCAGGCTGGTGCCGATGCGGATATCGTGCAACTGCGCAAGGTCCCGCACAGGCTGTGCATCGGCCCGCTGGGCCAGGGCGTCCTCTTCTTCGAACAGGCTCGGCGACCAGTGAAGCTTCTCCGGCGCCTTCATCCACTGCGGATTGTTGATACACAGCAAGTGAATCGCCCCCTGGGCGAGCGCGGGTTCGGCGCGCTTGTCCGGCGTTTCGACGAAGCGAACATCGAGCCCCAGGCGCTGTCCGACGCGTTCGCCCAGATCGCGGATGAAGCCAGGTGCCAATTCATGGTCGATACTTTCTGCGTAGGGCATGCCGTTGCTTGGCGAATAGCCCCAGCGTAGTTCCTCGGCGCCACACAGGGCGCTGGCCAGGCATAGGCAGAACGGAAGGAAGCGCTGCAAGTCGGTCCCCATGTCTCGTGGCGAGAGGCGGTGCGCAGTATAGCCGGCACAGGCGCGCATCAGGCTGTTAAGATGGCCGCCTGCAAGGAGTGTTGTCATGAACGTTCAAGTCATCATGCGTGACGGCGAAGCGGAGTACGCCGTGGTTCCATGGGCCGACTACCAGGCCCTGCTGGCAGCCGCCGGCCGGGGTGTCGCCCAGGTCGTCAAACCCGCCGCCGCCCCGGCACTCGATGAGAAGCCGGATTGGAAAGCACTGCGTGAAGCCCGTGGCTTAACCCTCGAAACGCTGGCGCGTTCGGTGGGCATCAGCCCGTCCTACCTGGAGCTGATCGAGAACGGCGAACGCGAAGCCAGCGACGCCATCCAGCATGGCCTGCGTCGTGCCCTGGGCACTGGGGAGTCCGCTTCTTGAGCGTGCAGATCAGTCGCAAGCATTGGGAAGGCCTGCTCGGCGAGCTGGAAGACGCCCGCCGCCAGCGCCATCTGCTCACCTACCGGGCGCTGATCGAGCGCCTGCAACTGCCGACCCCAGCCATGACCGTGCTGACCGCTGCGCTGGAGCACCTGGCGGCGCTGGATGCCCGTGCTGGCCGACCGCTACGCAGCTCCCTGGTGATCAGCCAGGGCGCCAGCCGCCTGCCGCGAACCGGTTTCTTCGAGTACGTCGAGCGCCTGGGCCGCTTCTCCGGTGCGCCGGATGGTCCTGCCGCCGCCGGTTGGCATGCCGCGGAAGTGGTGCGCGTGTTCGAGTTCGAGTACCCCGAGGAGCTCTGACGTGGCGACGCCCCGCGAGGTGTTCTGGCGCCTGCGTGCGCAGCTGAGCTATGCCGTAGCACGGCGCCTGATGGGCTGGCCGTGGATGGTTCGCCAACCGCGTTCCTGGGCCTGGATGCAGGGTCAGTTCTCGCGCATGGCAGCGCTTGGCAATGTGGAGGCGCAGGGCTTCTACGGACACCTGCTGCTGTTTCGCGGACAGGGTTTCGGTGCCCGCGAGGAAGGCCTGCGTTTGCTGCGTCTCGCCGCCGCGGCCGGTGATCACAAGGCGGCGTACCAGGTAGGCATGCAAGCGCTGAAGGGGGATACCCGCCACGCCGGAGATGCGCAGGAAGCGGCGCGTTATTGGGCGCAAGCCGCCGAGGCGGGGCATCCGCTGGCGGCGCGCAAACTTGGTGAGCTGTATCGCAGTGGCGGGCCCGGTCTCGAGCCTGATGATGCCCAGGCCGAGCGTTACGAAACGCGCGCCCGACAGCTGGGCCTCTGACTCATTCCGCGGTAAGGATATGCAGGCTGTAGCCCGGCATGTTCTTCGCGTGGCGCTTGGCTTCCGACGCCAGCCCGGCCAGTTGGCTGGCATCCAGGCGCTGTCCCGCGCCACTCTTCACGTGCACCACGCCGATCGACAGTGACAGCAGCGGATATTCCTCGCGTCTCCCCTGGCGGTTATGCGCGACGAAGCATCCTGCATCCAGGTGTTCACGGCTGTAGAAGCGCCGGCACTGGCCCTGGAAATCCTCCAGCAGGTGATTGAGCCGTTCGCGCCAGTCCTGCGTCCCCAGCACCAGCATGAAATCGTCCCCGCCAATGTGGCCGACGAAGTCCCGCGTCGGGTCCACGCGCTCGCCCAGGCACTGCGCCAGGCACAGCAGGACTTCATCGCCGCGCGCATATCCGTAGAGGTCGTTGAAGGGCTTGAAGCTGTCGATGTCGACGTAGCACACCACGGCCTCGCGTCCCTGTTGCAGCAGCCGCGCCAGGCACTGCTGGATGGGTACGTTGCCTGGCAGCAGGGTCAGCGGGTTTGCATGGCGGGCCTGGCGGATCTTCTGCTCGGTGATCAGCTTGAGCACGTCGATCACCCGGCCCAGTCCCAGGTAGCGGCCGTTCAGGGTGATGATGAAGTCTTCTTCAATACGCTGCCGCGCGCGGCTGGTGAGCAGTCGGCTGACCTGCTGCAGCGACTGGCCGCGCTCCACCGCGAGGAAGTCGTCGCTCATCAGCCGGCTGATCGGCTTGCGCGCATACAGCTCCGGCGCGAACGGTTTGAGCAGGGCATCGGACAGGGCGTGCCGATGGACGATGCCCACCGGCTGGTCATTGCGGTCGAGCACTGCCAGGGAGTTCAGGTTGGCCTGCGCGCGGAACGCCTCCAGCACATCGCTGGTGGGGGTACTGTCGCGTACCGCCGGCTGTTCCAGCAGCAGCGGTTCGAGGTCGGATTGCTCCTCCGCGAGCAGTGCGCCGGCACTGTCCACTTCCGGCAGCAGGGCGCGGGCGTCGCGCGGTGGTGTTTCGTTTGGGCGCCCGAGCAGGTAGCCCTGCACCAGGTCCACGCCCATCTCCGAGAGCACGGCCAGCTCTTCCGGAATCTCGATGCCTTCGGCGATCACCTGGGCGCGGGAAGCATGGGCCATCTTCAGGATCGAACCGACGAACTCGCGCTTCACCGCATCCAGGTGGATGCCTTCGATGAAATGGCGGTCGATCTTCACGTAGTCGGGGCGCAGCTCGGACCACAGGCGCAGGCTGGAGTAGCCGGCGCCCAGGTCGTCCAGGGCGATGGAGAAGCCCATGGCGCGATAGTGGTGCAGCGCCGTGTCGAGCAGGCTGAAGTCTTCGATGGGAGTCTGCTCGGTCAGCTCGATCACTACGTCGCTGGGCGAGATACCGAATGTCTGCAGCAACTGCAGGGTGCGCCCGGGCTGGTGGGTCGGCTCCAGCAGGGATTCCGGCGACACGTTGAGGAACAGTTTGCCCTCCAGTTTCAGGTCGCGGAAGCGTGCGCAGGCCTTGCGGCGGCAGAGCAGCTCCAGTTGGCTGAGGCGGCCGCTGCTGCGAGCGATGCTGAACAGTGGCAGGGGCGAGTGCAGGGGGCCGTTGGAGGGTCCGCGGGTGAGGGCTTCGTAGCCCACCAGGCGCCTTTCCGAAAGCGACAGGATGGGCTGGAACAGGCAGTGCAGGTCGCCGTGAGCGAGGATCTGGTCCAGGGCGCTCAACTGCTCGGTGACGGTCATGACGGTTCTCGGTGGCTGTAAAAGCAAAGGGCCGGTTTCCCGGCCCTGTGCATTTCACGACAGCGTCATGACTGTTTGATTACACCTGATCAGTGTTTCGCGACCTGGGAGTCCAGATTCAGGTAATCGATCAGGATGTGCCCGGACTCGGTGAGGTAGGCGTCGTCCTGCGGTTTGGTCTTGTCCTCTTCCGGCAGGGCGTTCTCGTCTTCCTTCTTCAGCTCCTTGAGCGGCTCCTGCCCCTTGGATTTGCGCAGGGCGTTCTCCATGGCCAGTTGACGGTTCTCGATGCTGGTCTGCTGGGCGCGACGCTTGGCTTCGTTGAGGCTGACGGTCTTCTCCTTCATCAGCTCCTGGGCCAGGGCGAGCCGCTCGCGGGCATAGACGAAGTCCGCGTTGTGCTCGGTGCGCGCGTCGTGACGGGTGCGCAGTTGGTCAAGGAACGGCTTGAACGGATCGGCCTGGGCCTTCAGTGCGGGCTTGATGGTGTCCCACGGCATGGAGTCAGGCAGGGCGCTCTCGCCGATTTCCTTGTCGTCGACGATGGACGGGTAGCTGATGTCCGGGATCACGCCCTGGTGCTGGGTGCTCTGGCCGGAGACGCGGTAGAACTTGGCCAGGGTCAGCTTGAGCTCGCCATGGTTCAGCGGCTGGATGGTCTGCACGGTACCCTTGCCGAAGGTCTGGCCGCCGACGATGAGCGCGCGGTGGTAGTCCTGCATGGCACCGGCGAAGATCTCCGACGCCGAGGCGGACAGGCGGTTGACCAGCACGGTCATTGGGCCGGTGTAGAAGGCCTTGCCTTCGTCATCGTTGAGGACGTCGACACGGCCGTCGCTGTTGCGTACCAGCACGGTCGGGCCCTGGTCGATGAACAGGCCGGTCAGCTCGGTGGCTTCCTGCAGGGAGCCGCCGCCGTTGTTGCGCAGGTCGATGACGATGCCGTCGACCTTGTCCTTCTGCAGCTCGGCGATGAGTTTCTTCACGTCGCGGGTCGTGGACTTGTAGTCCGGAT
Organism: uncultured Pseudomonas sp.; assembly: GCA_966191535.1. Taxonomy (GTDB): domain Bacteria; phylum Pseudomonadota; class Gammaproteobacteria; order Pseudomonadales; family Pseudomonadaceae; genus Pseudomonas. Next base: position 28,408 of record CBIGPF010000045.1, on the reverse strand, counting down.
CGCCCGCGCGGTAGGCCTTGAAGTCGAGGTAGAACGCGGGCACGTCGATGATGCCCAGCTTGTAGTTCTTGCCTTCGTGGTCGATGGTGATTACCGACTTCTTCGCCGCCTGATCTTCCAGCTTCACCGCCTCACGGGTGATGGTGACGATCTTGCTGGTCTGGTCGTTCGGCGCATTGGTGGAAGGAATCACCTCCAGGCGGACCTGCGAGCCTTTCGGGCCGCGGATCAGCTTGACCACTTCATCCAGGCGCCAGCCGACCACGTCGACCATCTCGCCCTTGCCCTGGGCAACGCCGATGATCTTGTCAGAGGTGGCGATCTGCTTGCTCTTCTCGGCGGGGCCGGCCGGTACCAGGCGCACGACTTTCACGTAGTCGTTGTCGCTCTGCAGTACAGCGCCAATGCCTTCGAGCGAGAGGCTCATGTTGATGTCGAAGTTTTCCGCGCTGTCCGGCGACAGGTACTGGGTGTGCGGATCGTAGGTCTGGGCGAAGGCGTTGATGTAGGCCTGGAAGATGTCCTCGCTGCGGGTCTGCTCCAGGCGCATCAGCTGGTTCTTGTAGCGCTTGGTCAGCTGTTCCTGGATGGCCTTGTTGTCCTTGCCGGCAATCTTCAGGCGCAGGACTTCGTCCTTCACCTTCTTGCGCCACAGGTCATCCAGTGCGGCGCTGTCCTTGGCCCAGGGCGACTTCTCGCGGTCGATTTCAAGCGACTCGTCGGCGGTGAAGTCCATCTTGTCGACGCCCTTGTTAAGGGTGGCCAGGGCGAAGTCCAGGCGTTCCTTCAGGCGGTCGAGATGACGTTTGTAGATGGTGAATCCAGGCTCCAGTTCGCCGCTCTTCAGGAAGTCGTCGAACTGGGTACGCCAGGGCGCGAACTGGTCGATGTCGGCAGCGGTGAAGTACATGCGCGCCGGGTCGAGAGTCTTCAGGTAGCTGTCATAGATCTTTGCCGAGCGCTCGTCGTTCAGCGGCGGCTTGTTGTAGTGGTGACGCTTGAGCAGCTCAACGATGTTGAGGCTGGCGATCACCTGGTCCCGGTCGGGTTGCAGGCCGTCCCAGACATTCGGACTGCTGGTCGCCGCGAACGAGGAAAAGGCGGTTGCACCAAGGATGAACAACAGGGCGGTACGGGGCAAAAATCGCTTCATGCTGATTCGACTGATCGCGGAGTTATGACGCATATTAGGCCTTCTTTGGCGGCGCCGGGTTCAATCGCAGGTGAATTCGGCGCGAAGAAAGGGCCCGACCTTACGGATCGGGCCCTGCAAGGTCACTATGGAGGCACCGTGAACGCATTGCAAGGCATCGAAGGGCGAGTGGAGTGGGGCGAACGCCCGAAGCCGACTTGCGCACAAGGACAGATCCGTATCCAGGTCGCCGCTGCGGGACTCAACCGCGCTGACCTCCTCCAGGTGGCCGGTCTCTACCCGCCGCCGCCGGGGGCGAGCGACATCATTGGCTTGGAGTGTTCCGGCGTGGTGAGCGAGGTCGGCGCGGGCAGTACCTGGCAGGTTGGCAACCGCGTCTGCGCGCTGCTGGCCGGTGGCGGCATGGCCGAGGAAGTGGTGGTGGACGAGCGCCATGCGCTGCCGGTTCCCGCCGGCCTCAGCCTGGCCGAGGCCGCTGCGCTGCCCGAGGTGTACGCCACCGCCTGGCTGAATCTGTTCATGCTCGGCGCGCTGCAACCCGGCGAAAAAGTACTGCTGCATGCGGGCGCCAGCGGCGTCGGTTCGGCCGGCATCCAGCTGTGCAAGGCCTTCGGCAGCCCGTGCTGGGTCAGTGTTGGCTCTGCCGATCGTCTGGCTTATTGCGAGGCCCTCGGCGCCGAGGGCGGCGTGCTGCGCGGGGAGAGTCTCGAATCCCTTCGGGATTTCGCGCCGTTCGACGTGATTCTCGATCCGGTGGGTGCCAACTACGCCAAGCTTGACCTGGAAATCCTCGGCCGTGACGGTCGATGGGTGGTCATCGGCCTGATGGGCGGTCGCAAGGCCGAGCTGGACCTGGCCCTGCTACTGGGCAAGCGTATCCAGCTGATTGGCTCGACCCTGCGCTCGCGCGATGCCGACTTCAAGGCACAGCTGATCGCCGAGCTGGGGCAGAGGGTCTGGCCGCTGTTCGAGTCCGGCAAGCTGAGTCCGCAACTGGAGCGCACCTTCCCGGTACGCGACGCGCAAGGCGCGTTCGATGCCCTGGCGAGCAACCAGGTGCAGGGCAAGGTAGTGGTGCTGATCGACGAGAGTCTGAGCTGACCCACTTGCGCCATGGAAAAGGGCCGCATCTGCGGCCCTTTTTTCAGGTGAAACGTCACTTCCAGTTCAGGACGTCCCAGCCCATCTTCTGCGCATGTTCCAGTAGCACCGGATCGGCGTTCACCACGTGTGGATTGCCCACCAGCTTGAGCAGCGGCAGGTCATTGCGCGAGTCGGAGTAGAAGTGCGCGTCAGCCAGCGGGCTGTCGTCGCCTTCCAGCAGGTCGAGCAGGCGCAGCACCTTGCCTTCGCGGTAGGTGAGCACGCCCACGGTGCGGCCGGTGTAGTGGCCGTCGACCACTTCCAGGTCGATCGCCAGCACTTCGTCGATGCCGATGCGTTCGGCGATGGGCTGGACCAGGTGCACGCCCGAGGCGGAGATCACCAGCGGGCGGTCGCCGGCCTCGCGGTGGCGGGCGAGGGTGCTGCAGGCGTCGCTGTGGATCAGCGGCTCGATCACGTCTTCGACGAAGGTGCCGACTTCCCGCTCGATCTCATCCACGCTGCGCCCGGCCATCGGCTCCAGAGCGAAGGCCATGTAGTCCTCCATGGGCAGCTTGCCCTGCGCGTACAGCGCCATCAGCTCGGCGTCGCGCTTGAGGAACGACTCCGCGTCCACCCAGCCCAGATCGGCCATGCGCTGGCTCCACAGGCTCGCGCAGTCGCCGTCGATCAGGGTGTCGTCGAGGTCGAATATCACCAGGGCCATCAGGCCACCTCCCGAATGCTTTCAATGTCGATTTGCAGGCCGAGCTCGGTGCCGGCCGGGTACAGGCGCTCGGCGCTGCGATTGAGGACGTCCACGGTCAGCTCGACGCCACCGGCGTCGACCCGGTAGCGGATCACGTTGCCCAGCAGGCTGTGGGAGAGTACCCGAACCGGGATGCCTTCGCCCGGCTCCACGCTCAGGCGCAGGGACTCGGGGCGGATCGCTACCTGCTGGCGGAAGGGGCGGTCCAGCAGCCGGGTCGCCTGGGCGGCGTCGAGCAGGTTGTAGTTGCCGATGAAGCCCGCGGCGAAGGCGTTCTCCGGCGCGGTGTAGAGCGTCTCGGCGTCGCCGCTCTGGACGATGCGCCCGGCGTTCATCAGCACGATACGGTCGGACAGCGTCAGCGCTTCCTCCTGGTCATGGGTGACGAACACCGTGGTCAGTTTCAGCTCCTGCTGGATGCGCCGGATCTGCTCGCGCAGGTGCTTGCGAATGCGCGCATCCAGCGCCGATAGCGGTTCGTCGAGCAGCAGCAGGCGCGGGCGGGTGACCAGCGAGCGGGCCAGGGCGACGCGTTGGCACTGGCCACCGGATAGCTGGTGCGGATAGCGCGCGGCGAGCGGGCCGAGCTCGACCATCTCCAGCGCCTCGCGGACGCGCTGGGCGGACTCTGCCGCCGGCACTTTCTGCATGCGCAGGCCGAAGGCGACGTTCTGTTCCACGGTCATGTTGGGGAATAGTGCATAGCTCTGGAACACCATGGCGATGCCGCGCTTCTGCGGGCTCTTGGGCACGATGTCCTCGCCGTCCAGCAGGATGCGTCCGCTGTCCACCGCGGTGAGGCCGGCAATGCAGCGCAGCAGGGTGGATTTGCCGCAGCCGCTGGGGCCGAGCAGGGTGACGAACTCACCGCGCTCGGCGGCGAAATCGATGTCCTGGAATACTGTGGTGGTGCTGTAGCTCTTGTTCAGTGTCTCGACGCTGAGGAAGCTCATGACTTGTCCTTCTTTTCGCTATCCGAGCCCAGTCGATTCGCTGCCCAGGTGAGCAGCAGGACGAAGAGGAAGTAGGAGACCACCACCGCGCTGGTGTAGTGGCCGCTGCTGTTGCGCATGTTGTTGAGGAATACCTGCAGCGTCTCGTAGCGGGTGCCCACCAGCAGGTTGGCGAAGACGAACTCGCCGATGAGGAAGCTGAAGGACAGGAACAGCGCCACCATCAGGCCCTTGCGCAGGTTCGGCAGCACCACCAGCAGGGCGGCCTGCCAGGTGCTGGCGCCGAGCAGGTGGGCGGCGTCCATCAGGTCGTGCAGGTTGATCGCCTGCAGGTTGTTGCTGATCGCCCGGTACATGAAGGGCAGGGCGATGATGAAGTAGCAGCCGATCAGGATCCACGGCGTACCCACGATGGGTACCGGGCCGGACGCATAGAGTTGCAGCAGGCCGACCGACGACACCACCGGCGGTACCGCGAAAGGCAGCAGGATCAGCACGTTCATCAGCGCGTCCAGGCGCGGGAAGTAGTAATGGATGACGAACATCAGCGGCAGCACCAGCACCACGCTCAGGATCAGCGCGCCGAAGCACACCAGCAGCGACTGGCCGAAGGCGACGAGGAAGCGCGGGTCGCTCCAGAGGGTCATGAACCACTTCAGGGTCAGCCCGTCCGGCAGCACGCTGGCGCTCCACGAGGTGGCCAGCGAATAGAGCAGGGTGGCCGCCAGCGGCACCAGCAGGATCAGGAACAGCGCGTAGACCACCACGCGGTGGTACAGGGGGCTAGCGTTTCGCGACATGGTAGCTCCGGCGCAGCAGCCACTGGTGGGCCAGGGTAATGATGCTCATCAGGCCGACCAGCACCATCGCCAGCGCACTGGCCATGTTCGGGTCGAGGAATACGTCGCCCGAGACCAGCCCGGCGATACGGATCGGCACCACGTTGAAGTTGCCCGTGGTCAGCGAGTAGACCGTGGCGTAGGCGCCCAGCGCGTTGGCCAGCAGGATGACGAAGGTGCCGAGCAGCGCCGGCGTCAGCACCGGGATACCGATATGCCGCCAGAATGCCCACTGGCTGGCGCCCAGCAGCGCCGCGGATTCGCGCCAGTCCTCGCGCAAGGCGTCGAAGGCCGGGTAGAGCAGCATCACGCCCAGGGGAATCTGGAAGTAGGTATAGAGGATGATCAGGCCGGTCTTCGAGTAGAGGTTGAAGTCCTGGATGATCCCCGCCTGCTTCAGCAGCAGCGTGATCGCGCCGTTGAAGCCCAGGATGATGATGAACGCGAAGGCCAGCGGCACCCCGGCGAAGTTGCTGGTCATGTTGGCGAAGGCCATCACGAAGTCGCGCAGCTTGCTGTCCACCTGGCGCAGCGAGTAGCTGCCGAGGATGGCGATGAACAGGCCGATCAGGCTCGACCACAGCGAGATTTCCAGGCTGTAGCGGATCGCCTGCAGGTAGAAGGGCGAGCCGAATATCTCGCTGAAGTTGGCCAGGCCCCAGCCGTCGCCGGTGCGCACGCTGTTGATCATCACCCACAGCAGCGGCGCGAGCTGGAAGGCGAAGAAGAACAGCGCGAAGGGCAGCAGGCAGAGCAGGGCGAAGAGTTTTGCGGTGTTCGATCTCATGCCTTGAGCAACTCCCGGCAGACCGGCTTGTCGTGGGCGGCGCCGAGGATCTCGCACAGCGTGCCGCAGAGTTCGACCTGGCGCGGGCGCGCCTGGTCATCGAGGCTGAACGCCTCGCCGAAGACGAACAGCGGCACTTCGCGTTCCTCGGGGAGGATGCCGCCGTGGCTGCGGTCGTCGTTCATGCCATGGTCGGCGGTGACCATCACCTGGTAGCCGGCGGCCAGCCACTGGTGCAGGTATTCGGAGAGGATGATGTCCACGTGGCGCGCGCTGTTGCGGTACTGCGGCGTGCCCAGGCCGTGCTTGTGGCCGGCGTCGTCGATGTTCATCGGGTGCACCAGCAGGCAGTTCGGCGCATGCCGGCGGCGCAGCGACTCGGCATCGGTGAACAGGTGCGAGTCGGGGTAATGGTCGGTCCAGTAGAAGTGGCCGTGCTGGATCGGTAGGGATTCGTCGTCGGTATGACGGTCGCGCGCAGGATCGAACGGCGTGCGGTTGTACAGCTCGCTGATCCAGTTGTAGGCCGCCGCCGCAGTCGTCAGGCCGGCATCGCGGGCGTAGTGGAACAGGCTGCGCTGGGTGGACAGGCGCGACACGTCGTTGTGCAGGATGCCGCTGTCGATGGGGCGCACGCCGGTGAGGATGCATTCGTAGAGCGGACGGGACAGCGAGGGCAGCTCGCATTCGAGCCGATAGAGCTGGCCGCGGCCGGCGTTGCACAGGGCCTGCAGGTGGCCCATGCAGTCATGGGCGACGCTGTAGTTGAGGCCGTCGAGGACGACCAGGATGACGTCGTGGCGCATGGGGAGGGGCCTTCGTTGCAATGCAGCCGCCCCGGCGCGGACCGGGGCGGCTGGGCGTCATTGCATGTTGATGATGACGTTCTCCTGCCACATGCGCGGCAGACGCTTGGAGGTCTCTTCCCAGGCCTTGGCGTCCTTGATCGGCTGGGCCTTGGCGTACTGCTCGTTGGGCAGCAGCTTGGCCTTCACGTCGGCCGGCAGGGGGAGGTGCTCGGCGCGGATCGGCCGGGCGTTGCCCTTGGCCAGGTTGATCTGGCCGGCGTCGCTGAAGATGTACTCGCGGGCCAGCTTGGCGGCGTTCGGGTTCTTCGCGTACTTGTTGATGATGGTGGTGTAGCCGGAGATCACCGAGCCGTCGGAGGGGATCAGCACCTCGAAGCGGGACGGGTCGATCTGGTCACGGTAGCTCAGGCCGTTGAAGTCCCAGACGATGCCGACTTCTACTTCACCCTTTTCCAGGGTGTTGATCACCGGGTTGGTCAGCGACAGGCGGCCCTGCTTGGCCAGCTGGGCAAAGAATTCCAGGCCCGGCTTGATGTTCTTCTCGTCACCGCCGTTGGCGATGCTCGCGGCCAATACGCCGTTGACGGCCTGGGCCGCGGCGCTGACGTCACCGATGGTGACCTTGTACTTGCCCTTGAGCAGGTCGGCCCAGCTGTGCGGGACGTCCTTGACCAGTTGCTTGTTGACGATGAAGGCGATGGTGCCGGTGTAGGCAAGTGCCCAATGGCCGTCCTTGTCCTTGGCCCATTCCGGGACCTGGTCCCAGGTGCTGGGCTTGTAGGGCTGGCTGACGTCCATCTGCAGGGCGATGGGGCCGAAGGCCGCGCCCACGTCACCGATGTCGGCACTGGCGTTTTCCTTCTCGGCCTTGAACTTGGCCAGCTCCTGCGCCGAGCTCATGTCGGTGTCCATGTGCTTGAGGCCGTACTTGCTTTCCAGGTCCTTCCAGGTGTCCTTCCAGTTTGCCCAGCTGTCGGGCATGCCCACGCTATTGACCTGGCCTTCCTTGCGGGCGGCGGCTTCCAGCGATTGCAGATCGGCGTTGGCCGCCATGGCGAGGCCGCTGCCAATGGCAATGGCCGATCCCAGCAGTGAAGCAAGCAAGCGTTTCATTCGGTGCTCCTTCGGATGAAGTTCAGTGTTTTCAAGCGTGGTCTAGATCAGCAAGACGCAGGCCAATCTAAGCGGGGCGGATGACAGTTTGATGTAAGCCCCAGGCGCGCCGGCCCGGCCTTGAGCGGCCAGCGGGCCGTCGCAGAAAAGCGTAGACCATCGCCAATGCCTTGATCCGCCTGGTCTACGCTGGTGTCGTTAACTGGCATGGGCGCTGCTTGAAAAGCCATTGTCACGGGACGGTCATCGGGCTTTCCTAGGATGACCGCACCCCGTCGGGGGGAAGAAATGCCCTGTTCTGGGGCTGGACTAGTCCAAAAGAGGGAATCGAATGCGCGATACGGCGCTACCCACGGTCACCGCGATCTGCCGCGCACTCATCGAGCAGATCGACAGCGGGTTGCTCAGCGCCGGCGGCAAGCTGCCGGCCGAGCGCAAGCTGAGCGAACTGTTCGACACAACGCGGATCACCCTGCGCGAGGCGCTGGGACAACTGGAGGCGCAGGGGCTGATCTACCGCGAGGAGCGTCGTGGCTGGTTCGTTTCGCCGCCGCGCCTGCTGTACAACCCGCTGGTGCGCAGTCACTACCACGCCATGGTGGAAGGGCAGGGCCGGGTGCCGGCGACCGAGGTGCTGTCGGCCCGGCAGGTTCCCGCCAGCGCGGCGATCTGCGAGCTGCTGGAGCTGCCGGCGCTGTCCAGCGTCTACCAGATCCGCCGGGTGCGGCGGGTGGACGGGCGGCTGGTGCTCTACGTCGAGCACTACCTCAACCCGGCCTACTTCCCCGGCATTCTCGACAGTGATCTGACCTGCTCGCTCACCGAGCTGTATGCCAGCCGCTATGACATCCGCTACGGCCGCGTGCGCTTCGACATGGTGCCCACCGCGCTGCATGGCGAGGCGGCCAGTGTGCTGCGCGTCGCCGAGGGCAGCCCGGCGCTGCGCATCACCCGCATCAACGGCGACCAGCACGGCCGCATCATCGATTGCGACCTCGAGTTCTGGCGGCACGATGCCATCCACGTCAGCGTGGAAGTGCCGGACTGAATCGGTAATCAGCTGCAGGAGCAGGCCATGCGCGCGATCGCGGACATGGCCCGCTCCTGCAGGGGGAAATCAGCGATCCGGGTTCCACTCGGGATAGGCGGGAATCCCGTCCTGCGCCAGCCAGGAACGGTCGTGGGAGACCCAGATATGCCGCGCCGGTCGCGTACCCGGATCGTCGTCCAGGCTGGCCACGCGCACGATGACGTGAGGTTGGCCGGTGCGCTCGGCGATCAGCTGCGTCCCGCAGCGCGGGCAGAACTTGCGCAGTTTGCCCGGGGACGATTCGTAGGCTGCCACCTTGTCCTCGCCGCGGGTCCAGCGGAAGTGCTCGCGCATTACCCCGGCGGTGCTGGCGAAGGCTGCCGAGTGAGCCTTCTGGCAAGTCAGGCAGTGACAGTGGCCGATGGGCATGTCCAGGCTGTCGATCTCATAGCCGATGTCGCCGCACAGGCAGCTTCCGTTGAAGGGCATGGCTGGCTCTCCTCGAAGACGCTCCAGAATAAAAAACGCCCGGCGGGGCCGGGCGTTCGGATCAGGGCAGGTCGGCGCTGTCGTAGAAGGCGCTGAGTACCTTGGCCAGATAGTGCAGGTCCTGGCTGCCGGCCAGCTCGCGGATGGAGTGCATGGCGAAGGTCGGCAGGCCGATGTCCACGGTGCGTACGCCGATCTGGCTGGCGGTGATCGGACCGATGGTGGAGCCGCACCCCATGTCGCTGCGCGTGACGAAGCTCTGCACCGGCACTTCGTTTTCCAGGCACAGGTGGCGGAAGAAACCGGCGGTCTCGCTGTTGGTGGCGTAGCGCTGGTTGCTGTTGATCTTGATCACCGGGCCCCCATTGAGCTTCGGGCCGTGGTTGCCGTCGTGCTTGTCGGCGTAGTTCGGGTGCACGCCGTGGGCGTTGTCGGCGGAGACCAGCAGCGAGCGCTGCACGGTGCGGGTGAAGGCGTCGCCCTCGGGCAGCAGGCGGTGCAGCACCTGCTCCAGGAACGGGCCGTCGGCGCCACAGGCGGAGCAGGAGCCCACTTCCTCGTGGTCGGTGCAGACCAGAACACCGCTCTGCTCGTCGCTGCTGCCCAGCAGGGCCTGCAGGCCGGCGAAGCAGGACAGCAGGTTGTCCAGGCGGGCGCCGGCGATGAAGGCCTGGTCCAGGCCGATCACGGCGGCGCGCTGGGTGTCGTAGAAGCTCAGTTCGTAGTCGAGGATGGCGTCGGCGGTGATGCCGTGCTCCAACTGCAGCTGTTCGCCGAGCAGGTCGCGGAAGTCACGGGTCTCGCCGGCGGCGACCTGGGCGAGGATCGGCGGCAGTTCGGTCTGCGCGTTGATCGACCAGCCGAGGTTGGCTTCGCGGTTGAGGTGGATCGCCAGGTTCGGGATCACCGCGATGGGCGCCTTGAAGTCGATCAGCTTGCTCTCGACCTTGCCGGCCAGGCGGAAGGTGACGCGCCCGGCCAGGGACAGGTCGCGGTCGAACCAGGGGGCGAACAGCGCGCCGCCGTAGACTTCGACGCCCAGCTGCCAGTACCCGTTGCGTACCAGCTCGGGGTTCGGCTTGACGCGCAGGCAGGGGCTGTCGGTGTGCGCGCCGACCAGGCGCAGGCCGTTCTCCAGCAGCGGCGCGGTGCCGAGCTTGAAGGCGATCAGCGAGGAGTCGTTACGGGTGACGTAATAGCGTCCACCGCCTTCGGTGCGCCAGGCGTCGCGCTCGTCCAGGCGCTGGTAGCCGGCTTCTTCGAGACGAAGGGCGAGGGCCTGGGTGGCGTGGAAGGGGGTGGGGGAGGCCGCGAGGAAATCGATCAGGCCTTGGTTGAGTTCTGCACGCATGGGTAACTCCGGACAGCGAATGGCCGGAAGTTTAACGTAAATGCGGGAATCTGCGGCCAGGGTAGCTCCACTGCAGGAGCGCCCCATGGGCGCGATAACGGGCGTGGCCCGCTCCTGCAGGAACGTGCGCGGTCAGAACGGCGCAGGTGACTCGAAGCGCAGGCGCTCGCCGGTCTGCGGGTGGGTCAGTGCCAGCATGCTGGCATGCAGGCACAGGCGATCGCGCAGGGCCAGGGCCTCGCCTTCGGCGTACAGGCGGTCGCCCAGCAGCGGATGGCCGATGCTCAGCATGTGCACGCGAAGCTGGTGCGAGCGGCCGGTGATCGGGGTCAGTTCGACGCGGCTCCAGTTGCCGTGGCGTTCCATTACGCGCCAGAAGGTCAGCGCGTGCCGGCCCTGCTCGAAGTCCACCACGTGGCGCGGCTTGGTCGGCGGGTCGTAGCGCAGCGGTGCCTCGATGCGGCCGCTGTCCAGCTCTGGTTCGCCCCAGCACAGTGCGGTGTAGGCCTTCTCGGTCTCGCGGTCGTGGAACTGGCGGGATAGCTCGCGGTGGCTGTCGGCGTCGCGGGCCAACACGATCAGGCCGGAGGTTTCCCAGTCCAGGCGGTGGACGATGCGCGCCTCCGGGTAGCCGTTCTCCTGCAGGCGGGTGATCAGGCAGTCCTTGTTGTCGTCCGCGCGACCGGGCACGGAGAGCAGCAGAGTGGGCTTGTTCACCACCAGCAGGGCGGCGTCCTCATGGACGAATTCGATCTGGGAAAGCGGCATGGAAGCTCGTACGCGAATTAAGTGAGACAGAAACGACTGCGGCGGCCGAGGCCGCCGCAGGTTCACCCGGGCCGGATCAACGCTCCGGCAGGGTGATGTTGAGTTCCAGGATCGAACAGCTGCCCTGGTTGGCCAGCTCGACCTGGACTTGTTCCTGGTCGATGGGCACGTATTTGCGGATCACTTCCAGCAGGTCTTTCTGCAGCTGCGGGAGGTAGTCCGGTTGCGAACGGTTGCCGCGCTCATGGGCGACGATGATCTGGAGTCTTTCTTTCGCGATGGATGCGCTGTTTTGCGACTTCCGGCTGCGGAAGAAATCTAAAAGGCTCATTCACGTCCTCCGAACAGTCGTTGCAGGAATCCTTTCTTCTGCACGTCGAGGAAACGGTGGGGCATTTCTTTGCCCAGCAGTCGCTCGACGGCGTCGCTGTACGCCTGGCCGGCATCGCTTTCTTCGTCGAGGATGACCGGTACGCCCTGGTTGGATGCCTTGAGCACCGCCTGGGATTCCGGGATCACGCCGAGCAGACGGATGGCCAGGATTTCCTCGACGTCTTCGACGCCGAGCATTTCGCCCTTGGTGACGCGCTCGGGGTTGTAGCGGGTCAGCAGCAGGTGTTCCTTGATCGCGTCCTCGCCTTTCTCGGCGCGGGCGGATTTGCTGGCCAGCAGGCCCAGCATGCGGTCAGAGTCACGGACCGAGGAAACTTCCGGGTTGGTCACGACGATCGCCTCATCGGCGTAGTACATGGCCAGGTGGGCACCTTTCTCGATGCCGGCCGGGGAGTCGCAGATCACGTAGTCGAAGGACTGCTTGAGTTCTTCGATGACCTTGCCGACGCCTTCCTGGGTAAGCGCATCCTTGTCGCGGGTCTGGCTGGCGGCCAGCACGAACAGGTTCTCGAGGCGCTTGTCCTTGATCAGGGCCTGGGTCAGGGTCGCTTCGCCATTGATGACGTTGACGAAGTCGTAAACCACGCGGCGTTCGCAGCCCATGATCAGGTCGAGGTTACGCAGGCCTACGTCGAAGTCGACGATGACGGTCTTGTGGCCGCGCAGGGCCAGGCCGGTGCCGATGGCTGCGCTGGTGGTGGTTTTACCGACGCCACCCTTACCGGAAGTGACTACGAGGATCTTGGCCAAGGTGATTCACCCCAAAGAAAAAACGAAGAATTCTGGTCCCTGAAATTCGCGGCAGTATCCGTTAAAGGCGGGTGATGTTCAACACGTCACCCGACAGGCTGACGTGCACCGCCTGCCCCCATTGCGGACTGCGTCGAAGGTCTTCGGCGACCTTGTAATTACCAGCGATGGACACCAGTTCGGCGGCCAGCTGCTGACAGAAAATACGTGCGCTGGTATCGCCCTTGACGCCGGCCAGGGCGCGTCCGCGCATCGGACCGTAAACATGGATATTACCGTCGGCGAGAAGTTCCGCACCCGGGCTGACGGGGGCGAGCACGATCAAGTCACCGCCGGCGGCATAAATCTGCACGCCACCGCGTACCGGGGTCGTCACCAGCTTGGTCGGGCGAACCACTGGCGCCGGCGGCTCGGCCGGTTTCTCGGCGGCGGCTTCGGCTTCCTTGGCCGCTTCCGGCGTTTCGGGGGTTGCCCCAGCCGCCACGTCGGTCGGTTTCTCGGCGTTGGCCTCGGTGGGCTGCTCGGCCGGCTTCTCTGCCGCTTTCTCGGCTTGCACGCCAGCGCCGGCGGCCTGCTCGACCACCTTCTCGGAGAGCTTCTCGCCACGCGGGCGACGCACGGGCGCGGCGCCGGTCACCTGCGGGACGGCGTCCTTGGGCTCGACCGCGCGTTCGCGGGAGGAACCGGACGGCGGCAGGACCGGGATGTCGAACATGGTGGCCAGGCGGATGTCTTCCTCGCGGCTGGCGCGAATGGCCAGGGTGCGCAGGCCGTGGCGGCGGCAGATGTCCAGTACGCCTTGCAGGTCGAGTTGGCCTTCGCCGTCAGGCAGCTTGTCCAGCGCCAGCACCAGTGGGGTGTCGCGGAAGAAGTTGGGCGCCTGGGCGACCTTGTCGGCGAGCTGGCGGTCCAGGCGCGGCAGGTCATTGTGGGCCAGTTCCAGGACGGTGACGGCCAGCATGCTGCCCTTGAGCTGGAATACGGGATCGTGGTCGAGAAGGTCAGCTTGGCTCATGGTCGGACTGCATCATCAAAATGGTTGGACTTATAGCGGACCGCCCCGGCAGCCGCAAGCGTGGCCGATTGCTAGGCCGCCCGGGAGGCACAGGACGTATCGGCAGGGTAGAATGTCGGGCTTTGATCGTGACCGGAAAGTTCCATGGACCGCCCCACCTTTCGCCGTGAGTTCCTCCATCCCCGCCACTGGCCGCTCTGGCTCGGCCTCGGCGTGCTCTGGCTGGTGGTGCAACTGCCGTACCCGGCGCTGCTGGGCCTGGGCCGTGCGCTGGGTGCGCTGATGTACCGCGTGGTCGGCAGCCGCCGGGCGATTGCCGCGCGCAACCTGGAACTGTGCTTCCCGGAACTCTCCGCCGCCGAGCGCAAGCGCCTGCTCAAGGAAAACTTTGCCTCCACCGGCATCGCCTTCTTCGAGATGGCCATGAGCTGGTGGTGGCCGAAGGCGCGACTGGCCAGGCTGGCCCATATCGAAGGCATCGAGCACCTGAAGCAGGCCGAGGCCGAAGGCAAGGGCGTGATCCTCATGGCCATGCACTTCACCACCCTGGAGATCGGGGCGGCGCTGCTCGGCCAGGTGCAGACCATCGACGGCATGTACCGTGAGCACGACAACCCGGTGTTCGACTTCGTCCAGCGTACCGGCCGCGAGCGCCACAATGCCGACGCCACCGCCATCGAGCGCGAGGACGTGCGCGCCATGCTCAAGGTGCTGCGCGCCGGCCGCGCCATCTGGTATGCGCCGGACCAGGACTACGGCATCAAGCAGAGCCTGTTCGTGCCGCTGTTCGGCATCCAGGCCGCCACGGTCACCGCCACCACCAAGTTCGCCCGCCTGGGCCGTGCGCTGGTGCTGCCATTCACCCAGTCGCGCCTGGCCGACGGCTCCGGCTACCGCCTGACCATCCATCCGCCGCTGGAAGACTTCCCCGGCGAGAGCGAAGAGGCCGACTGCCTGCGCATCAACCAGTGGGTGGAAAGCGAGATTCGTCGCCAGCCCGAGCAGTACCTCTGGGCGCACCGCCGCTTCAAGAGCCGCCCCGAGGGCGAGCCGAAGCTCTACGACAAGAAGAAGTAGGTCGGCGCGGACTACTCTGGGAACGACGCGACAAGGATTTCTGCCGTGACCGACTCCGCCACTCCACCCCAAACATCCTCTGTCACCGGCCTGATCCTTTCCGGTGGTGGTGCACGGGCGGCCTACCAGGTCGGCGTGCTGGCCGCCATTGCCGAATTGCTGCCCGAGGGCGCCGAGAACCCCTTTCCGGTCATCGTCGGCACCTCTGCCGGCGCCATCAACGCCGTCGGGCTGGCCTGTGGTGCGTTGTCCTTCAGCGGTGCGGTGGAGCGGCTGACCAAGGTCTGGAAGGGCTTCCGCACTGGCCAGGTATACCGCGCCGACTGGCCCGGCGTGTTCAGCCAGGCCTTCAAGTTCCTCGGCCACAGCCTGCTCGGGCTGGGCAAGCGCGAGCCGGTAGCGCTGCTGGACAGTACACCGCTGCGCTATCTCCTCGAACGTGAACTGGACTTGTCCGGCATTGCCGCCGCCGTGCGTCGCCGCAACCTGCGTGCGGTCGCCGTGACCGCCTTCGGTTACGAGTCCGGCCAGGCGGTGACGTTCTACCAGGGGCGCGCCACCATCGATCCCTGGCTGCGCCACCGACGCATCGGCGTGCCGACGCGTTTGCAGATCGAGCACCTGCTGGCCAGTTCGGCCATTCCGCTGCTGTTCCGTCCGGTGAAGATTCTCCGCGAGTTCTTCGGCGACGGCGCGGTGCGTCAGCAGGCGCCGATTAGCCCGGCGCTGCACCTGGGCGCCAACCGTGTGCTGGTGATCGGCGTCAGCGGCAACCCGACGCTGGGCAGTGCCAACGAGCAGGTGGCCAACTACCGCACGGGCCAGCCGCCGAGCCTGGCGCAGGTGGGTATCCATCTGTTGAACAGCACCTTCATCGACAGTCTGGAAGGCGACATCGAACTGCTGCACCGCATCAACTTCCTCAGCTCCCTGGTGCCCGAAGAGGCGCGCCGGGCGACGCTGGGGCTGGCGCCGGTGGACGTGCTGCTGATTTCGCCGAGCAGGCCGCTGGACGAGATAGCCGCGCAGTACCGCCACGAACTGCCGAAGGCGCTGCGCCTGTTCCTGCGGGGGCCGGGGGCGACCAAGGCGAGCGGAGCGGGGGTGCTCAGCTATCTGCTGTTCGAGCCCGGCTACTGCAATGCGCTGATCGAGCTGGGTTATCGCGATGCCATGGAAAAGCGCGCGGAAATCGCGCGCTTTCTGGGGATGCAGGACTGGTCGCTGTAAACCGCAGGCGCCTGTAACAGTGGACCTTGTCCGCTGATCGCGGGCATGGCGCTCTCCTGCAGGGAGCTGGCGGCGACTCAGACGGCGAAGACGCCGTCGCGGTAGTCGCGCAGGGCCTGCTCGATTTCCTCGCGGCTGTTCATCACGAACGGGCCGTACTGCACGATCGGCTCATCGAGCGGCTTGCCGGCCAGCAGCAGGACGCGTGCCCCCTTGTCGCTGGAGAGCTGGATCTCGTCGCCCTGGCCCAGGCGCACCAGGCGGTTGGTGGCGACGGTTTCGTCGTCGCGCTCGCCCGGCACCTGCAGCGAACCTTCGTAGACGTACAGCATCACCCGATGGCCCGCCGGAATACGTGGCGCCACGGAGGCGCCTGCCGGCAGCACCAGGTCGTAGTAGTGCGGCTCGGTGCCGGGGCGCTGCATGGCGCCGTCGATGGCAGTCTCGCCGTCATCGAAGCGGCCGGCGATCACCGTCACGCCCACGCCTTGGCTGGTCGTCACGCGGGGCACGTCTTCCGGTTCGATGTCGCGGTAGCCGGCCGGGGACAGCTTGTCCTTCGCCGGCAGGTTCAGCCACAGCTGGAAGCCGCGCATGGCGCCCTCCACCTGCTCGGGCATCTCGCTGTGAATGATGCCGTGGGCCGCGGTCATCCACTGCACGCCGCCGGGCTTGAGCAGGCCGGTATTGCCCAGGTGGTCCTCGTGGCGCATGCGCCCTTCGAGCATGTAGGTCACGGTCTCGAAGCCGCGGTGCGGGTGCGCCGGGAAGCCGGCGATGTAGTCATCGGGATTCTGCGTGTCGAACTGGTCGAGCATCAGGAATGGATCGAAGCGTTCGATGCCGGGGCCGCCGATCACGCGAGTCAGGCGCACGCCGGCGCCGTCGGAGGCCGGGTGGCCGATGTGCTGGTCGATCACGGTACGTAGACGGGTCATGGGGACCTCCTTGATCTGTGAATGGAGATCATCCTAGTCCCAAATGATGGATAAATGGTTGCGAGTTTTTCAGTCTAGATATCGATGAAATCGATTGGTTCATGAAGGAAAAACCGCCACCCGAAGGCGGCGGTTCCGAGTCACTCCTGGATCTGCAGGCGCCGGGCTTCGGTGTAGAAATAGCGCAGTTTTTCGTACTCGAAGGGCGTGTTCATCTGCCCGTAGCGGAAGCTGTTGCTGTAGCGCTTGTCGATGATTTCCAGGACCGGCAGCTCCCAGTAGTCGCTGCTCAGGTCCGAGTAGTCCAGGTAGTTCACTTCGCGGGCGGCGACGAAGTCGGTGACCAGTCCGCCGGTGTCGCGCAGGTTGGACGGGCCGAGGATCGGCAGCATCAGGTAGGGGCCTTCCGGTACGCCCCAGTAGCCCAGGGTCTGGCCGAAGTCCTCGCTGACCTTCGGCAAGCCCATGGCGGTCGCCGGGTCCCACAGGCCACCGACGCCGAGAATGGTGTTGAACAGCAGCCGCGCGGTGCTGTTCGCCGCGCGCTCGACCTTGAGCTGGCCGACGCTGTTGAGCAGGGTCGTGACCTCCCCCAGGTTGCCGAAGAAGTTGCTCACGCCAGTGCGCACGAAGCGCGGGGTGACGTACTCGTAGCCGTTCACCACGGGCAGGAACACCCACTCGTCGAAGCGGTAGTTGAAGTGGTAGACGCGGCGGTTCCACGACTCCCAGGGGTCGTAGACGTTGAGGGCGTCGAAGGTGGCGCGCTCGAACTCACGCTGGTCGAGGCCGGGGTTGAATTTCAGCGCATCCAGCGGGTGCTTGAAGCCGTCTTCGTCCGGCGCCATGTCGAAGGCAGTGGAGGTCGGCGTGTGTACCGGGCGCGGCTCCTCGGCCTGGGCGAGGCCGCAGGCGAGCAGCAGGGCGAGAGTCCAGGAATGGCGAAGTGGCATGGAGTCAGTTCCCTGTCTGCGCGGTTGCGATGCCTGTGGACGAGGCATTCTGTCCCTTGAAGAAGTCCAGCATGTCCTGGGCGTTCACGCGGTAGTTGAGGTTGCCGCAGTGGCCGCCACGCGGGTAGAGCGTCAGGCGGTCGCCGAAGGTGCGGCGCAGGAAGCCGATGTCGCCCGGGCCGAGGATGACGTCGTCGGCGTTGTGCATGACAGCGATCTTCGGGCTCTCCTTCAGGTAGTCCTGGACACCGTACAGGCTCACCTGGTCGATGAGCTGCGGCAGGCTGCCGCCGTCGTACTTGGCGCGCCACAGCGGCATCAACTGCTCGGTCATGTAGCACTCGAAATCGCACTGCATGGCGCGCTTGAAGAAGGGCGTCAGGCTGGTGCCTTCGGTGATCGGGTACTTGGGCGGGGTGATCAGGCCACGGCGGTTGATCAGGTCCGAGGTGAAGGCGATGTCGGCGGAGGAGAAGCGGAACACCGCGCCGATCAGCATGGCCATCTCCTCGTTGGAGAGGTGCTGCTTGGATTGCTGCAGGTCGAAGAGGAAGGCGTCGTTGAGGTCGACGTAGCCTTTCTGCTCGAAGTAGCGGGTCAGCTTGGCCAGCACCACCTGGTAGAAAGTGTTGGTGTCGTTGATGCCCTTGACCTGGGTCTGCACCAGCTTGTCGAGGTTGCTCACCGAGGTGTAGAGGTTCACCGGTGGGTTGAGCAGCAGCACGCGCTTGAAGTTGAAGCTGCGGCGGGTTTCATCGAGCTTGCTGACGAAAGCGGCGTGCAACGCGCCGAGGCTGTAGCCGGTCAGGTAATAGTCGGTGACGGGCAGGTCTGGATGCTGCGCGCGCACGGCCTGCATCACGCGGTACAGGTCATCGGCGTCGTCAGGCGTGTAGCCGGGGGTGGCGATATGGGAGGCGCCGACCATGAAGTCCCAGCTGGTCGGCGAGGACAGCTGCACCACGTGGTAGCCGGCGTTGTAGAACAGGCGTTTGAGGTACTCCGGGGTGCTGCTGGAGTAGTTGGCGCCGGTGCCGGCGATGATGAAGACCAGCGGCGCCGCGTGCCGTTGCCAGGCCAGGCGGTAGTGCAGCTTCTTCACCGGCCAGAAGTTGCTCGGCAGTTCGTATTCGCGCTCCGGGCGTAGCTTGAGCGCGTAGTCGGACTGGCGGATGTCGTCGTCCGAGGGCAGTTGCGGGCGCAACTCCGGTGGGGTGGTGGCGATGGTCGCCTCGAATGGATTTACCAGCGGGTAGCCGTAGCTGGCCTGATCTACATCGCGGGCGAAAGCGGGCCCGGCGAGCCCCAGTGCGAGGCTGCCGATCAGGGCGGCCACGCGGCGAAGAAATGTCATGGTTCGGAGTCCTGTCAGAGGAAGGCCAGCGAGGAGCCGTTGCTGTTCTGGGGCGAGCCGCATGGCTGTGGCAGAACGGTAACCGCTCCTTTTAAGGTGACCGCGCATTAAGACCAGCACATTTCCTACAAGTGCGATGCTTGTTTCAGCCCTTGCGCGCCAGGTCACGCAAGGCGTCACCGGTGAGACGATAGACGGTCCACTCGTCCTGTGGGCGCGCGCCCAGGCTGCGGTAGAAGCCTATCGCAGGCTCGTTCCAGTCCAGCACCGACCATTCCAGTCGTCCACAGTCCCGTTCCACGGCCAGCCGCGCGAGCTCCGTGAGCAGCGCCTTGCCCAGGCCGGCACCGCGGGCGGCCGGGCGCACGTAGAGGTCTTCGAGGTAGATGCCGGGCTGGCTCAGCCAGGTCGAGTAGTTGTGGAAGAACAGCGCGAACCCCTGGGGAGTGCCGTCCACCTCGCCGATCAGCACTTCGGCGTACGGACGCGGACCGAACAGGTGGTCGTGCATGCGCTGGGCGTCGGCCTTCACTTCGTGGACGAGCTTTTCGTAGTCGGCCAGTTCACGGATCAGGTCGAGGATCAGCGGGATGTCGTCAGGGATGGCGGGGCGCAGGGTGACGCGAGGCATGGGCAATTCCTTGTGGAGCGAAATCCGTCGAGCATGCCCGGCCCTTCGCGTTGCTGGCAACTGGTACGTCAGTAGCGCTCCAGGCTCTCGACCCAGACCAGTTCACAGGCGCCTGCTCCGGTGTCTTCGCGGGTCAGCGAGCTGACCCAGCGCCAGCCGTCGTCGCCGTCCACGCGCACCAGCTTGCCGGACAGGCGGATGTGCTCGCCGGCGCTGACCCCGGCCAGTGTGCGCGCCACGCTGTCGTTCGCCGGGATCATGTGCATGTTGGCGGCGTGGGTTTCCAGCTCGCGACGGGGGATCGGCAGCTTGTCGGCATGCCAGTAGAACCAGCGGTTGCCCTGGCTGATGCGGATATCGGCCAGCACACGCGGATCGTCCATCGGGCCCCAGCCGAGGGCCAGGTCGGTGGGAGAGAGCTCGGCTTCACGGCCCAGGCGGTAATCCTCGCGGCTGAGCACCCGCGCCTCGATGCTGAAGTCCTGCAGCGGATAGATGGAGTAGCGCTCGACGCGGAAGCCGCCATCGGGCAGGGCCTGGCTCTGCGGCGGCGGTGCGTGGGGGCGTTCGGTCGGCCACAGCCACCAGAAGCTGGTCGCCAGGCAGGCCAGCAGGAACAGGGTCGATCGCTTCATCGAAGGCTCCGTGGTTGGGCGAATTCTAGGCCGGAATCGCCCCCTCTTGCATCGGCTCCCGCGCTGGTTATGCTGGGCGCCGATTTCCCCGCCTGCCCGGAGTAGTGGCGCCATGTCCCGTCGTTTGCCCGTGATCCTGCTGCTGCTCGCCCTGGCGCTCTGGCTGGCCGCCAGCTATGGCGTGCGTTTCGGGCTGATGGAGGACAGCCGCTGGGTCGGCCTCTGCGCCGACGAGGCCACGCGCTGGGAGTGTGGCGTGCGTGCGCAGCTCGGTTGGGCGATCCACTTCGGCGTGTTCGGCAAGCTGGCGCTGGGGCTTTCGCTGCTGGCGTTCTTCGTCCCGCGCCAGGCGGGCTGGTGGCTGGCAGTGCTGGCGATGCTGGTCACGCTGCCGGCGCTGGTGTTGTACAACGCCGGTCTCGCCGTGTTCGCGGTGGTGCTGGCCGGGTTGCGCCTGGTCCGGGCGACGTCGTGACCCGGCGCAGCGCGACATTCAGCGAGCGCCAGTGCGATTTCGAGGTGGGCTATTCCGGCGCCGCCGCGTAAGGTGCGCAGCAGGTCTTCTATCGCTGCTTGCTGCGGCTCAACCAGGGACGGCGGGATTATCTGCAGGGTGCGCTGAACTGCGCGGACTAGCCGTCAGGCGCACACCGCGCAGCAGAGCGCCGAGCAGCAGCAGGCTCACTGCCGCCCAGCCCAGTGCCTGCAGATTGCTCAAGCCTTCCAGGGCCAGCTGCGCGGGCATTCCGACCGCGATGACCAGCGCCAGCAGCAGCGCTTCACGCCGTGGTGCCGCGACCGGTCGGCACAGGTAGACAAGCGCCGGGAACAGCAGCGCCGCGCTGGGGAAGCTGCGATAGCGCGCATCGAAGACCATTCCGAGCATCAGCACTGCGCCGGCGAAACCGGCGATTGCCAGCCACAGGCCGGCGCGGCCTTGCAGCCACTCATAAGCCTTCGATCGCCAGCCCGTGCGGGCCGACAGGGCCAGGCAGGCATGCAGCAGCACCAGCAGGTTGAGGCCGACCAGCGCCGCCGCCCAGAGCCATTCGCCCCAGAAGCGGCTGGTGATCACCGACAGCTCCAGCCACAGGCCGATACAGCCGGCGCCCAGCGCACCGGCCAGGGGCAGGAGGAAGGCGTGGCGGGGAGAGGCGGGACGCCCGCCGGCCAGCAGCCCACCGAGCAGGACGACACCGCAAAGTCCCAGCCACAGCGGCCAGCCGGGAAGGTTGCTGACCGGGCCGGCGAGCACGCCTTTTTCCTCGCGGTCGGCGCTGAACAGGCCCCAGTAGCCGCCCACCGCGCCTTCGCTCTGGCGCTTCCAGGGCTGGTCGAAGGCCTCGATCAGGTTGTAGTGCCAGCCTTTCTCCTCGGCCATGTGCACGAAACCCCGGATGAAGCGGGCCTCGTTCACGCGACTGGGCAGGGCGGTCTCGCGCTGGCGGCCTTCGCTGGGCCAGCCGGTCTCGCCGATCAGGATGTCCTTGGGCGCGAACTCGCGGCCGAAATCCTCGCGGATCTTCGCCACGTGGGCGAGGGCGTCGTCGATGCCGCTGGGGTTGTCTTCCCAGTACGGCAGCAGGTGGATGGTAACGAAGTCCACCGCCGGAGCGATTTCCGGGTGCTGGTGCCAGAACTCCCAGACATCGGCGTAGGTCACCGGCTGGTGCACCTGGGCTTTCACCTTGTGGATAAGTCCGGCCAGGTAGCGTCCGGTGACTTCCTTGCGCAGCAGGGTTTCGTTGCCGACGATCACCGCCTGCACCACGTCCGGATACTGGTTCGCGGCCTTGATCAGCGCCTCGATCTCACGCTCGGTGTCCACCGGGTTGCCGTTGACCCAGGCACCGAGCATCAACTTCAGCCCGTGCTTGCGGGCCAGCGCGGGAATGCCTTCCAGGCCGGTCATGGAGTAGGTGCGCACGCAAGCGAAGCGTGTTGCCAGCAGTGCCAGGTCGGCGTCCATCTGCTCCGGCCGCAGGACGAAGGGCTGGTCGAAGGGCGACTGGTCCTTGGCGAATGGACTGTAGGACGCGCATTGCAGCTTGTGCGTAGGCGTCGCGGCGTCCGGCAGGATCACCGGTTTACCCAGGCCGTACCAGAGCCCGACAAGGGCGAGCAGGGCCAGCAGCAGGGCGAGGCAATAGGGGAGGAGCGGAAAGCGCGGGGAGTTGGGCATGTGGGCACGCGAACCGTGGCGAGGCGCGCATCTTAGCAATGCCGCCGGCCGCCGTCAGTGCCCGCACGGAGCACTCATGCGTGGCGATGAATCCACGGGTGCGCCGGCACCGATTCGCTCGCGGTATTGCCCTCGATGCGCTTCCAGAATTTCTCGTGGAAGTGGAAACCAACGGCGTTGCACAGCGGCTCGACCACCGCGACCAGGCCGCCCACAGTGATGCTGCCGGTCAACGCGTAGGCGACGCTGAAGGCGATGATGAAGTGCATCAGGGTGAAGGTGACGGTCTTGAGCATGGTGGCGATCCTCCAGTCGAGAATGATTCTCCGTTGCTGAAAGACTACTGCGGGGGAACCCCGCCGGGTAATCGAGCCTCTGTATGGAGGCGATAGGCCGGCAGCGCGGTCGTGGTTGGAATGGCGCGGTCGTGGATGGACGAGTTCTGTCGCGGATCGGACCGTTTGGCGTCGCTCTCAGAGCAGTTCGCCATCAGGGGGCGCCGATCATGATGGGGCGGCCAAGACCGCGAAATGCGCCGGGTTCGCCCGGACGCGCCGATAAAATCACGGGGAGAAAACCATGCGAATGATGCGACGCCTGTTGGGCCTGGGCGCAGGGCTGGTGCTGTCGGCGGCTGCCGGGCTGGCCGGTGCGGCGGCCAAGCCGGAAATCACCATCGGTTACGTGGACGGCTGGTCGGACAGCGTGGCGACCACGCACGTTGCCGCCGAGATCATGCGCGAGAAGCTTGGCTACCAGGTCAAGCTGATGCCGGTCGCCGCCGGGATCATGTGGCAGGGTGTGGCGCGCGGCAAGCTCGACGCCATGCTCTCGGCCTGGCTGCCGGTCACCCACGGTGCCTACTACGACAAGATGAAGGACAAGGTGGTCAACCTGGGCGTGAACTACCCGGGCGCGAAGATCGGCCTGATCGTTCCCGAGTACGTGAAAGCCAACAGCATTGCCGACCTGCAGGCGCAGAAGGATGACTTCGGTGGCCGCATCGTCGGCATCGACGCCGGTGCCGGCGTGATGCTCAAGACCGACCAGGCGATCAAGGACTACGGTCTGGACTACAAGCTGGTGGCCAGTTCCGGCAGCGGCATGATCGCCGAGCTGACCCGCGCGGAGAACGACAAGAAGGCTATCGCCGTCACCGGCTGGATCCCGCACTGGATGTTCGCCAAGTGGAAGCTGAAGTTCCTCGAGGACCCGAAAAAGGTCTATGGCGAAGAGGAACACGTGGACAGCGTCGCCAACCCGGCGCTGGAGAAGAAGGCACCGGAAGTCTGGGCCTTCCTGAAGAAATTCCAGTGGAAGGACGGCCAGGAAATCGGCGAAGTCATGCTCGCCGTGCAGAACGGCGAGAAGCCCGAAGTCGCCGCCAAGAAATGGGTCGAGGCGCACCCGGACCGCGTGAAGGAATGGCTGTAATCGGTTAGAGCCACTTCACACGCGACACAGAAAAATCCCCCGCGAACGACTCAGTTCGCGGGGGATTTTTTTATGGCGAGGCGTCTATTCCGGGCTTGTTCGCAATACCGTTCAAAACGCTACGACTAAAGTCGTCTGGAGCCCTTGCAGCGCTCAAATAAATTAGGGATCGACGACATCCGCGTCATCCCCGCTGTGAGGACAAGAACAAAATGAACGACAGCATCTACCAGCGGATTGATACCAATCCGCGCTTCAAAGAGCTGGTGGCCAAGCGCGAGCGATTCGCCTGGCTGCTCTCCCTGATCATGTTGGGCCTGTACGTGGTCTTCATCCTGCTCATCGCCTTCCAGCCGCAATTGCTCGGCGCGAAGATCAGTGCCGATTCGTCCGTCACCTGGGGCATCCCCATGGGCGTCGGGCTGATCCTCTCGGCCTTCGTGCTCACCGGCATCTACGTGCGTCGGGCGAACGGTGAATTCGACCGCCTCAACCAGGAAATCCTCAAGGAGGCCCAGCAATGAAAGGCCGAATTTCTGCGGCCCTCGCGCTGGCCGCTTTCGCACCGTCACTCTGGGCTGACGCCCTCACCGGCGAGGTACAGCGCCAGCCGCTGAACGTCTCCGCCATCGTCATGTTCGTCGCCTTCGTTGGCCTGACCCTGTGCATCACCTACTGGGCCTCCAAACGCAGCAAATCCGCTGCTGACTTCTATACCGCCGGCGGCAGCATCACCGGCTTCCAGAACGGCCTGGCGATCGCCGGCGACTACATGTCCGCCGCGTCCTTCCTCGGCATTTCCGCGCTGGTGTTCACCTCCGGCTACGACGGCCTGATCTACTCCATCGGCTTCCTCGTCGGCTGGCCGATCATCCTCTTCCTGATCGCCGAGCGCCTGCGCAACCTGGGCAAGTACACCTTCGCCGACGTGGCGTCCTACCGCCTGAAGCAGAAGGACATCCGCACCCTGTCCGCCTGCGGTTCGCTGGTGGTCGTGGCCTTCTACCTGATCGCGCAGATGGTTGGCGCTGGCAAGCTCATCGAGCTGCTGTTCGGCCTGAACTACCACGTCGCGGTCGTGCTGGTCGGCATCCTGATGGTCCTCTATGTGCTGTTCGGCGGCATGCTCGCCACCACCTGGGTACAGATCATCAAGGCCGTGCTGCTGCTCTCGGGCGCCACCTTCATGGCGATCATGGTGCTCAAGCACGTGAACTTCGACATCAGCACCCTGTTCTCCGAAGCCATCAAGGTCCACCCGAAAGGCGAGGCCATCATGAGCCCCGGCGGCCTGGTCAAGGACCCGATCTCCGCGTTCTCCCTGGGCTTCGCGCTGATGTTCGGCACCGCTGGCCTGCCGCACATCCTGATGCGCTTCTTCACCGTCAGTGACGCCAAGGAAGCCCGCAAGTCGGTGTTCTTCGCCACTGGCTTCATTGGCTACTTCTACATCCTGACCTTCATCATCGGCTTCGGCGCAATCCTGCTGGTCAGCACCAACCCTGACTTCAAGGACGCCACCGGCGCCCTGCTGGGCGGCAACAACATGGCGGCCGTGCACCTGGCCGACGCCGTCGGCGGCAGCCTGTTCCTGGGCTTCATCTCCGCCGTGGCCTTCGCCACCATCCTCGCGGTGGTTGCCGGCCTGACCCTGGCCGGTGCCTCGGCCGTGTCCCATGACCTGTACGCCAGCGTGCTGAAGGGCGGCAAGGCCAACGAGAAGGATGAGCTGCGCGTCTCGAAGATCACCACCGTCTGCCTCGGCGTGGTCGCGATCGTGCTCGGCATCCTGTTCGAGAAGCAGAACATCGCCTTCATGGTCGGCCTGGCCTTCTCCATCGCCGCCAGCTGCAACTTCCCGGTGCTGCTGCTCTCCATGTACTGGAAGAAGCTGACCACCCGCGGCGCGAAGATCGGCGGCTGGCTCGGCCTGATCACCGCGGTGACGCTGATGATCCTCGGCCCGACCATCTGGGTACAGATCCTCGGCCACGAGAAAGCCATCTACCCGTACGAGTACCCGGCGCTGTTCTCCATGGCCGTCGCTTTCATCGGTATCTGGTTCTTCTCCATCACCGACAAGTCGACTGCTGCCGACGAAGAGCGCGCGCGCTTCTTCCCGCAGTTCATCCGTTCGCAGACCGGCCTGGGGGCCAGTGGCGCAGCCGCCCACTGATAGCCTGAGCTAACCTGCCGGGGCCGGGGGTGGAAACACCTCCGGCCCCGCTTTTTTGACTGGGATGGATGACGGATGTCCGACGATTTCAACTTCGCCTCGCCACCTTTCGACCAGCTCCGCCCGCTGGAGCGCGAACAACTGCGCGATGCGCTGAGCGTGGGGTACTACACGGTCGACGAGGTGTTGCTGGAGGCCGGTGCGCCGGTGCCTTGCCTGTTCGTCCTGATGAAGGGCGTGATCGAGGAGCGCGGCCAGGACGGTAAGCTGTTCGCCCAGTACGGTGCCGAGGACCTGTTCGATGTGCGCGGACTGTTCTCCGGCAGCAGCAAGCACCGTTACCAGGCGGTGGAAGAGAGCATCGTCTACGAACTGCCTGCGGCGGTCTTCCACCAGCTCTGCACGGACAACCCGCAGTTCGCCCGCTTCTTCCGCGCGGACCTGGCCAGCAAGCGTCAGCTGGAACGCCGTGACGGACAGAATCTCGCCGAATTCATCCTCACCCGAATTGCCCCCGAACACCTGCTGCCCGCCATCGAGGTCGAGCCCTCGATGCTGTTGGGCGATGCCGCACGGCTGCAGCTGAGCCGTGGCGCGGACGCACTGCTGGTACGCGAGGACGGCGCGCTGGGCATCGTCACCCGCACCGACCTGATGACCGCGCACTTCCGCGATGGCTTCAGCGAGGCACAGCCCATCGGCCCCTTGGCGC
Organism: uncultured Pseudomonas sp.; assembly: GCA_966191535.1. GTDB lineage: Bacteria > Pseudomonadota > Gammaproteobacteria > Pseudomonadales > Pseudomonadaceae > Pseudomonas. The sequence goes on along the minus strand of CBIGPF010000045.1, from coordinate 1,784 downwards.
ACCGCCCGTTGAGCCACATCGAACTGGGCGACTTTCTTTTCGACGCGATGATCCTCATGACCCGCCAGCGCATCGAGCGCGTGGCGGTGTGCGAGGAGGGCAGGGTGGTCGGCCTGCTGCACCTGACCCAGGTGCTCAGCCTGTTCTCCACCCATTCCCACGTGCTGGCGCTGCGCATCGCCCGGGCCGAGAGCGAGGCCGAACTGCGCGCCGCGGCGGAGACCCTGCACACGCTGATCGCGACCCTGGCGGGCAATGGCATCCGCCTGCGCTTCATCATGCAACTGGTCAGCGCGCTCAACGAACAATTGCTCGAGCGCCTCTTCGAACTGCAGGTGCCACCCGTACTGCGCGGTCGCTGCTGCCTGCTGGTGATGGGTAGCGAAGGGCGCGCGGAGCAACTGCTCAAGACCGACCAGGACAACGCACTGATCCTCGACGACGGCCTGCCGGTGGAGCAGGGCCTGCTGTTGATGCAGCGCTTCTCCGCTGCGCTGCTGGAGTTCGGTTATCCCCCGTGCCCCGGCGGCGTGATGGCCAGCCGTCCGGACTGGTGCAAGCCGCTGTCGGAATGGCAGCGCGAGTTGCGCGAGCTGCCGCTGCAAGGGCGCCCCGAACAGCTGATGCGCCTGTCGATTCTCGCCGATGCCTGGCCGGTAGCGGGCAACCGGCGGCTGTTCGATGGCCTGCGTGAATGCCTGTACGAGCTGGCTGGCGACAGCAGTCGGTGGATGAGCGACCTTGCGCTGCCAGCCCTGCAGTTCGACACGCCGTTGACCTTCCTCGGCCAGCTCAAGACCCACGATGCGCACCTGGATGTGAAGCGCGGCGGCATCTTCCCCATCGTCCACGGCGCCCGCGTACTGGCCGTGCGCGAAGGACTGGAGGAGCGCGGCACCCTCGGTCGTCTCGCTGCCTTGAAAGCGCTTGGCGTGCTGGATGAGTCGCTGGCGGACAACCTGGTCGAATCCTTCGAGCTGTTCCTTCAACTGCGCCTGCGCCAGCAACTGGACGGCCAGCGCGACGGCCGCGAGCAGGGCCTCGATGTGTCCCGCCTGAGCCGCCACGAGCGCGACCTGCTGCGCTTCGGGCTGCACACGGTGAAGAAGTTCAAGCAGAGCCTGACCCGCCAATTCCACCTGGAGACCCGATGAGCGCCTGCGTTGTTGCACCCGATCCGCACTGGTCTGCCTGGCGTCGCCGTCTCTACTGGTGGCGGCACGATCCGGCGGAAGCCGAGGAACTGGTCTCGCTGGACCTGGAGACCACCAGTCTCGATCCGCGCAAGGCCGACATCCTCAGCATCGGTGCTGTGGTGATCCGACGCGGCAAGCTGATTCTCGGCGAACGCCTGGAACTGCTGGTGGAGCCGCCACCGTCACTGGATGGCGAGTCGATCCGCATCCACAAGCTGCGCCGTGCCGACCTTGAAGGCCAGTTGCCGCTGGTGGAGGCGCTGCGCCGGGTGCAGGCGTTCATCGGCGATCGGCCGTTGCTGGGCTATTACCTGTCCTTCGACGTTGCCGTACTGCGCCGGCACCTGCGTGAGCAGCTCGACGCGCGGCTGGAAAACCCCCGTGTGGAAGTCTCCGAGATCTACCACCGCAAGATGAGCCGACGCTTCCCCGACCTGCACCTGGACCTGCGTTTCGACACCCTGGCGCGCAACCTGGAAATCCCCGTGGAAGGCCGCCACACCGCCATCGGTGATGCACGCACCGCCGCCCGTCCCGCGACCGCGCCCACCCAGCTGCATACGCCGTGGTGCCACACCGCATCGCCGA
>CBIGPF010000044.1:0-35255 GCA_966191535.1 uncultured Pseudomonas sp. | reverse complement strand
GGCTGCGTACGAACAGGCCCCGGCGGAAGCGGTGCCTGGGCTTGATGTCGAGCTCTTCGAAGTGCCGGCGTGCTGCCGGGATCAGCCGCAATGTCTTCATCAGTCCGTGGACCAGGGTGGCGGCCAGGGCATTGCCGGGCATCACCAGCCGGCCCATGAGCTTGGCCAGGTCGATCATCGCGCGCGCGTGGGGTTGGCGCTCCTGGTCGTAGCTGTCGAGTATCCGCGGCGCGGCACGCCCTTGCAGGACCCAGGAGAGTTTCCAGGCGAGGTTGGCCACGTCGCGCAGGCCGGCTACCAGCCCCTGGCCCACGAAGGGTGGGGTGATGTGCGCGGCGTCGCCGACGAGGAACACCCGGCCCTGCTGGAAGCGCTCGCAGCAACGTGCGTGGAAGCGATAGACCGCCTGGCGCTCGATCGTCAGGTGCTGCGGTTCGATCCAGGGCGCCAGCAGGGCACGGATGCGCTCCTGGTCTTCCATCTCGTCGCGGGTTTCGCCGGGGCGGAGCATGAACTCCCAACGCTCGCGGCCGCCGGGAGCAGGCATGTGCGGTGTCGGCCGGCGGTGGTCGCAGAGGAACTCGACGTGGTCGATGGCCTTGCCCTGGCGCGCTCCGGCATCGACGATCAGCCAGTCCTCCGAGTAGCTCTGGCCGTTGAACTCCTGGCCGATCAATCCGCGCACCCGCGAGCTGGCGCCGTCCGCGCCGACCAGATAGCGGCAGCGCACCCGGTGCGGCAGGCCTGCTTCATCGAGCAGGGTGGCGCTGACGCCGGAGTCGTCCTGGGTGAAATCCTGCAACTCCAGGCCTCCCAGGCAGCGCAGGTTCGCATAGTGCTGTGCTTGCCGCCGCATGGCTCGTTCCAGGTCCGGCTGATAGAAGGTCACCAGCTTGTGGTGGCCGTCGATGCGGCCGCTGGTGTTGGCCTGGCCGAACTGGCCGACGATGGGGCAGTGCATCTTCACCTGGGGGATGACCACGGTCTCGAACGCGTCTTCCTCCAGCCCGGCGAGCTGGAGGATGCGCAGCGCTTCGTTGTCCAGGGCGATGGCGCGCGGCATGGGCAGGATGTCGTGGGCCTTGTCGATCACCAGGCAGTCCACGCCATAGCGGCCCAGCAGGGAGGCCAGTGTCGCGCCGACCGGGCCATTGCCGATCACCAGGACATCGACCGATTCGGGGAGGAACTCATTGTTGTTATGCATTGGGAGATCCGGATCCAGAAAGTGGGCCCGGATGTCGCTGATCCGGGTGGAGCGGAATCTATCAAAAATGACAGTAACGTCAATATTGGTTGTTTCGTCATTAAGATTTACCAGGTGAGCCGATGGCGGCATTGATGTGGGGGCGGGGATGCACGGAATACGATGTCGTTCGCGACATGCCCATGCGTGTCTTGAGGGCAGGAACTGGCGTCTATCGGCTGCGTACTGACTTCATCCCGTCTCGAATCGCAAGGAAATCCATGACCGACGTCGTCGACCTGTTCGACATCCAGTATTTCTGGAACCTGCTCGCCATCCTCTGGTTCCTCTTCTGCTGGATCGGCTACACCCGCTACGCCAAGACCAAGGCCCGCGATACCGCGTGCCTGGCCAGCGTGCTGCACCTCTACCGCCAGGACTGGATGCGCCGCGTGCTGCTGCGCGACAACCGCGTGGCGGACGCCAGCGTGATCGGCAACCTGGAGCGCAATGCCTCGTTCTTCGCCTCCAGCACCCTGATCATCCTCGCCGGCATCCTTACCCTGCTGGGCTCGGCGGAGCGCACGATCTCGGTGCTGGCCGACCTGCCGTTCGTCACGGCGCCGACCCGCGGGCTGTCGGAGCTCAAGCTGCTGTGTCTGGCGGTGGTGTTCGTCTACGCCTTCTTCACCTTCAGCTGGTGCATGCGCCAATACAACTTCGCGGCGGTGCTGATCGGCTCGGCGCCCATGGTGGGGGAGCGCAACGTTGGCGAGCTGGAGCGCAAGTCCTTTGCCGAGCGCGCGGCGCGCGTGGTGTCGCTGGCGGCACACCAGTTCAACCAGGGCCTGCGGACCTATTACTTCGCGCTGGCCATGCTGGCCTGGTTCATCAACCCGTGGATCTTCATGCTGGTGACGGCAGGCGTGGTCGGCGTGCTGTACCAGCGCGAGTTCCACTCCAGCGTGCTCCACGTGATGGTCTACACGCCGACACTCCAGGGCGACGCACCGCGGGACAACGACATCCCGCCCAGCGGCTGACCGGCAAACCGCAGAAACGACAAGGCCCGCACGATGCGGGCCTTGTTCTGTGCGGCAAAAGCGCTGTTACTGCTGCTTCTGCTCGTTGCCGGCGGGCTCCTGCGGCGCAGTGGCCGGGGCTGCCGGAGTAGCCGGGGAGGCTTCAGGTGCTGGCGGGGTGGTCGGCGCCGGAGTGGCCGGCTGCTCGGTCGCGGCGGGTGCGGCCGGCGCTTTCGGCTCTTCTTTCTTGTCGCAGGCGGCAAGGCCGAGACCGGCAACGATCAGCAGAGCGAAGGGAAGGGTTTTTTTCATGCGGAGCCTCCATGTGCGGCTTTCCTGGTGTTAGCGCTTTGAACCGGCATTGTGTGAATTAGTTCAACGATTTATCCGCAGGCCCTGTAATCCATCACTGCAGGAGTGACAACGCACGGGGTATGATGCGGCCCCGTGCAGTCAATCGGTCGACCCCTCCCATGTCCGAAAACCCACTCCTGGAGCGCGCCCAACGCTTCCTGTCGGCGCTGCGCCACTGCCAGTTGCTGGGCATCAGCGCACACGCGGCGGACGCATCCGGCCTGACCCTGCGGCTTCCCTACAGCGAAGCCATCGTCGGCAACCCGGAAACCGGCGTGATCCACGGTGGCGCGATCACCACGCTGATGGACACCACCTGCGGCATCTCCACTGTCTGCGTGCTGCCGCAGTTCGAGATCTGCCCGACCCTGGACCTGCGCATCGACTACATGCACCCGGCGCAACCGCACAAGGACGTCTACGGATTCGCCGAGTGCTACCGGGTCACCCCGAACATCATCTTCACCCGCGGTTATGCCTACCAGGATGACCCGTCGGAGCCCATCGCCCACGTGGTCGGCACCTTCATGCGCATGGGCAAGGCGGTTTCCGCCGGCGCCGTGAAGCGTGACGTCGAGGGAGGCCAGGGATGAGCACCGTGAATATCGAGGCCATGGTGCGCGCGGCGCACGAGAGCAAGAACTACGACCCGCTGCTGGAGATGATTCCGTACGCCAAGCTGCTCGGCATTCGCTGTCTGCGCCTGGGCGACGATGCGATCTTCCACCTGCCGGCGAACCCCGACAACATTGGCAATCCCACGTTGCCGGCCCTGCATGGCGGTGTGATCGCCGGCTTCATGGAGCACTCGGCGTTGCTGCACCTGCTGATGTTCATGAGCATCCCGCACATGCCCAAGATCATCGACTTCTCCATCGACTACCTGCGCGCCGGGCATTTCCGCGATACCTATGCCCAGTGCCAGGTCTGGCGCCAGGGCCGGCGCGTGGCGAATGTCGCCATCACCGCCTGGCAGACCACCCGTACCGAGCCCATCGCCACCGCCCGCGCGCACTTCAAGGTCGACGGCGCCTGAATGGATACGCTGCTGATCCTGCTTGGCCTGCTGCTGATCCTCGCCGGGTACGTGTGGCTGATCGCCCGTGCCTTCGAGCGCAGCCTGTTCTGGGGCCTCGCCTGCCTGCTGCCGCCGCTGGCGCTGCTGTTCATCGTGGTGCAGTGGCGCCAGGCCCGTAGCGCCGTGGCCCTGGGTGCCCTGGGCTGCATCCCGCTGGTGGTCGGCCTGACCCTGCTGGCAACGCAGGACAGCGCACGCCTGGAGGCCATCCTTCGCTTCGAGTGGCTCAAGCCCGAAGCGGTCGTGAAGCCCGAACTGGCCATCGACCTGCGTGGTGAACTGAACGGCAAGCCGTTCGTGCCCGAGCAGGCCGAGTTCATCGACGGGGTCCTGAGCCTGCGCGAAGGGCAGGACTTCTACGCTCATCGGGAAGTCCAGGTGCGCCTGGCCGCGCCGGTCAGCGGCCCGGTCCGGCTCGACGTGCTGCCCGACGACAAGGGCCGCCTGCCGGAGATCGAAGTCAGCTGGCTCGCACCGGGGCAGGACCTGCCCGAAGCCGTGCGCCTGCAACGTGGCTACAGTCTTCACCTGGCCCTGACACCGAAGGCTCCCAACCGCATGGAGGGCGCATTCCACCTGGTGTTGCCGGCCGAGATGCAGACCACGCTGTCCGGCACCATCGAGGTCTTCACCGACCGCCTGCGCTACCGCGACGGCGAGGTGGACACCCGCTTCGACTCCCGTGACACCCTGCGCTACGTGCTGCAGGACTACCTCCAGCGCCGCTTCGCCCGCCGTGATGTGGTCATCAGCCGGGTGCCGACCCTGGATACCCAGCGCGCCTCGCTGGAGGTCCCGTTGAGCATCGAGGTCGGCGGCGAGCCGCAGGACCTGCAGGTGACGCTGGAGAAAAACCCGACGCGCGGCTGGGCTGTGCGTGATGACCGCTATCCGCGCCTCAAGGCGGCCCCTGCAGCGGCGATGCCGGTTCCGGCTTCCGCGCCGGCGCAGGCCAGCGCTCCTGCGCAGCCGGCGCGGGAAAGTGGCCGCCTGTCGCTGGAGCGCCTGCAGGCCAACCCGCAGCGCTACATCAACCGCAGCATGCGTGTGACCACCGAGCGCGGGCGTACCGCCGAAGGTGTCTTCGTTGGTTTGAACGCCGACGGCCGCATCGTGATCCGGCGGGTCATCGATGGCCCAGGAGAGGCCAGCTACACGCTTCGCCCCAGCGAAATCACCGACATCGAGCTGCCGACCCGCTGACCGTTCGCCGGCCATTCCTGCGAATGTGCCGGCGAATTTTCGCCAAGCCCTTGAATTGGTTCGGGAAGCCCCCATCTCGCTGACATCGGCCGCACGACGCGGTATTTGTCATCCTCGGAGCGAGAAACAATGAGCGCGGAGACTCAAAAAGAAACACTGGGCTTCCAGACCGAAGTGAAGCAACTGCTTCACCTGATGATTCATTCCCTGTATTCGAACAAGGAAATCTTCCTTCGCGAGCTGATTTCCAACGCCTCCGACGCCGCCGACAAGCTGCGTTTCGAGGCGCTGGCCAAACCTGAGCTGCTTGAAGGCGGCGCCGAGCTGAAAATCCGTGTGAGCTTCGACAAGGACGCCAAGACCGTCACCCTCGAAGACAACGGCATCGGCATGAACCGCGAGGAAGTCATCGCGCACCTGGGCACCATCGCCAAGTCCGGCACTGCCGACTTCCTGAAGAACCTGTCGGGCGACCAGAAGAAGGATTCGCACCTGATCGGTCAGTTCGGCGTGGGCTTCTACAGCGCCTTCATCGTCGCCGACAAGGTGGATGTGTTCACCCGCCGTGCCGGCGCACCGGCCAGCGAAGGTGTGCACTGGTCGTCCAAAGGCGAGGGCGAGTTCGATGTGGCGAGCATCGACAAGGCCGAACGCGGCACCCGCATCGTCCTGCACCTGAAGGACGGCGAGGACGAGTTCGCCGACGGCTGGCGCCTGCGCAACATCGTCAAGAAGTACTCCGACCACATCGCGCTGCCCATCGAGCTGCCGAAAGAGGCGGCCGGCGAAGACGCCCCGGCCGAAACCGAGTGGGAAGTGGTCAACCGTGCCAGCGCTCTCTGGACCCGTCCGCGCACCGAGGTGAAGGACGAGGAATACCAGGAGTTCTACAAGCACATCGCCCATGACTTCGAGAACCCGCTGACCTGGAGCCACAACAAGGTCGAGGGCAAGCTCGAGTACACCTCGCTGCTCTACGTCCCAGCCCGTGCGCCCTTCGACCTGTACCACCGCGAGGCCCCGCGTGGCCTGAAACTGTACGTGCAGCGCGTGTTCATCATGGACCAGGCCGACCAGTTCCTGCCGCTGTACCTGCGCTTCATCAAGGGTGTGGTGGACTCCAACGACCTGTCGCTCAACGTCTCCCGCGAGATCCTGCAGTCCGGCCCCATCGTCGACTCGATGAAGTCCGCGCTGACCAAGCGTTCCCTGGACATGCTGGAGAAGCTGGCGAGCAACGACGCCGAGGCCTACAAGGGCTTCTGGAAGAACTTCGGCCAGGTGCTGAAGGAAGGCCCGGCCGAGGACTTCGCCAACAAGGACAAGATTGCCGGCCTGCTGCGTTTCTCCTCGACCAGCGACGAGAGCGGCGAGCAGAGCGCCTCCCTGGCCGACTACATCGGTCGCCTGAAGGAAGGCCAGGACAAGATCTACTACCTCACCGGCGAGAGCTTCGCCCAGGTGAAGAACAGCCCGCACCTGGAAGTCTTCCGCAAGAAAGGCATCGAAGTGCTGCTGCTCACCGACCGCATCGACGAGTGGCTGATGAGCTACCTGCCGGAATTCGACGGCAAGCAACTGGTCGACGTCGCCCGTGGCGACCTGGACCTGGGCAGCCTGGACTCCGACGAGGACAAGAAGGCCCAGGAAGAGATCGCCAAGGCGAAGGAAGGCCTGGCCGAGCGCTTGAAAGCCGCGCTGGGCGATGAAGTCGCCGAGGTGCGCGTGTCCCATCGCCTGACCGACTCGCCGGCGATCCTCGCCATCGGCGAGCAGGACCTGGGCCTGCAGATGCGCCAGATCCTCGAGGCCAGCGGTCAGAAGGTGCCGGAAGCCAAGCCGATCTTCGAGTTCAACCCGGCTCACCCGCTGATCGAGAAACTCGACGCGGAAGCTGACGAAGACCGCTTCGGCGAGCTGACCCACATCCTCTTCGACCAGGCCGCCCTGGCCGCGGGGGACAGCCTGAAGGACCCGGCCGCCTACGTGCGCCGCCTGAACAAGCTGCTGGTGGAGCTTTCCGCCTAAGCCCTGTCAGGGCTGGAACAAACGCCACGATTTCAGTGCTGAAATCGTGGCGTTTTTCATTGGGCTGGCATGTGATCATCCCAGTGCAAGGACAAGCCGATGCCAACCATCGACGGCTCGGCAAGCTGATTCGGCGCGGACAAGGGCTTCCGTGCCCCAAGGGAGAATGGAATGACGCACGCTGTCGGGAGAACCACGGGCGCCTTCGAAGGCTTCGATCCTGAAGGCTTCTGGGACGAAGGCGACTATTCGGCCAGCCATTACACCGAGCCGGCGCCCAGTGACGAGCTGATTGCGCAGATCGAGGCGGAGTGCGGCTACCGGTTGCCAGATGCCTATGTGGAGCTGGCGCGCCTGCGCAATGGCGGCGGTGTCGAGCGTTGCTGCTATCCGATGAGCGAGCCGACGTGCTGGGCTGAGGACCACATCGCGATTACCGGCATCTATGCCATCGGACGCACGGCGACCTACTCGCTGTGTGGTGATCTCGGGGCGGCTTTCATGCGCGCCGAGTGGGGCTATCCCGACATCGGGATCGGTATCGCCAACACGCCCAGCGCCGGCCACGAGATGATCATGCTCGACTACCGCCAGTGCGGGCCGCAGGGCGAGCCACGGGTGGTGCATGTCGACCAGGAGGCCGACTACGCGATCACCGAAGTCGCACCGGACTTCGCGACCTTCATCCGCGGGCTGGTCAGCGAGGACGAGTTCAACGACGACGCCGAAACCCTCGAGGCAGACCTCGCCACGGTGCAGCGTGGCACGCTGTCGCCCATCCTGCGCCGCGCCCTGGATGCAGCGGCAGCCGAACTGCCCGATGGCGAACGCCACATCCGCCACCTGGCCGAGCGAATCGTGCGCGCCAAGGGCTTCTTCGCCCTGCATGCCGACGCGGATTCTCATCGGATGTACGACGCGATGTTCTGGCTGTTTTCCCAGCTCAAGACCGCCGAGTCGTACGAAGACTTCCACGACTGCTCCAGTGAGCAGAGCGACTACCGGCGTCCCTGCTACACGCTGATGCTGACCACCCGCTACGTGGCCGATCCCTACGGCTTCTGCACCGGCGGCTATGCCCCCGGCTTCCTCAGTGACTGGTGGGAAGCGCGGCTCGCCGCTGGCAGCATTGTGCACAGCGATGGCGGCTACCGCTTCGCTGCGGACTATGCGGCTGAGTTGGTTCGTACCCTGCTGGCGGTCGACGATCCGTCAGGACAGCTCAGCCATAGCGGAGAGTAGGGATGCCCTCACAGCAGAAGTTCGATTGGAAAGCCCTTGAGGACGCCGCCGTGGACCATGTGGTGAGCGCGGTGCGGCGGATCCGTGAAACCTGTCCGGATGAGGCCATCTACGGCGCGATGTTCCATGAGTTCTATGGCGATGGCTCGGTCCTCTACTGGCCGATGCTGACGGTCGGCACCGAGCAGGCCCTGGCCCGGATGGCAGCGGACTATGGCGATGACGGCGAGGACCTGCGCTGGTCCGGCCCGGACCTGAGCCAGTACGCCGAGGACCACGGTTTCGAGCCGGGTGAAGCACAGGATCAATGGGCGACGCAGTGCGCCGAATTCGCCCATGCCACGGCCGAGGGCAGCTTCAGCGCCTGGGAAGTGGTCTATGAGCGCTTCCTGCACTGTTTTCCCCGAGCGGCCAAGCGCGCCCGCGCCCAGTTGCTCAAGGACGGCCTGGTCGACAAGCACTTCATCGCTGTGGCCACGGACGAAGCCGGCGACCTGATCCCCCTCAGTCTCACCCGCGCGCAGCTGCTGCGACACTTCCCGATGTACGACGAGGCTGAGCGCGAACGGGCCCGCATCGCGGCCTTGCCGTTGGCAGAGCAGGTTGCCGAACTGGTGCCGCACGCCGTGCGCGCCGCTCCAGCTGGCCCGCTGCTCGGCGAGTACGACGCGCTCGTCCGCGCACTGGGCGAGGTCGCCGTGCCGGTGCTGCTCGACGTCGTCGCCGGGCGCAGTGCCGGTGACGTATGGCAGGCGTGCAGGCTGCTGGCCGAGATCAACCACTCGACGCCCGACGTCATCAGCGCGCTGGAAACCACCATGGGCAATGCGGCGGGTAACGAAAGCGAGCGCGCCTGGGCCGCGTCGGCACTGGCACGGCTCGACCGCATGGACCTGATTGCAGCGCACCTGAGCGAGTTGCCTGCCGACGTGGCAGCGCGTGGACTCACTGCTCCCTACCGCTCCTTCCGAGACCGTGGCAAGCACCGTCCGCTCGACTACCGCCCGCTCGAAGCGGTGCTGGCGCAGTACCCGCATATCGAGCCCGCTGTCGCTGAGGCGCTCGCGCCGGGCTGTGGCTTCTGCACCCTGGACGCCAGCGAAGTGGCGGCGGCCCGGGAGGGCCTGAACTCGAGGTGGGCCTTTATCCGTGAACATGCCCGCGATGTGCTGGAAGAGTTCAAGCAGCAGTGATGCTCGGCCTTCCGCACGTACAAGCCATACGACCTCAACACACTCGGGAAGAATCATCATGGGAATCCAGGCCGTCTACCTGAGCGTGGATGACGCCACGCTCAAGCGCCTCAGCGAAGCACCTGCCGAAGAGCTGCTCGATGCGGTGGAAGAACTTGAAGAAGCGGGCTGCCCGCGGGTTGGGCTGGACAAGATGTGGGATGGCTTGCACTTCCTGCTAAGCGGTGTGTCCGCCAGCTCGCCAATCGAAGGCAACCCGCTGAGCGAGGCGGTGGTCGGCGTGCAGGTCTTCGACTGCGAAGACTTCATCGCCTGCACAGGGCGCGATGAACTACCGGCCATCATCGCTGCGCTCGATGCTGTGTCGATCGATGAAACGCTGGCCACCGTCGATTTCGCCAGGTTCCGCAAGGCCAAACTCTATCCGAAGATCTGGACGGACGATCCGGCGCAGCTCAAGGCTGAACTGGGCGACGCCTTCCGGGAACTGCGCGACTTCTATCAGGTCTGCGCCAGTACACAGCGGCACGTGCTGGTCAGCATCTGCTGATGGTGCGCCTCCCGTCCTGAATGGAACACCTGTCGAACCCCGAGTATGCTTCCCCGGCATTAACCAGAGGACTACCCCAATGAGTCAGATCAGCGTGCAACCCGTCGCCTACAGCGTCGATGGCCAGGCTTTCGAAGGCCAACTGGTGTTCGATGCGTCCACCACCGCGCCGCGCGCCGGCCTGCTGATGGCGCCGAACTGGATGGGCATCAGCCAGGGCGCCCTGGATATTGCCCGCAAGGTCGCCGAGCGCGGCTACGTGGTGCTGGTGGCCGACCTCTATGGCAAGGACGTACGCCCCAACGGCCCGGACCAGGCCCTCGCCGCCATGACCCCGCTGAAGAATGACCGCGCGCTGCTGCGCAAGCGCATGCAGGCCTCGCTCAAGGTGCTGCAGGAGCAGGCCGGCAAGGCCCCGCTGGACACCACCAAGCTGGCCACCTTCGGCTTCTGCTTCGGCGGCTGCTGCTCCCTGGAGCTGGCCCGCGATGGCGCTCCGCTGGCTGCCGCAGTGTCCTTCCACGGCACCCTGGACACGCCGAATCCGGCCGACGCGAAGAACATCAAGGGTTCGGTGCTGGTACTCGACGGCGCAGTCGATCCGTTCGTGCCACGTGAGCAACTGACCGCGTTCGCCAAGGAAATGATCGATGCCGGTGTCGATTGGGCGCTGACCAGCTACGGCGGTGCTGCGCATTCCTTCACCGACCCGCATGCGCAGATTCCCGGCAAGATGCAGTACGACGCCAAGGTGGCGCGCCGCGCCTTCGCCGCGATGTACGACCTGCTGGACGAGCGCTTCGGCGCCTGAGCGGTACTGGCATGAAAAAGCCCGGCTTCGGCCGGGCTTTTTCATGGGCGCGTCGAACTCAGGACGAGCGCGGCGCGGGTTGCGCCACGCGCTCATCCGCCCGATAGCCGCGCGCGCCGAACCAGACGATGTACAGGTAGCACACCAGCGGCACGGCAAAGGAGGGCAGCAGGCCGATGCGGTCGGCGAAGAAGGCCTGCACCAGCGGCATCACGGCGCCGCCGACGATGGCCATGCAGAGCAGGCCCGAGCCTTTGCTGGTGAGGTTGCCCAGGCCTTCCAGGGCGAGGGAGAAGATGGTCGGGAACATGATCGAGTTGAACAGGCCGATCAGGATCAGCGCCCACATCGCCACGTGCCCGCCTACAGTCAGTGCCACCGCGATCAGCACCGCGATGGCCACGGCGTTGAAGGCCAGCAGGCGGTTCGGCGCGATGGAGCGCATCAGCGCGCTGCCGATGAAGCGCCCGACCATGGCGCCACCCCAGTAGAACGACAGGTACTTGCCGGCCCGCTCGGCGGGTAACCCGGCGATGTCGGGCTGGCCCATCAGGCTGACCAGGTAGCTGCCGATGGAAACCTCGGCGCCGACGTAGCAGAAGATCGCGATCACCCCGAAGACCAGGTGGCGGTGCGCGAAGATCGACTGGCGTCCGGCCACGCCATCAGTGGGCTCGCCGTGGTCGATCTTCGGCAGGCGGAACAGGGCGATCAGCACGGCGATGGCGAACAGCAGTCCGGCCAGCACCAGGTAGGGCGTTTTCACCGAGTCCGCTTCGCTGGCGGCGGAACTGCCGATCTGCGAGGCGGCGCCGGCGCCGATGGCGAGGATGGTCACCGAACCCACCAGCGGGCCGACCGTGGTGCCCAGGGAGTTGAAGGCCTGGGTCAGGTTCAGCCGGCTGGCTGCTGTCGACGCCGGGCCGAGCACGTTGACGTAGGGATTGGCTGCGACCTGCAGCAGGGTGATGCCGGAGGCGAGGATGAACAGGGCAGCGAGGAAGAACGGGTAGGACTGCGAGCCGGCCGCCGGGTAGAACAGCAGGCAGCCGACGCCGGCGGTGGCCAGGCCGACGATGATCCCGCTCTTGTAGCCGACCGTCTCCACCAGCCGCCCGGCGGGGAAGGACATGATGAAGTAGGCGCCGAAGAAGCAGAACTGGACCAGCGAGGCCTCCACGTACGACAGGGTGAAGACGGCCTTGAGGTGCGGTACGAGGATGTCGTTCAGCGAGGTGATCAGGCCCCACATGAAGAACAGCAGGGTCAGCACGGTGAGGGCGCTGGTGTGGCGGTTGGCGGTCGACTGGTCCATCACGGACTCCTTGGGCCAGAAGTAGCGGGCTTGCCGTCGGCAAGGGTTCGGGGCACGCGATGCTGCGGCAGGTTGCTGCACGTGTCCTCTTGCATTCGCCGGTTTCGACAGCGGAGCGGCGATTTCTGATCGATTTCTCTGTGCGGTCAGCGCGGCAGCTCGATGCGTTCCTGTTCGCCGGGCACGGTCGGCCAGTCACGGGCGGCCCAGCGGGCGCGCGCACTGTCGATCAGCGCCGGGTCGCTGGCAACGAAGTTCCAGTTCATCCGCCGCGGGCCGTCCAGCGGGTCGCCACCGATGATCACCGCGTGGCAGTCGCCGCAGGCGGAGAGGGTGAAGGTCTCGCCCTCGGGCAGCACCACCAGTTCGTGCAGCGGTAGCGGCTCATCGTCCAGCAGTGCTTCGCCTTCGATCAGGTATAGCGCGCGCTCGGGATGTTCGTCGGGGATCGCCAGGGTTGCGCCGGCACCGAGTTGCAGGTCGGCGTAGAGCGTCTTCGAGCGTACCGGCACCGGTGACTCCAGGCAGAAGCCGGAGCCGGCGATCATGCGGATGCGTACGCCCAGGCTGTCGCTTTCCGGCAGGCTGGCGGACGCGTGGTGGCTGTAGCTGGGCTCGCAGCCTTCCAGCTCGCGCGGCAGGGCCAGCCAGATCTGCAGGCCGTGCAGGCGCGAACCGCTGTGCAGCAGTGCGTCCGGGGTTCGCTCGACGTGGGCGACGCCGCGCCCGGCGGTCATCCAGCTGACGTCACCGGGCAGCACCAACTGGTCCGAACCGAGGCTGTCCTTGTGTTGCACCTGGCCTTCGAACAGGTAGGTGAGGGTGGACAGGCCGATGTGCGGATGCTGGCGGATGTCCATGCCGTGTTCGGGCTCGAAGCGGCTCTCGAGCATATGGTCGAAGAACACGAAGGGGCCGACGCTGCGGCGCTGCGCGGAGGGCAGGGGCCGCAGGATGGGCATGCCCTCGACGTCTTCGGCGCGGGGGCGGATGGCTAGCAGGCTGTCGCTCATGATGGTGTCCAGTGGTCCGATCCACGCATGATAGACGCTTGGCGTCCGGCCGACCCGCGCGGCGTCAAGCTGTCATCAGGCTGTCACGGCGATGTCATAGCCTCGCGCGGACCCCAACAAGGAGCGCGACATGTCCATTACCCGCCTGCCAGCAGTCCTGGCTCTCTCCCTGGCTTCCGCCTTTGCCTCCTCGGCGTTCGCCGACGTGCGCGTCAACGGCCCGGTCGAGTACGGCGTCTTCGTCAGCAACTACAAGGATTACCAGCCGGGCGAGCGCGTGCTCACCCGCAGCGAGCAAGAGATCGAGTCCACCACCCGCGTGCCGGCCAAGCTGGGCACCAAGTTCGGCATGCGTTACCAGCTCAGCGGCAAGCAGGAAGGTGACACCCCGCTGACCCTGCTGTACTTCACTCCCGGCGTGGTGACCCCGGACGGCCAGCGCCACGACAAGTTCGAGGTGGTGCAGAAGCTGGTAGTGGGCGCGCCCACCGACGTGATGGCCTACCAGTTCACCGAGAATCACGAAGTGGTGCAGGGCCAGTGGCGCTTCATGGTGTTCCAGGGGGACCGCCTGCTGGCGGAAAAGACCTTCACCGTCGAGTAAGTTTCGCCGCCCGAACGCTCTGTGCGAGCGTTCCGTGAGAAAAGCCCGGCCATGTGCCGGGCTTTTCTTTGCCTGCAGAACGACACGGATTGCATCCTTTCCATTGGCAGGGGGGAAACAGTTTGTTACTTTGCCTGCACGATAGTCCCAACTCCCGCGTGCAGGCAGAAGAGGAGTGGGCATTGGGAGCGCCTGAAAGCGCTCTGGCAGGAGTGTTACTGCACGGTGGCCCGGCTTTTTCCGAGGCGGCCGGCAGCCGAGAAACGAATAAGAACAGCGCCGGCCGCAATGACCGGGGCGATAAATCTTGGCCATGGAGGTAATGCTGTCTATGAACAGTCGATTGGGTGCGCGCTCGTCCATTTTCTGGGCGCCGCGGCGGGCGGGGGCGGTGATGGGACTTCTGCCGCTGCTGGTGGCGGGGTCGGCACAGGCCCTGGAGTTCAAGCTGGCCGAGAACGAGATCACCGGCTCGCTGGACAGTACGTTGTCCTACGGTGCCATGTGGCGGGTGCAGAGCCGCGACAAGAGCAATATCAGCGACATCAACGCCGACGACGGCAACCGCAACTTCGATACCGGCCTGGTTTCCCAGGTCTTCAAGCTCACCTCCGACCTGTCGGCCAAGTACCAGAACTATGGCCTGTTCATGCGTGGCACCGCCTATTACGACACGCAGATCATGGACAAGCGCAACGACTACTACGACACCACCAATGGCGTGGAGCGTCCCAGCCAGTCGTTCCCGCAGGACGATCACTTCACCGATGACACCCGCCACATCGCCGGTCGCAAGGCCGAACTGCTGGACGCCTACCTGTCCGGCAGCTGGGACGTGGCCGAGCATCCGCTGACCGGCCGCGTCGGCCGCCAGGTGCTGAACTGGGGCGAGGGCGTGTTCTACCGGGGGGGCATCAACACCATCAACCCGGTGGACGCCGCGCGCTTCCACCTGCCGGGCTCCGAACTCAAGGAAGTGCTGGTTCCGACCGAGGCCCTGAGTCTCAACTTCGGCCTGACCGAAGACCTGTCCGTGGAAGGCTTCTACCAGTGGAAGTGGAAAGAGACCCGCCTGGACTCGGTGGGCACCTACTTCTCCGACACCGACCTGTTCAGCGACGGCGGCAATACCGCGTACACCACCGAGGACAACCCGCTGATCAAGGAACTGCTGGCCGGTTACCCGACCGTGGCGTCCCTCGGTCTGCTGGGCAACGGGCCGCACGGGCCGAACGCCTATCTGAACCCCAACACCGGTACCTTCAAGGTCGCCAACGTCGGCAAGGACCTCGATGCCCGCGACAGCGGCCAGTTCGGCGTGGCGTTCCGTTACATCGCCGAGGAACTGAACTCCACCGAGTTCGGCTTCTACTTCGTCAACTACCACTCCAAGGAGCCGCAGATCGCGGTCGACCTTCGCCGCTACCAGGGCGTCGATGTCGACCAGCTCAATGCGCTGCTCGGCCCGCTGGGTCTGGGGGAAGCCGTACCGGGGCTGGCCACGCTGGACATGGCCAGCAACGCCGAGGCGCGTCGCGACTATGTCGAAGACATCCGCATGTACGGCTTCAGCTTCAACACCACCCTGGGCGATGCGTCGGTGTCCGGCGAGATCGCCTACCGGCCGAACATGCCCATCAGCATCTCCGCCACCGACGATCTGCTCGGTGACCTGCTGTCCCAGGGCGTGCTTGGCCAGACCAACCTGTTCGATGCCAACACCCCGGCCAGTCAGGCCTGTGCACCGGTGGCCGGCAAGCAGCTGTGCCGTGGCGAGCTGTTCGAGAACTACGAGCGCGCCGAGACCTACAACATCTCGCTGTCGACCATCTACAACTTCGGCCCGCACCTGACCTTCGACTCCATGACCGGTGTGGCGGAGATCGCCTCCGAGCACATCCGCGGCAGCAGCCTGGAGTACACCGCCTGGGATGGCACCAAACGCAAGTTCGTCGGCGCGCAGGACAAGGCCTACGTCGGCGGCAACGGCGACGATGTGCAGATCAGCCGCGACAGCTACGGCTACACGCTGTTGCTTACCGGCAGCTGGAACGACGTCTACGCTGGGGTGAAGCTGTCGCCCTACGTCGTCTACCAGGACGACTTCAGCGGCAACTCCGATCGCACCGGCAACTTCATCGAAGGCCGCAAGGCCTACACCCTCGGTATCGATGCCAGCTACCTGAACACCTTCGAGGTCGGCACCCAGTACACCAACTACTACGGCGCCGGCTCCAGCAACTCCATGCGCGACCGCGACAACGTCTCGATCACCGCGAAATACTCGTTCTGATCCGGAGAGAACCATGTACAAGAAGAGTTCCCTGATCGTCCTTGCCACGCTGACGGCCCTGGCCGTCACCGATGCGCGTGCTGCCGTCTCGGCCGACCAGGCCGCCCAGCTGAAAAGCAGCCTGACGCCCATGGGCGCGGAGAAGGCCGGCAACGCCGCCGGCACCATTCCCGCCTGGAGCGGCGGCCTGACCTCGGCGCCGGCGGGCTACAAGGGGCCGGGCTCGCACCACGTCGACCCGTTCCCTGGCGAGAAGCCCAAGTTCGTCATCACCAAGGCCAACCTGGACCAGTACAAGGCCAATCTCACAGCAGGGCAGATCGCGCTGTTCAACGCCTACCCGGACAGCTACCAGATGCCGGTCTACGAGACGCACCGTACCGGCTCGGCGCCGCAGTGGGTCTACGACAACATCTTCAAGAACGCCACCAGCGCCAAGCTGGTCGAAGGCGGCAACGGCTTCTCCGACGCCTACGGCGGTGTGCCGTTCCCGATCCCGCAAAGTGGCGTGGAAGCGGTGTGGAACCACATCGCCCGTTACCGTGGCACCTACATCGTGCGGCGCTCCTCGCAGGCCGGCGTGCAGCGCAACGGCGCCTACTCGCTGGTGACGTCCCAGGATGAAGCGCTGTTCCGCTTCTACGATCCCAAGGGCAGCTTCGAGAAGCTCGGCAACACCATGTTCTACTACATGACCTTCACCACCGCCCCGGCACGCCTGGCCGGCAACGGCGCGCTGGTGCAGGAGACCCTCGACCAGGTCAAGGAGCCGCGCCAGGCCTGGGGCTACAACCCCGGCCAGCGCCGTGTGCGCCGCGCCCCGACGCTGGCCTACGACACGCCGATCGAAGACTCCGATGGCTTGCGCACCGCCGACGACACCGACATGTACAACGGTGCGCCGGACCGCTACGACTGGACCCTGGTGGGCAAGAAGGAAATCTATATTCCGTACAACAACTACCAGATCACCAGTCCGGAGGTTAAGTACAAGGACCTGCTCACCCCGGGTCACGTCAATCCCAAGTACACCCGCTACGAGCTGCACCGTGTCTGGGTGGTGGATGGCAAGCTGAAGGCGGGTGCGCGGCATATCTACTCGCGCCGTACCCTCTACCTCGACGAGGACAGCTGGGGGGCTGCCGTGGTGGACCAGTACGACGGCCGTGGTGAGCTGTGGCGCGTGTCGCTGGCGTACCTGAAGAGCTTCTACGAGCAGCCGATGGTGTGGACTGCGCTGGATACCTTCCATGATCTCCAGGCCCACCGTTACAGCATCCAGTGGCTGGACAACGAGGAGCCGGGCACCGCTGACTTCAGCCAGCCGGCGCCGGACGATTCCAACTTCAGCCCGTCGGCGCTGCGTCGCAAGGCATCACGCTAAGTCTGCTAACGACGAAGGCCCCGAAAGGGGCCTTTTTCTTTCCTGCGGACACTGTAGGAGCGGGCCATACCCGCGATCCGTCGGCAGGGCCGACGCCTGCCCCGGCTCCTATGGTGCAGGTATTGATGCGTCGGCCTAGGTGTTTGAACGTCGCTTCGGCATACGCGCTGGCTCGCTGTTTCGCCCCCTCGGGCGACCTTCTTTGGCAAACGCCCCAACGAAGGCAAAGGTCTTGCCCCGGACATCCGGTTTTTCGCTTCGGCGAAAAATTCCCTCGTTGAGTCGAAGTTTCAACGAGGCCTCCTGAACGGGGTCGTTCGGCGTGTGCGGAAGTCTCTCTGGAAGTCTTGCGTGAGGGGAAGGCGCAGGGCGAGGAGACCCGCATTGGGCCCTGATGTAGGAGCGAGCTTGCTCGCGAAACACCCAACGCCAGCGCTCTCCTGTAAAAGCGAGCCATGCCCGCTCTTACAGGGGAACGCCCTTCAAGCCATCGGCGGCAATCGCCGCTTCACCGGGCTCTTCTTGACGATGGCGGTGTTGGTCTCGGCAAACCCGTTGAGGTGATCGAGGATTTCGTCCAATTGCTCCATGGAGCGCACGCACATCCGCGCGTAGAAGCAATCCTCGCCGGTGACCTTGTCGCACTCGGTGAACTCGGGGATCGCCAGGATCTGCTTCTCCACGTCCTGCAATTTCCCCGGCAACGGGCGCACCCGGACGATGGCCTGCAACTGGTAGCCGAAGGCCCGCGGGTCGACGTTCACCGTGTAGCCGGTGATCACCTGGCGCTCTTCCAGCTTGCGCAGGCGCTCGGCGACGCTGGGGGAGCTCAGGCCGCTGACCTGCGCCAGGGCCTTGAGGGACAGGCGCGAGTCTTCCATCAGTGCGGCGATCAGCAGTTGGTCGATGTCGTCGGTCATCTTGGTCTCGAAAGGTGAAGTCGAAGAATTGCCTTGATAGTAAAGGTGAATGGCTGGATCTGCCTGCGCCAGGCGATGGAGTGCACGAATCCGCCTGTTCATACTGGTTACCCACACGCGGAGGTGAACCATGAACGAGCGAATCAGACGCGGCACCCTGGAAATGATCAGCGCCATGCTGATCTGCGGCACCATCGGCTGGCTGGTGGTGATCTCCGGCCAACCGGTGCTGGATGTGGTGTTCTGGCGCTGCGTGTTCGGCGCCGCGACACTCCTGGTGATCTGCGCGGCCATGGGCCTCCTGCGGCCCTGCATCCTTACCCGCGCCACCTTCGGCTTGGCGTTGCTCAGCGGCGCGGCCATCGTCGGCAACTGGGTGTTGCTGTTCGGCTCCTACTCGCGCGCGTCCATCGCCATCGGCACCGCGGTCTACAACGTGCAGCCGTTCCTGCTGGTGCTGCTGGGGGCGCTGTTTCTCGGTGAGAAGGTAACGACGCAGAAGCTGGCCTGGCTTGGGGTTTCCTTCCTCGGCATGCTGGCCATCGTCAGCGCACACGGCGAAGCGGGGCAGGTGGGCAGCGACTATCTGGGCGGCATTGCCCTGGCCCTCGGCGCGGCGGCCCTGTATGCGGTGGCGGCGCTGATCATCAAGCGCCTGACCGGCGTGCCGCCGCACCTGATCGCACTGATCCAGGCGGTGACCGGCGTACTGCTGCTGGCGCCCTGGGCGAACCTTTCCCCGCTGCCGCAGGCCAGCAGTGCCTGGGCCAGCCTGGCGACCCTGGGCATCGTGCACACCGGCATCATGTACGTGCTGCTCTATGGCGCGATCCAGAAATTGCCCACCGCGCTGACCGGGGCGCTCTCCTTCATTTACCCCATCGCCGCGATCTTCGTCGACTGGTTCGCCTTCGGGCATCGCCTGACGCTGCTGCAATGGCTGGGTGTGGTCGCCATCCTGCTGGCCGCCGCCGGCATGCAGCGCGGCTGGAGCCTGAACCTGCGGCGCCTGGCCTGGCGCTGAAATCCGTGCTTGCCTGACAATGCCGGGGAACCTGTGCCGCTGCGCACCGGTCCTGTAGGCGGACTTCAAGCAAGGAACGGACTATGACTGCGGCTGCCCTGACGGCAGATTCATTCGACCTGCAAAGGCCTTCACCACGACTCATTCATCTGCTGGGCGCGGCGGCGCTGCTGGCGTTGGCCGGTTGCGGCACCCGCGCGCCCAGCGTGCCGGAGCCGACCCCGGAAGAGGTGCGCGGCAAGCTGGTCAAATTGATTCCCGCTGGCGCGTCAGACCGTCAGGGCTGGGCAAAGGACATCCAGGTCGCCTTTACCACCCAGCGCATTCCGGCGACCACCGAAAACCTCTGCTCGGTGGTGGCGATCACCGAGCAGGAGTCCAACTTCAAGGCCGACCCGCCCGTGCCGGGCCTGGGCAAGATCGCCCGCGCGGAGATCGACCGGCGCGCAAGCAAGGTGCATGTGCCGGGCTTTCTCATCGATACCGCGCTGGCGCTGAAATCGCCGAACGGACGCACTTACAGCCAGCGCCTGGCGAGCGCAAGGACCGAGCGGGAGTTGAGTGCGATCTTCGATGATTTCATTGGCGGCGTACCGCTTGGCCAACAGCTGTTCGGGCGCTTCAACCCAGTGCATACCGGCGGGCCGATGCAGGTCAGCATCGAGTTCGCCCAGGCCCACGCCGAAGGCTACCCGTACCCGGTGGACGGCAGTATCCGCCGCGAGGTGTTCAGCCGTCGCGGCGGTATGTACTTCGGTATCGCCCACCTGCTCGGCTACCCGGTGAACTACCCGCGCCAACTCTACCGTTTCGCCGACTTCAACGCCGGTTGGTACGCCAGCCGCAACGCTGCGTTCCAGCGCGTGGTGTCGGACCTCACCGGCATCACCCTGGCACTGGATGGCGATGTGATCCTCTACGGCAGCTACGACGCCGGCAGCACCGAGAAGGCGGTGCGTACCCTGGGGCCGAAGCTGGGTATGAGCGAGCGGGAAATCCGTCGTGACCTGGAGTTGGGCGACAAGCCGGAGTTCACCAGGTCGGAGCTCTACACCAAGGTCTTCGCGCTGGCCGAACGCACTGCGGGCAAGTCCATGCCGCGGGCGATGTTGCCGGGCATCACGCTGCACAGCCCGAAGATCACCCGTCAGCTGACTACCGCCTGGTTTGCCCAGCGCGTCGACGAACGCTACCAGCGTTGCCTGGGGCGGGCGCCGTAGCGGGTGATCAGTCGCCCTCGGCGGGGTCGCAGACGCCGCTGTCTCCATTCGGGCCGGTGTAGGAGACGCTGATGGTGCCGTCGTCGTTGGTGCTGATCTGCACGGTCACGCCTTCACCCTTGGCGACCACGGTGCTGTCGGTGTTCTGCGTGACCTTGGCTTCCTGACCGTTGATGTAGACCGGTCCGTTCTCGTCGGTGTGGATCTGGATATCGTTCGGGCAGTCGTAGTTGAGCATGGGGATGGCGGCAAAGACGGGCTGCACAACGATCATCAGCGATGCGGCGATCAGTAGCGATTTCATGGCGTCTCCCAGACGAATGCAGGCACGGCGCGAGGCCGTGCGGACATTCTCAGCTTAGTGCAGGCGCCGCCGGATGCTACAGCGGCAGTGGGCGCAGACGGGCTGTCGGCTCCGGCTCCGGCTCGGTGCCGCGCAGGACAAGACGGGTGATGGTTGCTGCCGCCGCGTCGAAATCATCGGCGGTGGGCTGTGCCTTGCCGGTGATCATCGCGATCTGCCAGTCGAAATCGACGTAGGTGCGCGTGGCCGCGGAGATGCTCAGCAGCAGGTGCTGCGGGTCCACCGGGGCGAGCAGGCCGCGGTCGATCCAGGCGGCGAGGCACTCGACGTTGCGACGTGACTCCGCGCGCAGCCGCTGCAGCCATTCCGGCGGCAGGTGCGGCGCGCCATGGAGCATTTCGCTGGCGAAGACCTTGTAGGCATGCGGCCACTGGCGTGCGATGTACAGGCGCGCGCGGATGTGCGCGGGGAGCGCCCAGGCCGGGTCGTCGCACTCGCGCAGCAGGGCGGAGGCTTCCAGCACCGCATCCACCACGTTTTCCAGCAGGCGCAGGTAGAGGTTCTCCTTGCTCTGGAAGTAGTAGTAGACGTTGGACTTGGGCAGGTCGGCGCGGCTGGCGATGTCCTGGGTCTTGGCGGCTGTGAAGCCTTTCTCGGCGAACTCCTCGCCGGCGGCCAGCAGAATGCGCTGGCGGTTGCGGTCACGGATGCTGAGGGCAGGGCGCTTTCGGCGGCGCGTCGGGGTAGGCGCGGTCTGGGGCATGGGCAAACATCGGGGCAGTGAAACGAGTATCAGAATATAACTTTCTATATAGCGATTGCCCACCCACAGGGCTCGCTGGCGGATGGCCATTTATCCGCCATTAGATTGAACCTGCCGCCTGACGGATCTGTCAGAGCCTGTCTGAAACCTGGGAAGGGTCTGAAATGCTGTTCGTAGTCATGCTGGGCGGACGCCATCCGCGTGCGCGGATCGAGGTCCATGACGTGGCCTTTGTCATCGGCGACAACCTGAAGTCCACCTACCCGCAATTGCGCGAAGCCTGGTTCGGCAGCCCCGACGGTCTGCACATCGACTCCTGGCTGGAAGTGGACGGCGTGGAGGCCTACCGCGTCGAGTTCAGCGAGGCGATGCCGGCGCCGGGCGAGCAGCGCCTGTTCTTCGTCAACCTGGGCGGCTACGAACTGGGCAGCTTCGGCGAGGCGCACCAGTACGTGCTGGTGGTGGCGCGCGACGCCGCCGACGCCAAGGTACGCGCCAAGCGCCGCATGCCGCGCAGCTGGGACAAGGCGCATACCGACGCGGTGATCGACGTCGATGATTGCATCGCCATCGACCAGATCGGCGGGCGCTATGTGCACCTGGTGGAGGGCGAAAGCCGCGGCATCGTGCAGCGCAGCGACTACATCGTGCTGTGAGCCTTCATGGTGCTGACACGGCCCTGTCATAAAACCTGACGTATAAGGGGCGCATGGCCGCCCCCGTACCGAGGTATCGATGACCGAGAAACGCCGAGTCCTGTTCGTCTGCATCGCCAACGACGCCCGTTCGCCGATGGCCGAAGCCCTGCTGCGGCATACCGACGGCGAGCATTTCGACGCTTTCAGCGCGGGCATCCACCCGACTGCCATCGACCCCCGGGCGCGCAATGTGCTGGAGCACGCCGGAATCTCTGCCGAAGGCCTGCGCAGCAAGTCCATCGACGAATTCCGCGGCCAGCATTTCGACTACCTGATCGACCTGTGCGACAAGTCCACCGACGAGGGCGACGAGTTGCCGGCCTCCAGCGAAGTGATCGTGTGGAACTTCGTCGATCCGGCCCACAGCGAACAGCACGACCCGTTCCGCCACACCCTGCAGGAAATCAGCGATCGCCTGAAACTCTTCGAGATGGTGAAGAACCGCGACTGAAGCTTCCGGCGATGACAAAGCAAAAAGCCCGCACGGATGCGGGCTTTTTGCTTCGTAGGCCACAGGATTTCGCCGTTGCCTGGGGAGGATGGCGGCGGACTCCCGTAGAGATGGGGCGCTGGTCCTTCAGCGCAAGGGCATTCTGGCTACCCCGCGTGACAGAGCGGTGACTGTCCCGTGAACAGGTGATGGCAATGCGCTTCCAGCGCTGTATCACCCGGCGGAATGAGCACTATCGATCCCGACAAGTGGTCAGGCAGGGAGTGCATCGATACAGTCACGCTCAAAGTCACGTCCGCGGCGTTGCGTGTAGGCGCCTGCGTACCCGAATTGGAGTGCCTATGAAGTCCCTGTCAGATATTGCCTTCTCCATGCTCGACCTGGTGCCTGTGCGCGACCAGGGCACCGCTGCCGAGGCGTTGAACAACGCCGTCGAGGTTGCCCGGCACGTCGAGCGCCTGGGCTTTACCCGCTACTGGCTGGCGGAGCACCACAACATGGACGGCATCGCCAGCTCGGCCACCGCCGTGTTGATCGGCCACATTGCCGGCAAGACCGAGCGCATCCGTGTCGGCTCCGGCGGTGTGATGCTGCCGAACCATCCGCCGCTGGTGGTGGCGGAGAATTTCGGCACCCTGGAAACCCTGTATCCGGGCCGTATCGATCTGGGCCTGGGTCGTGCGCCTGGCGCCGACCAGGCGACGATGCGCGCATTGCGCCGCGACCGCCTGGGCGATGGCGCGGACTTCCCCGAGCAGGTTGCCGAACTGGAGATGCTCCTGGGCCCGCGCCGTTCCCAGCAGTCGCTGCTGGCAATTCCGGGGGAGGGCACCAACGTGCCCATCTGGCTGCTCGGCTCCAGTCTGTTCAGCGCCCATCTGGCTGCGCAGAAAGGCCTGCCCTATGCCTTTGCCTCGCACTTCGCGCCGCGTTACCTGCATGACGCGCTGCGGATCTACCGCGAGAACTTCCAGCCTTCGGCGGTACTCGACAAGCCCTACGCCATGATTGGCGTGCCGCTGGTGGCCGCGCCGACCGACGAGGAAGCCGAATACCTGGCGACCACCGCCTTCCAGCGTGTGCTGGCGCTGATCCGCGGCGACAGCCTGAAGCAGAAGCCGCCGGTGAAGAGCATGGCCGGGCTGTGGCTGCCCCATGAGCAGGATGCGGTGGGCAATTTCTTCGGCCTGGCAGTGATTGGCGGTCCGGAGAAGGTGCGCAGCCGCCTGGAAATCCTGCTGGAGCAGACCGGCGTGGACGAGATCATCTTCACCAGCGACATCTATGACCACGCGCTGCGCCTGCGCTCGCTGGAGATCGTCGCCGGCCTGCGCTGAGGCGCTCGCTCCTGCAGGTGAATTTCGGAGCGACCGGCTTGCCGTAGGAGCGGTCCCTGTCCGCGAAAGCCGCTGCGGAGGACTCCATTACCGCAGGGATAGACGGACACGAAGCGCCCATCTGTAGGAGCGCGCCATGCGCGCGATAGCGGGCCTGGCGCGCTCCTGCAGGTGAACTACGGAGCGTCGGGGTAGGTGTAGGAGTGGGGAGGCCTCAGACCTCGCCGTCATCCTTCTTCTTCAGCAGGTCCGCCAGCCCGGCCAGCCCCTTGTGGGTGACCTTCGGCCCTTTGGCGCCCGCGTCGTTGCTGTTCTGGTAATGCAGGTCGACCTGCCGCTGGTGTTCGTTGTCGTGGCAGAACAGACAGAGCAGTTCCCAGTTGGAGCCGTCCTCGGGGTTGTTGTCGTGGTTGTGGTCGCGGTGGTGGACGGTCAGCTCGCGCAGGCGCACGCCGCTGAACTCGCGGGCGCAGCGACCGCAGATCCAGGGGTACATCTTCAGGGCTTTTTCGCGGTAGCTGGTTTCGCGGCGGCGCTGGGCCTCGGCGAGGACGGCGTCGACTTTGCTGGTGGGCTGGTTCATGGCTCGTAGCAGAGAGTGTGGAATCGGACTTCCAGCATAAGTCCGCTGCCGCGCGCTGGCTATGGCCTGGGCGTATCCGGGCGCGACCAGATCCACAGATTGCCGACGGCCATGCCGAGGATTACCGCATACAGCCAGATGCCGTGGGGCAGGGTGATCAGCATGATCGCCAGGGCGGCGAGCATCGCCAGGCTAGCGCTGATCTTGGCGCGGCGGGCGACGGCGCGGCCATTGCGCCAGTTGTGCAGGATGGGGCCGAACAGCCGGTGGTTCTCCAGCCAGGCGGACAGTCGAGGCGAGCTCTTCGAGGCGGCCCAGGCGGCGAGCAGGACGAACTCGGTGGTCGGCAAGCCCGGCACCACCAGCCCGACCATGCCCACGCCAAGGCTGGTGTAAGCCAGCAAGGCAAACGCCAGGCGCGCCAGTCGTGAGCGGGCAGGGCCGAAGGGGTTGGCGCGCGCTGCATCGGCAGGCGCGCGCTCGATGGCCTCAGACGGTGGCGGGAGCACTGTCGTAGCTGTGTTGCAGTAGTTGGGAGAAACGCTCGAAAGCGGCAACGGCGCCGGCTTCGGCTTCGCGCTCTTCGGCGTCGCTCAGCTCCAGGGCGTCGAGGGTGCGAGTGAAGCGCTTCCAGCCTTCGGCGCGACCACCTTCCGGCTCGCCCAGGTGACGGGCACCGGTGTTCTCGTCCAGGCCCAGCGCGGCGACGCGCTTGATCAGGAAGGCGGCGCCGAGCTTGGAGCCTTCGGAGACGAACAGCCAACCCAGGGCATGGGCCCGGCTCGGGTTGCTGATGGCGCCAGCGACCGGGGCAGGCACGTCGGTGTCGAGGTCAGCCAGGTCCAGGCGGGCCTGCTCGGCGCGGTAGCGCTGCGGCAGGTCAGTGAAGATCTTGCCCAGCTCGGCGTCCTGGTACAGGGCCTGCAGCTCGGACTGGAACAGGTACTGGGCGACCACGAAGCGGGCGAAGCGCTCGCGGCTGGAGAAGGGCTCGCGGGCCTTCACGGCGTGGTCGAGACGCTCGTGGGGGGCATGGGTCAGCGCGTTCAGGCGCTGCGAGCGCAGGGCGGGGAGTTCCAGGGTGGTCATGTCCAATTCCTTGAAATTACAGGTCTTTACAGACGAGACGAACGAGTTCGGGGAAAGCGTAAAGATTGTCGGGCATTACGGTGGCGTGGCTGGAGTGGGCAGGTTCGCGAGCAAGGACTGGGCGCCCCGCTCGGTCCTGCGAAACGCGTCGAACCCTGCATGAGCGAGCTTGCTCGCGACCAGAGCTGGCACAGGATTCGTCAGGAGTCCTGCGCCAGACCGACTGTGTGGGACGGATAGCCCGGAGCAGGTTATCCGTCCTGGGTCGATCAATGCGCTGGCATCAGATATCCCACACCAGGTTGATCGCGAAGTTGCGGCCTGGCTGGGTCAGGCGGTCGAGGTTGGCCGGGGCCAGTACCGCCGCTTCGCCGACGCCGTCGTAGCCGCGCACGTCATCCCACAGCCAGTACTTCTTGTCGGTGAGGTTGTACAGGCCGGCGTTGAGGGTCAGGTCATCGGTCAGCTTGTAGTAGCCGGTCAGGTCGAGGATGCCGAAGCCGGGCGTCTTGAACTGGCTGCTGGTGCCGTCCGGGGCGTTGAACTGGGTGTCGTCCACGCGGTTCTTGCGCTTGACCAGGGTCCAGTCGAGCAGGGCGCCGTAACGGCCAGCCTGTTCGTCGTAGCCCAGACCGAAGACGCCGGTGAGCGGGTTGACGCTGTTGATCGGCTCGCCGGTGTCCTTGTTGCGACCGTAGGCGTAGGCCACCGAGCCCTTGGTGTAGAGACCCTGCGGCGCGCCGAAGGCACCCAGTTCGAGGCGGCCCTTCAGCTCCACCCCCTTGATGATGGCGTGCTTGATGTTGTTGCTGGTGAAGGTCGGCTCGTCGTACCCGGGGGTGATGGCATCTTCGTTGATGAAGTCGCGGTACTTGTTATAGAAGACCGCCACGTCGAACGAACCTTCCTCGAAGTTGCCGCGCAGGCCGGTCTCGTAGCTCTGGCTGCGTTCCGGGTCCAGGTCGGGGTTGGGGGCGACGCGATAGCCGCTGGTGGGGTTGTCGAAGGTACCGTACAGCGCCTTGGCGGTCGGGGTGCGGAAGCCCTGGGCGTACTGCCCGTACCACAGGTAGTTGTCATTGAACGCGTAGGTCACGCCGAGCTTGGGCGAGAGCTGGTGCCAGCTCTTGTCCTCGCTGCTCACGTCGCCCTCGCCGCTCTGGTCGACGGTCTTCAGGAACTCCTCGGTGAGGTGCGGCTTCAGGCGGGTGTGGTCGTAGCGCAGGCCGGGCAGGAAGGTCCAGTCGTTCCAGCGGATCTCGTCCTGGGCGAACAGCCCGTAGGTGTCGATGGTGGGGTCCGGGAAGTCACTGCTGCGGGCCAGGGTGTCACTGGCGCTGGTGGCGCCGACGGCGGTGCAGCCACGGCCGACGGCCAGGCAGGTGCCGGTGCCTTCGCGGTAGCCGGTGACCTTCTGGCGCTTGAGGGTGGTGCCGTAGGTCAGCAGGTGGTCGGTATCGCCGACGGCGAAGGCCTTGTCCATCTGCAGGTCGAACACCCACTGGCGTTCCTTGTACAGCGTCTCGCGGGTACGCAGCACCTGGCGGGTCATGGGGTAGTAGAACTCGTCGGTGCTCTGGTCGGTCTTGGCGATCTGGTAGTTGAAGGTCCACTTCAGGTGATCGGCCACCGAGCTGTCCAGCAGCATCTGGTGTTCCAGGCCGTAGCGCTCGCGGGTGATGGTGTCGTTGCCGGTCCGCCACTGGTACATGCCGCCGGGCAGGATGCTTGGCGGAAGCGCCGGTTCGCCGTTGCTGTAGGGACCGCCGTAGGCGCTCTTCTGGTCGGTGTCGACGTCGTCCTTGTACTTCTCGTAGACCAGGCCGAAGCGGCTGCCTTCGGCATAGTTCCAGCCGAGCTTCGCCAGCACGTTGGTGGTGCGCACGTCTTCCGGGTTGGCTTCGGTGCGGGACAGGCCGGTGCCGCCGGTGCTGCCGTAGGACTCGGTCTCGTGGCCGTTGCGCTGGCTCAGGTGCAGCAGACCGTCGAAGTCGTCGTGGCGGCCGGCGACGGTGGCGGAGGTCAGCCAGCTGTCGTCGGCGGAGCTGTAGCCGGTCTTCAGGCGTGCGCCGACGTCCTTGCCTTCCTTGATGATGTCGTCCGGATCGAGGGTGAAGTAGCTCACCGCACCGCCGATGGCGTTGCTGCCATACAGTGCCGAGGCCGGGCCGCGCAGCACTTCCACGCGCTTGATGATTTCCGGGTCGACGTAGTTGCGTTCGGTCTGCGCGTAGGGGCCGTTGAAGAAGCTGTTGGGAATTTCGACGCCGTCGATCTGCGTCAGTACGCGGTCGCCGTCGATGCCACGGATGTTGTAGCCGGTGATGCCGGCACGGTTGCCGGTGCCGCCGACGGAGACGCCGGGCATGTCGCGCACCAGTTCCTTGATGGTGTTGACGTTCTTGCGGTCCAGCTCCTCGCGGCCCACGACATTCACCGTGGTCGGTACCGAGGTGACGCTCTGCGCCTGGCGGGTAGCGGTGACGGTGAGCGGTTGCATCTCGGCGACGGAGGAGAGGTTGCGCTCCAGCACCACGTTGCGTGGACCGAGTTGGCGGACGGTGAGGCCGGTGCCACCGAGCAGGGTCTTCAGCGCGCGCTCCGCCGGCAGGCGGCCGCTGACGCCCGGGGATTCCACGCCGTTGGCCAGGTCGCCGGCCACGCCGACCTGCCAGCCGGTCACTGCGCTGAATGCGTTCAGTGCCTGGGGCAGCGGCTGACGGGCGATATCGAAGCTGTAGCCGGACTGGGTCTGGCTGGCTTCGGCGGCGAGGGCGGAGGTGGCCGGCAGGCTGGCGAGGCCGATGGACAGGGCGAGCAGCGAGATGCTGGCCGGCGCGGACAGCCGGCGCAGAGGGGCACGCGAAGAAGCAATGGTCATCGAAGGGCTCTCTTAGTCAGTCGTTGTTCGCATTCGTAAATGCGAATCTATTGCATTGGCTTCTGACTAAACGAACGAGCCTTTCGGATCGCGTAAAAAAACTTTCTCTTCAGTCGCGGACGATCAGTTGAGGATCAGCAGTTTCGGGTATTCGTGCAGCTCGGCGGAGGTGATCTGCGCCAGCGAACGGGCCACGCCCAGCGGATCGTCCAGGCGCCAGTTGCCGGTGACGCTGACGTTCTCCAGGCGCTCGTTGGTGTTCACGATCCAGCCGGGGTAGTAACGGCGCAACTCGGCCAGCACCTGGCTGAGCGGGCAGTTCTCGAACACCATGCGGCCCTTTACCCAGGCCAGCTGGGATTCGGCTTCGGCACCGTGCTGGCGCTCGCCGAAGCCTTGCGGGCCGACGCGGATGCTGTCGCCGGCGCCGAGGCTGACGCGCGCGTCGTCCAGGCGCGTGCGCAGGTCCACTTCGCCGCGCTGCACGCTGACTTCTGCCTCGTTGCCGAGGTAGCGCACGGCGAAGGCAGTGCCACGCACGGTGACCTGTACCGGCCCGGCTTCCACCTCGAAGGGGCGGCTGCGGTCATGGGCGACGTCGAAGAAGGCTTCGCCGCGGTAGAGGCGGGCGACGCGCTGCTGGTCGTCGACCCGGCTGGAGAGTGCGGTGTCGGTGTTGAGCACGACATTGGAGCCATCGGCCAACTGGACCTTCTGGCGTTCGCCGACGGCGGTGAGATGGTCTGCGCGCAGACGCGTGAGCAGATCGCCTTGCACCACGACACCGATCGCCAGCACCAGGGCAGCGGCCGTGGCGACGGGCTTCCAGAAGCGGCGCTGGCGTCGCAGCGGGCGGACTTTCTCCTGCACCAGCTTGCGTTCCAGGCGCGCAGCGGCGACTGGCAACAGCGGTGACTGCCAGGCATCGCGCACGCGCTGGTAGGCCCGCGCATTGCCTTCGCTCGCGGTGAGCCAGGCGTCGAAGCGTGCGCGGGTGGCGGCGTCCATGTCGTCCTCGAGAATCAGCCAGTCGAGGGCTTCGGCCATCTGCTGGTCATCGGGCGGCGCGGCGTGGGGCAAGGGGCGATCCTCGGGGCGGTCCAGGGGTGGTGAGCCGCGCATTGTTGTCGAATCGGCCGGCGAACGGTAGTCCGTCATACCGTTTCCTCGAGGCGGCTGACCAGTCCGACACAGATCGCCATGATCAGTTTCAGTTCCTTCTGCACCGTGCTGGGCGAGACGCCGAGCTGTTCGGCGATCTCGGCGTAGCCGCAGCCGTGCAGGCGGCTGAGGATGAAGATGCGCTGCTGGCGCTCGCTGAGTTGTTCGAGGGTGGCGCCCAGGCGTTCGAGCAGCTTCTCCGCATGCAACTGGTCCTCGGCGCTGGAGCCCGGTGCCGGCACGGCCTGCACCACATCGAAAGGCACATCCTCGAGCATGGTCCGCGATTGCATGCGCAGATGACGCAGGTGATCCAGGGCGAGGTTGAGGCCGGTCTGGAAGAGGAAGGGTTCCAGGTGATCGATGCGCCGTTCGAGCAGGGTGCGGGCGACGCGCAGGTAGGTTTCCTGCACCAGGTCTTCGGCGATGCTCGGGTTCTTCACCATCCGTACGAGCGTGCGCAGCAAAGGCAGGCGCTGGGCCAGGAAGACCGCGTCGAGGTTGGAAGTGCTCACAAGGGCGTCCAGCAGGAATAATTTTAAATGATAATCAATGTTATTCAGCCGCGGCGTGTGGCACAAGCCCATCCGTGGTTCCGAATGTGTAGGGCGTAATGAAAAAAGGGCGAGGCGCGCGGGGCGCCTCGCCCATTCCCTCAGCCGGCCGGTGAGGGGGAAGCGGACGTCAGGAGCGCACGGGGCGTGCGTTCAAACGAGGTTCGTCGCTGCTGGATTCCGTCGAGGCGGCGGCTTCCGGTCGGCTGTTCCAGTGGGGGATCAGGATGCCGGCGGCAATCAGCGCGGTGACGGTGAAGCCGATGAACACGGTGTAGGTGTCGAAGTAGCCCGGCAGCAGGCCGCCGAGGATCGCACCGATGGAGCCACAGCCGTTGACGAAGCCTGCCGCGGTGCCGGCCGCCTCGCCGGTACCGAAGTCCACGGCGGCGGAGCCGCTGATCATCGAGTCCGGTCCGTACAGAGTCAGGCCCATCATGAACAGCAGGGCCAGCACCAGCAGGCTGCTGCCGGTCTGCATGGCCGGGACGAACAGCGCCAGGCATACCGTCAGGCCGAGCAGGCTGATCACACAGGCAGGCATGCGCCGCGCGCCGAAGACGCGGTCCGAGGCGTAGCCGATCAGGATCGGGCCGAGCAGTCCGGCGACTTCGAAGGCCGAGGGCAGGATTGCTGCACCGACCTTGCCCAGCCCCGGCATGCGCTCGTAAACAATCACCGGACCCCACAGCAGGATCGCGTAGCGTGCTGGTTTGAGCAGGAAGTACGCCAGGCCCAGGGTGAGCACAGTGCGGTTACGCAGTACTTTGCCAAGGATGCGCAGGGATTTGCCATTTTCGCCCTCGTGCTTGAAGCCGGCGTAGTTCACCGCTTCGGGTTGCTGCACATCGGCTTCCACCGGCGGCAGGCCGACGTCCTGCGGGCGGTTGCGCTGCAGCAGCAGGAACAGGACGGCGACCGCGGCGACCACGGCGGCGGTGGAGTAGAACGCTGCATGCCAGGTGCCGAACACTTCATAGGCCCACCAGCCGGCGAAGGGCGAGGCGACCAGCCCGCCGAAGGCATAGCAGGTGCTCCAGAGCCCGAGCACGCGGCCGCGCTCGTGGGTGGCGAAGAAGCTGCCGATGTTCTTGCACAGCCCCGACCAGCCGGTGGACTGCGCCAGGCCTTGCACCACCATGCAGGTGGCGAAGATCGGCAGGGTGGCGAAACTGCCCATCACCAGGGCGGCGGCCGCGGAGATCAGCAGGCCGCCGAACACCACTACCCGTGGGCCGTAGCGGTCGGCGAAGACGCCCCAGGTGAACTGGCCCACCGCGTAGGCAGCGAGGTAGATGGCGTCGAGGTTGGCCATCGCGATCTTGTCGAGATGGAAGGTGGGATCTTCGGCGATGCCGAGCTTGGCCACCGAGAAGGCTTTGCGGGTGAAGTAGAAGGCCGCGTAGGCCAGCCAGGTGATGGCGAAGATCTGCCATCTCCAGCGTGCAAGG
Source organism: uncultured Pseudomonas sp. (assembly GCA_966191535.1). Lineage (GTDB taxonomy): Bacteria > Pseudomonadota > Gammaproteobacteria > Pseudomonadales > Pseudomonadaceae > Pseudomonas. The sequence goes on along the minus strand of CBIGPF010000044.1, from coordinate 3,543 downwards.
GAAGAGTGCGGCGAAGCGGTGCCGTGAGGGTTGAGCATGGTCTGACCTCGTTGTTGTTGTGCTGTGCCGGCAGTCAGTGGGTAACGCCTTTTTTATTGTTGTTTTCGGAGCACGTCGCACCGTCTTCGCGGTGCGGGTCAGAAGCGCTGAGGCTGTTCTGTGCCGTCACTGCGAACCGGTGGGTTGCAGCGGCGGTGGAGGGATGGAAACAATTCCGAATAAATAACTGAAATCGATTTATCAGATTTCAAAAATAAGCTGGGCTTGTATGACAGTGGGCCATGACGCTAGTGTTCTGCGCGGATGACCCAGCAGTCGCACTCCGTCCGATGGCGGAGGGCGGGTCAGAACTTTCCCGTAGAGGCGCGCCCATGTCCGTTTCCCACGCCCAGCTCAAGGCTTTCCATGCCGTTGCGGTCCACGGCAGTTTCACCCGCGCCGCCGAGCGCCTGTTCCTCACCCAGCCGGCGGTGTCTGACCAGGTGCGCAAGCTGGAGGAGCGCTACGGCGTGTTGCTGTTCCACCGCAACAAGCGTTCGGTGCGTCTGACCGAACTGGGCGAGCGCCTGCTGGCGGTGACCCAGCGGCTGTTCGTGATCGAGGCCGAGGCGCAGGAGTTGCTGCAGGAGTCCAGCGCGCTGCAGACCGGCAGCCTGACCCTGGCGGTGGACGCGCCGGTGCATGTGCTACCGCAGATCGCGCGCTTCTGCCAACGTCATCCGGGCATCCGCGTGAAGCTGGAGACGGGCAACACCGACGAATCCCTGCAACGCCTGTTCGACTACCAGGCGGACCTGGCATTGCTGGGGCGCGAGGTACAGGACGAGCGCCTGCTGACCTTCACCCTGCGCAGCGATCCCATCGTTGCCTTCGTCGGCCGCGGTCATCCCTGGGCCGGGCGTGGGGCCATCGAACTGGCCGACCTCGACGACACCCCGCTGGTAGTGCGCGAGCAGGGTTCGGTGACCCGGCAGATGCTCGAAGCGGAGATGGCTCGCGCCGGCCTGCGCATCCGTCCGGCCATCGAAGTGGAAGGCCGAGAAGCATCGCTGGAGGCAGTGGCGGTGGGGATTGGCGTGGGGGTGGTCTCCGCTGCCGAGCTGGGGGCGGATGCGCGGGTGCACGCGCTGCCGATCCTCGACTGTCACTGGCGCATGAGCGAAACCCTGGTGTGCCTGCGCGAGCAGAGCACGCGGCGGATCGTGGCGACCTTTCTCGATCTGGTGAAGGAAGATCTGCCGGTGGAGCAGGGCGTTTCCCCGTAGGAGCGGCGCATGCCTGCGATCACACGCATGGCGCGCTCCTACACACGTCAGCCCTGATACCTCAGTCCTCCGCCAACTCCAGAAACGCACTCACCACCCGCAATCCTCGGCGCCGCTCCAGGCAGCCGATCGCGTGGCGGTTGAGCAGGCCGTCGCCGCTCAGCGGGACGGCTTTCACCCGTGGGTCCGGGCTGACCTCCAGCGACGACACGATGCCGATCCCCAGCTCTGCCGCCACTGCTTCGGTGACGGCCTCTCGGCTGTCCAGCTCCAGCAGTACGCGGGGCTCCACCGACGCCGCCGAGCAGGCCGCATCGAAGGTGCGCCGGGTAATGGAGTCGGGCTCGCGCAGTACCATGATCTGCTGGTCCAACTCGCCCAGCGGCAGTTCGCCGATGTGTTCGCTCCAGGCATGGCTGGCCGGCACCAGGGCACAGATGCGCGACTCCACCAGCTCGCGCAGGAACAACCCGGCGCGTGGCTCCACCTCGGTCAGCACGGCGATATCGACGTGTTCGTCCATCAGCGCGGCAAGGGTTTCCTGCGCGTTGCCCAGGCGCAGGTTGACGGTGATGCCGGGGTAGCGCGCACGCAGTCGGGCGAGCATCGGCATCACCAGGTGCGGGCCGTCGGCGGCCACTTCGATGCGCCCGGTCACCAGCTCGCGGCTGGCATCGAGCATGGCCTCGGCCTCTTCCTCCAGGGCGAACAGCGTGCGGCTGATGGCCGACAGGCGCACGCCATCTTCGGTGAGCTCCACGCTGCGCGCGGTGCGGCGGAACAGGTTGACCTGGTAGTGCTCCTCCAGCGCCTTCACGTGCCCGGTCACCGCCGGCTGGCTGATGAACAGGCGCTCGGCGGCCCGGGTGAAGCTGCGTTCGCGGGCGACGGCGTCGAAGGCGCGGAGCTGGAAGAGATTCATGAGGTATATGTCCGGCTTATGCAGTGCATCGTGATAAACAATTTGAACGATATCTGTCCGGCCGGCAAGTTATGCCCAGGCCGCAGCGAACCCGCCACGGCCCAACCGAATTCAGCCCTGACGACGTTCCCAAGAAAGAGGAATCGAGCATGAGCACTGCCGAGCGAGCCCCCATCCTGCTGACTCCCGGTCCGCTGACCACGTCCCCCCGCACCCGTCGCGCCATGATGGTCGACTGGGGTTCGTGGGACCGCGACTTCAACGACCTGACCGCCGACGTCTGCAAGCGCCTGCTGGCGATCATCCACGGCGAGGCGACCCACACCTGCGTGCCCCTGCAGGGCAGCGGCACCTTCTCCGTCGAAGCCGCGGTGGGCACCCTGGTGCCGCGTGACGGCAAGGTGCTGGTGCTGATCAACGGCGCCTATGGCAAGCGCCTGGCGAAGATCTGCCAGGTCATCGGCCGCGAATTCACCACCTTCGAAACCGAAGAAGACGTGCCGACCACCGCCGCCGACGTCGACCGCCTGCTCAGCGCGGACCCGAGCGTCACCCATGTCGCCCTGATCCATTGCGAAACCAGCACCGGCATCCTCAACCCGCTGCAGGACATCGCCAAGGTCATCGAGTCCCACGGCAAGCGCCTGATCATCGATGCCATGAGTTCCTTCGGCGCGCTGGACATCGACGCCCGCCACATTCCCTTCGACGCGCTGATCGCTGCCTCCGGCAAGTGCCTGGAAGGCGTGCCGGGCATGGGCTTCGTGTTTGCCCGCACCTCCGCTCTGAGCGCCAGCGTCGGCAACTGCCACTCGCTGTCCATGGACCTGCAGGACCAGAACGCCTACATGGCCAAGACCGGCCAGTGGCGCTTCACCCCGCCGACCCATGTGGTCGCCGCGCTGCACGAAGCGCTGAGCCAGTACGAGGAAGAGGGCGGTCTCGCGGCCCGTCATCAGCGTTACGCAAACAATTGCCAGACTCTGCTGGCGGAGATGGCCGAGCTCGGGTTCCGCAGCTTCCTGCCGGCCGAGATCCAGGCGCCGATCATCGTCACCTTCCACGCCCCGAGCGATGCCCGCTACACCTTCACCGAGTTCTACAACCGGGTGCGCGAGAAGGGCTTCATCCTCTATCCGGGCAAGCTGACCCAGGTGGAAACCTTCCGCGTCGGTTGCATCGGCCAGGTCGACGCCAGCGGCATGCGCGCCGCCGTCGCGGCCATCGCCGAGACGCTGAAGGAAATGGAAGTTTTCGAAATCTGACGCCCGCCCGAATTCTCACAGGATTGAACGCCATGAATTACCAGCAACCCCAGCAACTGCAAGCCGTCATCCTCGACTGGGCCGGCACCGT
>CBIGPF010000043.1:0-36232 GCA_966191535.1 uncultured Pseudomonas sp. | reverse complement strand
TCGCCCCAGATGCCCAGTTCGGTGGAGGTCTTGCCCAGCGCCTCGCTGGCGGGACTGCCGATCTGTTGCTCGAAGGTGCTGTTCACCGCCAGCAGTTGCCCGTCGACGCGGCGGGCGAGGACGATGATGTCCGGGCAGTGGTGGAACACCGAGGCGAACTTCTGTTCGGAGAGCCGCAGGGCCTGTTCGGTGTGCGTCGCCTCGGTGATGTCGATCATCAGGCCGCGCAGGATCAGGTCGTCGCCATGGTGGATCAGCGTGACGATGTCGCGTATCCAGACGATTCGTCCATCGGCCGCGAGCATGCGGTAGTCGAAGCTGTGGTTGCGCCCGGCCTGGCTCTCGCTGAGGCAGAAGTGGATGGCGCGCTCGGCGTCTTCCGGGTGCAGGGTGCGCTGCCAGAAGCCGGGTTCGAGCCAGTCCTTGATCGGGTAGCCGAGCAGCCGCTGGGCATGGGGCGAGACGTAGGTGAATCGGTTCTCCGTCAGGCGCATTTCCCAGGCGATGGCGGTGAGGCTTTCCACCAGGCCGCGGTAGTGTTGTTCGCTGTCGCGCAGGGCCTGTTCGAGCTTCTCGCGACGCTGCATCTCGCCGCGCAGGCGGCGGTTCATGGTGAACAGCACCAGCAGGATGAGGGCCGTCAGCAGGGCGATGGGGAGGACGACGCGGAACACCTCGGGCCAGACGCTGCGTCGGTCCACCAGGCCGCCGACCCAGGGGGCCTGCAGTGCATCGATCTGCTCGGGCGTCATGTCGGCGAGGACCTTGTCGAGGATGCCGACGAGGATCGCCTGGTCCTTCGGTACGGCCATCGCCAATTGGTAGCGGTACGGGGTTTCGCCGCTGATCTGCAGACCTTCGAGCTTGAGCTGGCGCAGGTTCCAGACGCTGGAGGCGAGATCGCCGACAAAGGCGTCGACCTGTCCGGTAGCCAGTGCCTGCAGGCCGGCGGCGATGCTCGGCAGCGGCTGCAGGTTGAGATCGGGGTGGTTGGCGACCAGCAACTCGTGGGGCGCGTAGTGGGCGACCACGCCGATCTTCAGGCCGTAGAGCTCCTTCACGTTCGCCGGTTCCGGGCCGTTCCGGCGGGCGAGGATGATGATCGGGAAGTCGAGGTAGGGGCGGGTGAAGCTGAGGTAGTCGAGGCGCGTGGGCGTGGCCATGACGCCGGGGAGCAGGTCGATGCGATTGTCCCGGGCCTGTTGCAGCAGGTCGGCCCAGTTGGACGGCTCCACCGACTCCAGCTTCACCTTCAGCTGTTCGCTGATGTATTTCACGTAAACCGGCGCGAGGCCTTGGTAATGGCCTTCCACGTCACGGAATTCGAAAGGAGGCCAGGAGGCGTCGACGCCCAGGCGCAAGGTGGGATGCGCCTGCAGCCACTGCTGCTCCTCGGGCGTGAGGCTCAGGGCGAATGCCTGTCCCGCCCAGAATGCGAGGCACCACAGTAGAACTGCCTGCAGACGCGGCATGAAGGGCCTCATTCCAAGCGGGGACTACGCCGAAGTGTAGACGTGGCACTTTGCCCAGTGGAAGACCCAAAGAAAAACCCCCGGTTTCAGGCCGGGGGTTCTTCATCACTCGTCGAGGAAGGAGCGCAGATGCTCGCTTCGCGACGGGTGGCGCAACTTGCGCAGCGCCTTGGCTTCGATCTGGCGGATACGCTCACGGGTTACATCGAACTGCTTACCGACTTCCTCGAGGGTGTGGTCGGTATTCATGTCGATGCCAAAGCGCATGCGCAGGACCTTGGCTTCGCGAGCGGTGAGGCCGGCGAGAACTTCGCGGGTGGCTTCCTTGAGGCTCTCGCTGGTCGCCACTTCGATCGGCGACTGCATGGTGGAGTCCTCGATGAAGTCGCCCAGGTGCGAGTCTTCGTCATCACCGATCGGCGTTTCCATGGAGATCGGTTCCTTGGCGATCTTCAGGACCTTGCGGATCTTGTCTTCCGGCATGTCCATGCGTTCGCCAAGCTCTTCCGGGGTCGGTTCACGGCCCATCTCCTGCAGCATCTGGCGGGAGATACGGTTGAGCTTGTTGATGGTCTTGTCCACCGCCTTCATCAGGCCGATGTTGCCTTCCTGGATCAGGTCGAGGAATTGCAGGCCGCGGTTGGTGTACTTCTTGGCAATGGAGATCACCAGACGCAGGTTCGCCTCCACCATTTCCTTCTTCGCACGACGGGCTTTCGCCTCGCCGATGGACATGGCGCGGTTGACGTCCTTGATCTCGGCGACGGTCAGCTGCGAGCTGGTTTCCAGGTCGACCAGCTTCTGCTGGTTGCGCAGGATGTCGTCACGCAGGCGTTCGATGGCTTCGGCGTACTTGGGCTTGCCCTTGAGTACAGCGTCGACCCAGGCGGTGTCGGTTTCGTGGCCGGGGAACTGGCGCAGGAAGTCGGCGCGCGGCATGCGGGCATCACGCACGCACAGCTGCATGATGGCGCGTTCCTGGCGGCGGACGCTGTCCAGCGAATCGCGGACCTTGGCGACCAGCACGTCGAACTGCTTGGGCACGAGCTTGATCGGCATGAACAGTTCGGCCAGGGCGAGCAGTTCCTCGCTGGCCTGCTTGCTGCCGCGGCCGTGCTTCTTCAGGGCCTTCTTGGCTTTTTCCAGCTGCTCGGAAACGGCGCCGAAACGACGGGCGGCTTCTTCCGGATCCGGACCGCCATCGCCTTCGTCGTCATCCGAGCTGTCGCCGTCGGACTCTTCGTCCTCTTCGTCCTTTTCCTTGGCTTCGGCGTCATCCTTCAGGCCAACCGGCTCGACTTCTTCTGCCGGCAGGCTGCCGTCATCCGGGTCGATGTAGCCACTGAGCACGTCCGACAGGCGGCCGCCTTCGGTGACGATGCGGTTGTACTCTTCGAGGATGCCGTCCACCGCGCCAGGGAACTGGGCGATGGCGCTCATGACTTCGCGGATGCCTTCCTCGATGCGTTTGGCGATTTCGATCTCGCCTTCGCGGGTAAGCAGTTCCACGGTACCCATTTCACGCATGTACATGCGCACCGGATCGGTGGTGCGGCCAACGTCGCTCTCTACCGCGGCAAGGGCGGCAGCAGCTTCTTCGGCGGCAGCTTCGTCGGTATCGGTTTCCGCCAGCAACAGGGCATCCGCATCCGGGGCTGTCTCGAATACGTTGATCCCCATGTCGTTGATCATGCGGATGATGTCTTCTACCTGTTCCGGATCAGAGATATCCTCCGGCAGGTGGTCGTTGACCTCCGCGTAAGTCAGGTAACCCTGCTCACGACCACGGGTGATCAACTCTTTGAGACGAGATTGCTGTTGCGCTTTTCCGGACATAACACCCTATCCACTGAAGGTCTTGGCGGGCTGAAATAAGCCGAGGATTATACCAGATTCGAGGCTTCAGGCGCCAGTTCAGCTCTGGCTACCTGTTGAAGAGGGGGTGCTGTAGTGCTCCCGCAGTAATGCTTTCTCTTCGTCGGTCAGTTCACTGGGATTCTTTCGCAGCACGCTGTGCAGGCGGGCTTCACGGCTGCTGAGCAGCTGGTTGTGTGCAAGTGTAGTAATGGTGTCGATGAACTGCTTTTCAAGATTGCCTTGATCGATCAGCCATTCTTTCCCCGCCAGCACCTGTAGCAGGCGCCCTTGGGGCGTTCCGTGCCAGCGCGCGATGAGGTGCATCGAGCTCTGTTTCGGATTCTTCTGCAACGCTTCGACCAGTGCGGCGAGCAGTTGCGAATAGGTTTGTCCCTCGTTGGAGAAGTGGCTCGCATCCTCGACGCTCTGCGCCAGTTGAGGATGGTGCAGCAGGGTGCGCAATGCGGTCAGGGTCGGCGATTCGACGCTGATTTCGGTGCGCGGCTGGCGTGGCGTGAAGTCACCCTTCTTGCCCTTGCCGTCCCATTTGCGATCGCCCTTCCAGGGCTTCTTGCCCGGCTTGCCACCGCCGTTCCCGGCGGAAAAGTCCGTCGGCGCCTCGAAGTAGTTCGAAGCATCCTGGTAATGACTGTCGCCATGCTCTGCGAACTGGCCCATGTCGTAGTCGGCGTACTCGTGGGCGTGCTGGTCCGAACCGTGCGCTTGCGCAGTTGCCGGGGCATGGCTGGGCTTGCCTTGGCCGGAGAGTCCCGAGCGCGGCGCGCCGATCTGGCTGAGCGCCTCGGCGGACAGGCCGGTGATCTCGCCCAGGCGCTGGCGCATCAGCAGGCGCAGGGTGTTGCCGGGAATCTTCTCCAGCAGCGGTCCGGCCAGGGTCGCCAGGTGCGCCTTGCCTTCCAGCGTGCTGGGATCGGCTTCCTGGGTCAGCTGCTGGAAGAAGTAGTCGGCCAGCGGTTGAGCCTGGTGGGCGAGGCGGGCGCGGAATGCGTCCGGGCCTTCGGCGCGTACCAGGCTGTCCGGGTCTTCGCCTTCGGGCAGGAATAGGAAGCGTACCTTGCGGCCGTCCTGCAGGTTGCTCAGCGCTGACTCCAGTGCGCGCCAGGCGGCGTTGCGGCCGGCCTGGTCGCCGTCGAAGCAGAAGAGGATGTTCGGCACGATGCGGAACAGCCGCTTGATGTGTTCTTCGCTGGTCGCCGTGCCCAGGGTGGCGACCGCGTTGCGGATGCCCTGCTGCGCCAGCGCGATGACGTCCATGTAGCCTTCGACCACCATGATCTCGTCGAGATCCCGGTTGTTCTTCCGTGCCTCGTACAGGCCGTAGAGCTCCTGCCCTTTGTGGAAGACCGGGGTTTCCGGTGAGTTCAGGTATTTCGGCTTGTCGTCGCCCAGCACCCGGCCGCCGAAGGCGATCACCCGGCCGCGGCTGTCGCGGATCGGGAAGATCACCCGGTCGCGGAAACGATCGTAGCGCTTGCCGCTGTCGGGATTTTCCACCAGCAGGCCGGCGTCGAGCATGGCCTTGAGCTGCAGGTTGTCGCCGCCCAGGTTCTTCAGCAGGTTGTCCCAGCCCGGCGGGGCGAAGCCCAGGCCGAAGTCGCGGGCGATCTCGCCGGTCAGGCCGCGGCCCTTGAGGTATTCCACCGCGGCCTTGCGTGCCGGGTGGCCTTTCAGCGCCTGGCGGTAGAACTCGGCGGCGCCGGCCAGTAGCGGGTAGAGCGGCGAGTCGACCGGTTGGCGGGGCTTGTTGCCGCGCCGGCCTTCTTCGCGGGGGATATCCATGCCGGCGCGCTTGGCCAGGTCCTCGACGGCCTGTACGAAGTCCAGCTGATCGTGGTCCATGATGAAGCCGAGCGCGTTGCCGCCGGCGCCGCAGCCGAAGCAGTAATAGAACTGCTTGTCCGGGCTGACGGTGAAGGAGGGTGTCTTCTCCTTGTGGAACGGGCAGCAGGCGCTGTAGTTCTTGCCGGTCTTCTTCAGCTGGATGCGCGAACTCACCACATCGAGAATGTCGGTGCGGTTGAGCAGGTCATCGATGAAGGATTGTGGAATCAGGCCGGCCATAGACTCATCGGGACGCAGGGTGGACCCAAGCATAGCGTGGGGCGGTGAGGCCGCGAGCAGGGCTTGAGACTAAGCATGGGGCTTGAAAAGCAAAAACTCCGAAGTCCGCGAATGCGAATCGGAGTGAGGTGCCGTGTTTCAGGCACTCGCCCGGCGAGTGGGCCGGGCGATGCGGAAAGCGTGCGACGAAGCGCTGTAACTCAGTACAGGCGCTCGCGGCGGCGCTGTTCGCGCTGCACTTTCTTGGCGTGACGCTTAACAGCGGCAGCGGCCTTGCGCTTACGCTCGGCGGTCGGCTTTTCGTAGAACTCGCGGCTACGGACTTCGGCCAGTACGCCTGCTTTTTCGCAGGAGCGCTTGAAACGACGCAGAGCTACGTCGAAGGGTTCGTTCTCTTTAACTTTGACGGCGGGCATCCAGGTCGTACCTTCAATGATTACCGGAGGATTTATCGCGCTCCTGACGGTTGTTCGGAGTCGGCGGTTTTCAAGGGTTGCGGATATTAAACGTTCGGACGGAGGAATGCAAAGCCTCCGATCGAAAAGCACTGGTCCGAAGCCCAGCCGGCGATTATGATGCGCGGCTTCAATTTTGCCCAGAGTAAAGGCTCAAACCCATGCTAGTGCTGGGGTTGGAAACCTCCTGCGACGAGACCGGCGTCGCCCTGTACGACAGCGAGAAAGGCCTGCTGGCCGACGCGCTGTTCAGCCAGATCGATCTGCACCGCATCTATGGCGGCGTGGTTCCCGAGCTGGCCTCCCGTGATCACGTCAAGCGCATGCTGCCGCTGATTCGCCAGGTGCTGGACGACTCCGGCCGCACTGCCGAAGACATCGATGCCATCGCCTACACCGCCGGCCCCGGCCTGGTGGGCGCGCTGCTGGTCGGCGCGTCCTGTGCACAGGCCATGGCGTTCGCCTGGGGCATACCGGCCGTCGGCGTGCACCATATGGAAGGCCATCTGCTGGCGCCGATGCTGGAAGAGCAGCCGCCGCAGTTCCCGTTCGTCGCCTTGTTGGTGTCCGGTGGTCACACTCAGTTGGTTCGGGTGGATGGCATTGGCCGCTACCAGGTACTCGGTGAGTCCGTGGACGACGCCGCCGGCGAAGCCTTCGACAAGACCGCCAAACTGCTTGGCCTGGCCTATCCCGGTGGTCCGGAGATCGCGCGCCTGGCTGAGAGTGGCACCTCTGGTCGCTTCGTCTTCCCGCGACCGATGACTGACCGTCCGGGCCTGGATTTCAGCTTCAGCGGCCTCAAGACCTTCGCCCTGAATACCTGGCAGCGTTGTGTGGCCGACGGTGACGACAGCGATCAGACCCGCTGCGACATCGCCCTGGCGTTCCAGACCGCGGTGGTCGAGACCCTGACGATCAAATGCAAGCGCGCGCTCAAGCAGGCTCACCTGAAAAGCCTGGTGATCGCCGGCGGCGTCAGTGCCAACCAGGCGCTGCGCCAGCATCTGGAGAAGATGCTCGGCGAGATGAAGGGCCAGGTGTTCTACGCTCGCCCGCGCTTCTGCACCGATAACGGCGCGATGATCGCTTATGCTGGCTGCCAGCGGTTGGTGGCCGGGCAGCACGACGGCCCGTCGATCGGCGTCCAGGCGCGTTGGCCAATGGAGTCGCTGCCGGCGATCTGAATAATGAAGCTGCAAACGACGCGGCCCATGCTCTGAGCGGCATGGGCCGCTTTTTCGCTTGCAGCGCGCCACGCGGGCCCGGAAGCTCGCGGCTCTAGAAGTGACGCTCGCGTCCGGCGATCAGGTCGCGCAGGTTGCTGCGATGACGCCAGACGATCAGGCCGGTGAGCACGGTCATCGGCAGCAGTGCCGAAGGCTCCTGCCAGGCCAGCAGTGGCAGGGTCAGCGGTGTGGCCACCAGGGAAGCGAGCGAACTGGTGCGCGACAGCTTGAAGGTCACCAGCCAGGCGACTGCGGCGAGCAGGGCGGCTGGCGGGTACAGCGCCAGCAGCATGCCGGCGGCGGTGGCGACACCCTTGCCGCCGCGGAAATTGAAATACAGCGGGTAGAGGTGACCGATCACCGCTGCCAGCCCGACCCAGGCCTGTTGCACATCGGTCAGGCCGATCAGCCGGGCGACGAGCACGGGCAGCAGCCCCTTGGCGAGATCGCCGAGCAGGGTGAGGATGGCGATCTTCCTGCCGGCCAGGCGCAGCATGTTGGTGGCGCCGGGATTGCCCGAGCCGCTGGCGCGCGGGTCGGCGGTGCCGAACAGGCGACTGAGGAGTACCGCGAAGGACAGTGATCCGAGCAGGTAGGCGAGGATCGCCAAGAACCAGAACATGGTTTCCACCGGAGACGAGGTCGTTTCCGATTCTAACGGGGCGCCGGCCGCTTGTCGTGTCGCCTTGGAGCATGCAGTCAGTGGACAAAGTTTTCATCGAGGGGCTGGAAGTGGACACCGTGATCGGCGTCTACGACTGGGAGCGGGGTATCCGGCAGTGCCTGCGCCTGGACCTGACGCTGGGTTGGGACAACCGCCCGGCAGCGGCCGACGACGATATTGCCAAGGCCCTGGACTATGCCGTGCTCTCCGAGCGCGTCATGGCGTTCGCCCGTGACGCGCACTTCCAACTGGTGGAAACCTTCGCCGAGCGCCTCGCCGAGCTGCTGATGGCAGAGTTCGGTATTCAGTGGCTGCGCCTGAAAGTCACCAAGCCCGGCGCCGTTGCGGCCGCTATCGGCGTGGGTGTGGAGATCGAACGCGGATGCCGCTGACGACGGTCTACCTCGGGCTGGGCAGCAACTTCGAGCGCGAGCGCCATCTGCTCGCGGGTCTGGAAGCGTTGGACGGTTTCCTCGAGGACATCCGCTGCTCGCCGGTCTTCGAGAGCGAGCCGGTGGGCATTCGCAGCGGCCCCTTCTACAACTTCGTGATCGTCGCACACACCGATCTGCCGTTGGCGGAGCTGAGTCTGCGGCTCAAGCATATCGAGGCGGACAACGGCCGCTATGCGCCGGAGCGCAAGGGGCTGCCGTTGGACATCGACGTGCTGCTGTATGGCGATCTGCACGGTGAGTTCGACGGCCTGACGTTGCCGCGCGCCGAGGTGCTGAAGAATGCCTTCGTGCTCTGGCCGCTGGCGTTGCTGGCGCCCGAGATTGAGCATCCGGGGGCGCAGCGTACCTTTGCAGACCTGTGGGCGGGCGCACAGATCGCGCAGAAACTCTGGCCGGTGCCCTTCCAGTGGCGAGGCGCGGAGCTGACGCCGGCGGCGCTGATCGAGGCGCATCCGGCGGCTTGATGGGGTTCGGGTCTCTCCCGGGGCACCACCGCGACAGGTTATGCGCCGATGGGGCGTCACCTGTAGGAGCGCCCCATGGGCGCGATCGCGGGCATGGCCCGCTCCTACAGTGAGCGCCCGTCGTTAGTGGGCTGATCCATTACTTGCGCTGTCAGGCAGTGCGGCTTTCCTTGTAGGCCTTGAGGGCCGTCAGGCGTTCACGTTTGAGCGCTTCGCCCAGCTCGGCGCCCTTGTATCCCTTCTCCAGCAGTGGCTGCACCGCGACCGCGCGGGCGGCCTGCGCGGCGCCACGCAGGTACTCCGCCTGCGGATAGGCTCGATCCTCCAGCCCATGGCGGCCGCGGGCGTCCATCTCGCTGGCAGCGAGGAACTCTTCGAAGCGCTGCGGCCGACGGTAGACGTCGAAGGACTGCAGCAGCTCCAGGATGGTGTTGGGCCGCAGCTCCAGTGCGCGGTGGCAGTGGGTGTGGTACTCGCCCACCAGCCGCGCCAGTTCCTGGCATTCCCGCGGGACCTTGAAGCGCGCGTTGATCGCGTCGATCAGCGGCAGCCCCAGGTGTTCGTGGGCGTGGTGCCTGGGCCATTCCTCCTCGCGAGTCTCGCCCTTGCCCACGTCGTGGACCAGGCAGGCCCAGCGCACGCTCAGTGGCTGGTCGTACCTGGCGCATTCGCGCAGGACGGCCAGCACATGCTCGCCGGTGTCCACTTCCGGGTGGTGCTCTGGCGGCTGCGGCACGCCGAACAGGGCGTCGACTTCCGGCATCAGCACAGCCAGGGCGCCGCAGTCGCGCAGGACCTGGATGAATACATCCGGGCGCGACTCCATCAACGCGCGGGAAATTTCCTTCCAGCTGCGTTCGGCGGTCAGGGCTTCCAGTTCGCCTGATTCGGACAGCTCGCGCATCAGCGCCAGGGTTTCCGGTGCCACGCTGAAGCCCAGCGGGGCATAGCGCGCGGCAAAGCGCGCGACGCGCAGGACGCGTAGCGGGTCTTCGGCAAAGGCCGGGGAGACGTGGCGTAGCAGGTGGGCGGCGAGGTCTTCCCGACCGTGGTAAGGGTCGACGACCTGGCCGTCATCGGCCTCGGCCATGGCGTTGATGGTCAGGTCGCGGCGGATCAGGTCTTCTTCCAGGGTGACGTCGGGGCTGGCGTAGAAGGTGAATCCGCCGTACCCGCGCCCGCTTTTGCGTTCGGTGCGGGCGAGGGCGTATTCCTCGCCGGTCTTCGGGTGGAGGAACACCGGGAAGTCGGCGCCCACCGGGCGGTAGCCCTGGGCAAGCATGTCGTCGGCACTGGCGCCGACCACCACCCAGTCGGTGTCGCTGACGGGAATGCCGAGCAGACGGTCGCGCACGGCGCCGCCCACCTTGTAGATCTGCATGAAGCTGTCTCCTGTTCTGGGGGATAGCTTCGGGGTTCTCTGCGTTCGCTTCAAGCTGAGGGTGTATGGGGCGGTTCTACAGGTGTGGGCTGGATTCGCGCAGGAGCGGAGACTGAGATTACGGCGCGGCCGCCGGAACCTGCTGGAGCAACGCGCCTATGGCGTCCTGCAGCAGGGCGGCGCTGGAGTGTGCCGGGCTCAGGCCGGTGCTGACGGTGCCTTCCCAGAGCGTCTGCTCCTGTACATCGGTCAGGCGCAGACGCAGGGTGCCGGTTTCATCGCGCAGGCGGTGGATGGCGAGGTAGGGGCCGAGCGGGTCGGGCGGTGGGACGTCGACCTTGAACTCCAGCGGCGCATCCTGCAGTGCCAGCCAGTAATAGACGCGCAGCTGCGGCGTGGCGCTTTCGCGGTAGCCGCGCTCGATCAGGCCCTGGCGCACCTGGGCGTTGATCAGGGGATAGCGGCTGCGGTAGGGCAGGGCGTCGACGGCGTTTTCCGGTGGCATCAGCTGGAAGTCGCGCAGCCCGGTCAGGCGCGCGTCGGCGGGATGCGCGACCTGGGCGTGGGGAATGGGGTTGCTGCAGGTCGCGACAGCAAGGCAGAGCAGGAGAATGGCGAACAGGCGCATGGCGGTCTCCAGCGGGGTTGCCGCCATGCTTGTCACGCCTGCTGCCCCGGTCAACCGATCAAATGGGTGGGATGATCAGGTCGAGCCGCGGGTAACCCTCCTCGCTGTCGCGTTCACCCTTTGGGGGCATGTGGAAGGTGTTGACGATGTTCTCGCCCTGCAGGGTCTCCAGGTGGATGTCGAAGCCCCACAGGCGATGCAGGTGCTTGAGTACGTCGTCGGTGGATTCGCCCAGGGGTTTGCGGTCGTGCTGCTGGTGGCGCAGGGTCAGCGAGCGGTCGCCGCGTCGGTCGACATCCCAGATCTGGATGTTCGGCTCGCGGTTGCCGAGGTTGTACTGGGCGGCCAGGGTTTCGCGGATCTTGCGATAGCCGTCGTCGTCGTGGATGGCGTCGACCAGCATGTCGTCCTTCTGGTCGTCGTCGAGGATGCTGAACAGCTTGAACTCGCGAATCACCTTGGGCGAGAGGAACTGCAGGACGAAACTCTCGTCCTTGAAGCTCTTCATGGCGAACTTGATGGTGGCCAGCCAGTCGCTGCCGGCAATGTCCGGGAACCAGCGCTTGTCTTCCTCGGTGGGGTTCTCGCAGATGCGGCGGATGTCGCGGTACATGGCGAAGCCCAGCGCATAGGGGTTGATGCCGCTGTAGTAGGGGCTGTCGAAGCCGGGCTGGTAGACCACGCTGGTGTGGTACTGGAGGAACTCCATCATGAAGCCGTCGCTGACCAGGCCTTCGTCATAGAGGTCGTTGATCAGGGTGTAGTGCCAGAACGTCGCCCAGCCTTCGTTCATGACCTGGGTCTGGCGCTGCGGGTAGAAGTACTGCGCCACCTTGCGCACGATGCGCACCACTTCGCGCTGCCAGGGTTCGAGCAGCGGGGCGTTCTTCTCGATGAAGTAGAGGATGTTTTCCTGTGGCTCGCTGGGGTAGCGGGCCAGGCCCTGTTCCTTGTCCTTGCCGGTGGCTTTGGGGATGGTCCGCCAGAGGTCGTTGACCTGGCGCTGGATCTGCTCCTCGCGCTCCTTCTGGCGTTGTTTCTCCTCCTCGGCAGAGATCGGGTAGGGCCGCTTGTAGCGGTCCACGCCGTAGTTCATCAGCGCGTGGCAGGAATCGAGCAGGTCTTCCACCGCGTCGATGCCGTAACGCTCCTCGCACTTATTGATGTAGGACTTGGCGAACACCAGGTAGTCGATGATCGAGGTGGCGTCGGTCCAGGTGCGGAACAGGTAGTTGCCCTTGAAGAAGCTGTTGTGCCCGTAGCAGGCGTGGGCAATCACCAGCGCCTGCATGCACTGGGTGTTTTCTTCCATCAGGTAGGCGATGCACGGGTCGGAGTTGATCACGATCTCGTAGGCCAGGCCCATCTGACCGCGCTTGTAGTTCTTTTCCGTGCTGAGGAAGTGCTTGCCGTAGGACCAGTGGTTGTAGCCGATGGGCATGCCGACCGAGGCGTAGGCATCCATCATCTGCTCGGCGGTGATCACCTCGATCTGGTTGGGGTAGGTGTCCAGCGCATAACGCTCGGCGAGACGACTGATCTCGCGGTCGTACTGCTGGATCAGCTCGAAGGTCCACTCCGAGCCGGTGGCGATCGGCTGGCGCTTGCTCATGCGACGAGCCTCCTCTGGAACAGCTCGCGGAACACCGGGTAGATGTCCGAGGCGGAGACGATCTGCTGCTGGGCGAAGCTGTCTTCGAAGGTGTCGCGGATCTTCTCGTATTCGAACCACAGCGCCTGATGTTCGCGCGGGGTGATCTCGACGTAGGTGTAGTACTGGACGAACGGCATGATCTGCTTCATCAGGATGTCGCGGCAGACCGGCGAGTCGTCGTTCCAGTTATCACCGTCCGAAGCCTGGGCGGCGTAGATGTTCCATTCGTTGGTGGGGTAGCGCTCGGCCATCACCTCCTGCATCAGCTTCAGGGCGCTGGAGACGATGGTCCCGCCGGTCTCGCGGGAATAGAAGAATTCTTCCTCGTCGACTTCACGAGCGCTGGTGTGGTGGCGGATGAACACCACCTCGATCTTCTCGTAGTTCCGCTTGAGGAACAGGTAGAGAAGGATGAAGAAGCGCTTGGCGATGTCCTTGGTGGCCTGGGTCATCGAGCCCGAGACGTCCATCAGGCAGAACATCACGGCCTTGGAGGTCGGGTTGGGCTGTTTCACCAGCAGGTTGTACTTGAGGTCGAAGGTGTCCAGGAACGGCACCTTGTCGATGCGCGCGCGCATGGCGGCGATCTTCTGCTCCAGGTCCTGGATGTCGCCGAGGTTGTCCGGTTCCTCGCGCTTCAGGCGATCCAGCTCCGCCATCGCCACGCGCAGCTTGCCGCGGGTGGAGCCGGACAGTGCAATGCGCCGCGCATGGGCGGAGCGCAGGGTGCGCACGATGTTGATGCGCGAGGGGTTGCCTTCGTTGCTGATGCCAGCGCGGACGGTCTTGAAGGTATCGCTGCCGGTAAGGTGGCGCTTGACCAGATTGGGCAGCTCCAGGTCCTCGAACATGAAGTCGAGGAATTCCTCCTGGGTGATCTGGAAGACGAAGTCGTCCATCCCGTCGCCCTGGTTGCTCGCCTTGCCGGCGCCACGACCGCCGCCGCCGCCCTGGGGGCGCGGGATGTGCTCGCCGGTGGTGAATTCCTTGTTGCCGGGGTGGATCACCGTCTGGCGGCCGCCACGACCATGGTGCAGGACCGGCTCGTCGATATCGCGGCCAGGAATACTGATCTGCTCGCCGTGTTCCATGTCGGTGATGGAGCGGCGACTGACGGCCTCTTCGACCGCCTTCTTGATGTGCTCACGGTAACGCCGCAGGAAGCGCTGGCGGTTCACCGTGCTCTTGTTCTTGCCGTTCAGACGCCGGTCGATGACGTAGCTCATGAATGCTCCTCAGGGCCTGCTGCGCAGCGGCGTGGAGCCGCCACGGACAGGTCCGAATGCGACGGCGACCGGCGCGGCGGGAATGCCGCCGCGCCGATGGCAGACTACTGCGACTTGCGAACCCGCAGATACCATTCCGACAGCAGGCGCACCTGCTTCTCGGTGTAGCCGCGCTCGACCATGCGTTTGACGAAGTCGTTGTGCTTCTGCTGATCCTCCTTGCTCGCCTTGGCGTTGAAGCTGATGACCGGAAGCAGGTCCTCGGTGTTGGAGAACATTTTCTTCTCGATCACCACGCGCAGCTTCTCGTACGACAGCCAACTGGGGTTCTTGCCGTTGTTGCCGGCACGGGCGCGCAGCACGAAGTTGACGATTTCGTTGCGGAAGTCCTTCGGGTTGCTGATGCCTGCCGGTTTCTCGATCTTCTCCAGCTCCTCGTTGAGGGCGGCGCGGTTGAGGATCTCGCCGGTTTCCGGATCGCGGTACTCCTGGTCCTGAATCCAGAAGTCGGCGTACAGCACGTAGCGGTCGAAAATGTTCTGGCCGTACTCGCTGTAGGACTCCAGGTACGCGGTCTGGATTTCCTTGCCGATGAACTCGACGTAGCGCGGCGCCAGGTATTCCTTCAGGAAGCGCAGGTAGCGCTCACGGGTTTCCGGCGGGAACTGCTCCTGCTCGATCTGCTGTTCCAGCACGTAGAGCAGGTGCACCGGGTTGGCGGCGACTTCATGCGGGTCGAAGTTGAATACCTTGGAGAGGATCTTGAAGGCGAAACGGGTGGAAAGCCCGGCCATGCCCTCGTCGACCCCGGCGGTATCGCGGTACTCCTGGATCGACTTGGCCTTGGGATCGGTGTCCTTGAGGTTCTCGCCGTCGTAGACGCGCATCTTCGAGTAGATGTTGGAGTTTTCCGGCTCCTTCAGGCGCGACAGCACGGAGAACTGCGAGAGCATCTTCAGGGTGTCCGGTGCGCAGTGGGCGTGCGCCAGGGAGCTGTTGATCAGCAGCTTGTCGTAGATCTTGATCTCATCGGAGACGCGCAGGCAGTACGGTACCTTGACGATGTAGATCCGGTCGATGAAGGCTTCGTTGTTCTTGTTGTTGCGGAAGCTGTGCCATTCCGATTCGTTGGAGTGGGCGAGGATGATGCCGCTGTAGGGCAGGGAACCGAGGCCTTCGGTGCTGTTGTAGTTGCCTTCCTGGGTTGCGGTGAGCAAGGGGTGCAGGACCTTGATCGGTGCCTTGAACATCTCGACGAATTCCATCAGGCCCTGGTTGGCCCGGCACAGCGCGCCCGAGTAGCTGTAGGCATCGGCGTCGTTCTGCGGGAATTCCTCCAGCTTGCGGATATCCACCTTGCCGACCAGTGCGGAGATGTCCTGGTTGTTCTCATCGCCCGGTTCGGTCTTGGCGATGGCGATCTGGTTGAGGATCGAGGGGTGCAGCTTGACCACGCGGAACTGGCTGATGTCGCCGCCGAATTCGTTGAGGCGTTTGGTCGCCCAGGGCGACATCACCGAGCGCAGGTAGCGGCGCGGGATGCCGTAGTCTTCCTCGAGGATGGCGCCGTCTTCGTCCGGATTGAAAAGTCCCAGGGGCGATTCGAACACCGGCGAGCCCTTGATGGCGTAGAAGGGCACGTGCTCCATCAGTTGCTTGAGCTTCTCGGCGAGTGAGGATTTACCACCGCCGACCGGGCCCAGGAGGTAAAGGATCTGCTTCTTCTCTTCCAGGCCTTGGGCGGCGTGGCGGAAGAACGAGACGATCTGGTCGATGCACTCTTCCATGCCATGGAAGTCGGCAAAGGCCGGGTAACGGCGGATCACCTTGTTGGAGAAGATTCGCGACAGGCGGGAATCGACGGATGTGTCGAGTAGTTCAGGCTCGCCGATGGCCATCAGTATCCGCTCGGCGGCGGTGGCGTAGGCGATCTTGTCCTGCTTGCAGAGATCCAGGTACTCCTGGAGGGAGTACTCTTCTTGACGGGTCGCTTCGAAGCGTTCCTGGAAGTGACTGAAAATGCTCATGACGTCTCCTCGCTCGATGCATGGAGCCGGCGCCGGATCGGTCTGTGCGGGTGCGGTCGGGCTGCCAGCGCTGCCGGCGAGAATCCCCCAGAACTCCAACGGAACCTGGCCACTGCCCTGATCCGCCCCCAATGGTCACTGCCGATTAACCGGAAGCCGGTGTGCCGGCTCTCCCTTTTTTGGATGGCCTGAGGGAAAGGATAGTTCGTTCTTCGGTGTGTAAAGGACGAAAGAGCGAGAAGTTACAGATTTTTTGAAGGGGCTAATCCGCCCCTTTCGTAAGGGCTTTCAGTCGGAGCCGCCGGCGCTGGTATCCGCGGGATAGACGCTGCGCCACAGTTCGAAGCCGCCATCGAGGCTGTAGACCTCGGAGAAGCCCTGCTGGACGAAATAGGCCGCGGCGCTCTGGCTGGAGTTGCCGTGGTAGCAGACCACGACCAGCGGTGCGTCCATGTCGGCCTCGCGGATGAAGTCGGCTACCGAGTAGTTGTCGATGTGCCGCGAGCCGCTGATGTGGCCCATCGCGTAACTCTGCGGGTCGCGGATGTCGACGACCTGGGCGCCGCTTTCGCGCAGTTGCTGGGCCAGGTCGGGGGCGATGCGCTTGAAGTCGCTCATGGAATTACCTCGCAAGGCGCGGAGCCTTGGGCTCCGCTGCAATCATTCTGGTTTGTCGGCGCAGCTGCAGTGGATGCGCTCGAGGGTGTCGACGTTCATCAGCGTCATGCTGCCGCCCCACACGCAGCCGGTGTCAAGGGCGAACAGGCCGGGGACATTGCACTGGCCTTCCAGTGCGGCCCAGTGGCCGAAGATGATCTTGCGCCCGGCAGCCTTGCGCTCGGCATAGCTGAACCAGGGGGCGTAGCCTGGCGGGGCGGTGTCCAGGCCTTCCTTGGATTTCAGGTCGAGCTTGCCGTCGGGGGTGCAGAAGCGCATGCGCGTGAAGTAGTTGGTGATCACTCGCAGGCGCTCGATGCCGTGCAGCTTCTTGTCCCATTTGGCCGGCTCGTTGCCGTACATGCCGTCGAGGAACATCGGCAGCTGGGTGTCGTCGCGCAGGGCCTTCTCGACTTCGGCGGCGCGCAGCAGAGCCTTGTCGATGGACCATTGCGGCGGGATGCCGGCGTGCACCAGGGTGATGTCGCGCTGCGCATCGTGGTGGATCAGTGGCATCTGCCGCAGCCATTCGATCAGCTGCGCGCAGTCCGGCGCCTCGACGATCTCGCGCAGGGTATCGTTCTTCTTCAGGCGCTCGGCGTTGTAGGCAACGGCGATCAGGTGCAGATCATGGTTGCCCAGCACGCAGACCAGCGAATCGCGCATGCCATACAGGAAACGCAGCGTCTCCAGCGACGCCGGGCCGCGATTGACCAGGTCGCCCACGAGCCAGAGCTTGTCCTGGGCCGGGTCGAACTTCACCTGCTGCAGCAGGCACTTGAGCGGCTCCAGACAGCCCTGCAGGTCGCCGACGGCATAGGTGGCCATCAGTGCAGCGACCCCGGTACGGCGAGGCGGAAGGCCGGGATCTCGGCGTCGAAGTGGTGGCCGTCGGTGGCGACCATCTGGTAGCTGCCGTGCATGCTGCCGACCTTGGTCGCCATCACGGTGCCGCTGGTGTAGGTGTGGCTGGCGCCCGGCTCGATCAGCGGCTTTTCGCCGACCACGCCGGCGCCGCGTACTTCCTGCACGTGGCCATCGCCGTCGGTAATGACCCAGTGGCGGGTCAGCAACTTGGCGGCCAGCTCGCCGTGGTTGTGGATGGTCACGGTGTAGGCGAACACGTAGCGCTGCTGCTCCGGATGGGATTGCTCGGGCAGGTGGCGGGTGGTGACGCTGACGCTGACCTGATAGCGCGGGTCGCTCATGCGGTCGGTCCTTGCTCGGCTTCCGGGTTGGTTTCGCTGTAGCGGTTGGCCAGGCTGACGAAGTCGGCGACGCTGAGCTGTTCGGGGCGCAAGGTCGGATCGACGCCAGCAGCTTCGATGTCCTCGACGCTCATCAGGGTGCGCAAGGTGTTGCGCAGGGTCTTGCGGCGCTGGTTGAAGGCTTCGCGGACGATGCGCTCCAGCACGCGGTGATCCTTGGCCGGATGGGGCGGTTCGGCGTAGGGCACCAGGCGAACGATGGCCGACTCGACCTTTGGCGGCGGGTTGAACGCACCCGGGCCGACGGTGAACAGGTAATCCACCCGGCAGAAGTACTGCACCATGATCGACAGACGGCCCCAGTCGCCGTTGCCCGGCTCGGCGGCCAGGCGTTCCACTACTTCCTTCTGCAACATGAAATGCATGTCCTGGATGAGCGAAGCGTGGTCCAGGAGGTGGAAGATCAGCGGGGTGGAGATGTTGTAGGGCAGGTTGCCGACCACGCGCAGCTTGTCCTCGGGAGAGGCCGTCAGGGTGGCGAAGTCGAACTTCATGGCATCGCCCTGGTGCAGGCTGAAGTTGGGCTTCAGGCCGAAGCGCCATTTCAGCTGCGGGATCAGGTCCAGGTCCAGCTCGATCACGTCGAGCTTCGCGCCGCTGTCCACCAGGCCTTCGGTCAGGGCGCCCTGGCCCGGGCCGATTTCCAGCAGGTGCTGGCCTTCCTTGGCGGCGATGGCACGCAGGATCTTGTGAATCACCCCGGCGTCATGCAGGAAGTTCTGCCCAAAGCGTTTACGGGCGCGGTGCTGGAAAAGTTCGGACATCGAAGGCTCCGGAGAGCAGCCGGGCGCTTGCGGCGGCCGGCTGGAGGCGGAAAAACCATCAGTTTACCAGCCCGGCGCGGCCAGCACGAAACGCTCGCCGAACGGAGTACCGGGGATCAGCGCGCGCCGCCGCCGGCTTCGGCCATCTGGTAGGCGGTTTCCAGTGCGACCTGCAGGCTGCCGCTGTCGATCCGCCCGGTTCCAGCAAGGTCCAGCGCGGTGCCGTGATCCACCGAGGTGCGGATGATCGGCAGGCCCAGCGTCACGTTCACCGCCGCACCAAACCCTTTGTACTTGAGTACTGGCAGGCCCTGGTCGTGGTACATCGCCAGCACGGCGTCGCAGTGCTCCAGGTGCTTGGGGGTGAACAGCGTGTCCGCTGGGAGCGGGCCGATCAGTTGCATGCCTTCGGTACGCAGGCGCTCCAGGGTCGGCTCGATCACGTCGATTTCTTCGTGACCTAGGTGACCACCTTCCCCGGCGTGGGGATTCAGGCCGCAGACCAGGACGCGCGGGTTGGCCAGGCCGAACTTGTCGCGCAGGTCCGCGTGGAGGATGCGGATGACGCGTTCCAGGCGATCCGGCGTGATGGCATCGGCGATCTGCCGCAGCGGCAGATGCGTGGTCACCAGCGCCACACGCAGGCCGCGGGTGGCGAGCATCATCACCACCTGTGCGGTGTGGGTGAGGTCGGCGAGGAATTCGGTGTGGCCGGAGAAGGCGATGCCGGCTTCGTTGATCACGCCCTTGTGCACGGGGGCGGTGATCATCCCGGTGAAATGCCCGTCCAGGCAGCCCTGGCCGGCGCGGGTCAGGGTTTCCAGCACATAGGCGGCGTTGGCCTGGTTCAGCTTGCCCGGCTCGACCGCTGCAGCCAGCGGAGTATCCCAGACATACAGGGTGCCGCCCGGGGCGGCGGCGCTGGGCCATTGGCCGGGGCCGACTTCCTGCAGGTCGATGCTCAGGCCCAACAGGGCGGCGCGCTGTGCCAGCAGCTCTCGGCTGGCGACGGCGACCAACGGATGCGGTTGCGCGTCGCGGGCCAGCAGCAGGCAGAGGTCGGGGCCGATGCCGGCAGGTTCACCGGGGGTGAGGGCGAACAGATGGGAGGTGCTCATCAGGACTCTCGAATCAGGGGTTGCAGCGGATGGTTCTACTCTACGACGAAGCCTTGGTTCTTCGTAGCGTTCGGCGGGCAAAAAGAAACCCGGCCAAGGCCGGGTTTCTTCATGGGCGACTCAAGTGGCTTACTGCTTGATCTCGACGTAGGCTTCGTCGCGAATCTGGCGCAGCCAGGCCTGCAGTTCCTCGTCGTACTTGCGTGCGCGGAGGGTCTGGGCGGCTTGTTGCTCGCGGAACTTGTCGCTGCTGTCGGTGGCACGACGGCCGAGGACTTCCAGGACGTGCCAGCCGAACGGCGAACGGAACGGCTTGGTCACCTGGCCTTGCGGCGCGTTGTTCATCACTTCGCGGAATTCCGGTACCAGGGATTCCGGGTCGACCCAGTTGAGGTCGCCGCCGTTGAGCTTGGAGCCCGGGTCTTCGGAGAACTTCTTCGCCAGATCGGCGAAGCTCTCGCCGGCCTGGATGCGCTCGTAGAGCTTCTCGGCCAGGCGCTGGGTCTCTTCCTCGCTGCGGATTTCGCTGGGCTTGAGCAGGATGTGGCGGACGTGGACTTCGTCACGCAGCATCTTGCTGCCGCCGCGTTTCTCTTCCAGCTTGAGGATGATGAAGCCGCCCGGGGTGCGGACCGGCTCGGTCACGTCGCCCACGGCCAAGCTGCCGATCATGCTGTCGAACGGGGAGGGCAGCTGGGCAGCCTTGCGCCAGCCGATCTCGCCGCCTTCCAGGGCGTTGTCGCCGGCCGAGCGGGACACCGCCAGTTGGCCGAAGTCGGCGCCCTGCTTGAGCTGCTGGTACATCTCCTGGGCCTGGCGGGCTGCAGCCTGCACGGTTTCCGGCGAGGCGCTGTCGGGAACCGGGATCAGGATGTTGGCCAGACGGTACTCTTCGGAGAGCTGGATCTTGCCCAGGTCGGAGGCGAGGAAGTTCTGCACTTCCTGCTCGCTGACCTGGATGCGCTCGGCCACGCGGCGCTGACGCACACGGCTGATGATCATCTCGCGACGAACCTGCTCGCGAGCCTCGTCATAGGACAGGCCGTCGTGGGCGAGGGCGGCACGGAACTGATCCAGGCTCATGTTGTTGCGCTGGGCAATGGTGCCCATGGCCTGGTTCAGCTCTTCATCGGTGATGCGGACGCCGGAGCGGTCGCCGATCTGCAGCTGGATGTTCTCGATGATCAGTCGTTCGAGCACCTGCTGAGTGAGCACGTGCTCAGGCGGCAGCGGTGCGCCGCGCTTCTGGATGGTTGCACGGACTTCGCGCAGGCGTTGGTCCAGCTGGCTCTGCATCACCACGTCGTTGTCGACGATGGCGACCACACGGTCCAGCGGAACCACTTCGGCATGTACGACGGAGCTTGCCAACAGCGCGCCCAGCATCAGCGGGCGCAGGGCCTTACATAGAATTGTCTTCACGTTGACGATAACCCTGGATACCTTGGTCGAGGAAGCCTTCCACCTGGTTGCCAACCACGCCGCCAAGGCCTTTCAAGATGATTTGAAGGAATACACCGCGGTCGGCTTTCGACGTCGAGGTGACATATTGCTCGTCGTCGTAGTCGACCCAGTAACGATTGATCAGGCGCAGCTTCCAGCAGCAGCTGTCGTACTCGAAGCCACCGAAGGCTTCCAGTGTGCGGCTGTGGTTGTAGTCGAACTGCCAGCGACCGATAGCGGCCCATTGCGGCAGAACCGGCCACATGAACGAGAAGTCGTGCTGTTCGATCTTGTACTCGTCGCTGCCGTACTCGAACTGGCCGGTGTTCGGGTTGAAGCGCTTGCTGTCCGCACGGTAGCGGTAGCCGGCGTTGAGCACCTTGCGAGGATCGGCTTCAGGCTGATAGTGGAACATCAGGTTGCCGTTGTCGGTGTGGTGCGTGTTCGGGTTCCAGTTGAAGTCGGAGCTGGCGTACCAGTCATGGTCGAAACGGTAGATGCCGGTCAGCGCGTAGGGCGAACGCCAGGAGTCGGCGTCCGGGTTCTTTGCGCCGCTGGCGAGCAGGTCATTCTCGGTCAGGCCCGGCAGTTGTACACGACGGTCGCTGAAGTAGTAGATCTGCCCGGCGGCGATGTAGGCGCGCTCGAAACCATTGTCCTCGATGAAGCGCGAGCCCAGGCCGAGGGACAGCTGGTTGGCGTCACCAATACGGTCGCGGCCGGTGAAGCGGTTCTCACGCCACAGCGAGTCGTAGCTGAAGGTGAATTCGCCAGTATCGAAGGTCGGCAGGTTGTCCTGGTCCTTGTACGGCACGTAGAGGTACATCGCGCGCGGCTCAAGGGTTTGACGGAACTTGGTACCGCCGAAGGTGGTGTCGCGGTCGAAGTACAGGCCGCTGTCCAGCTTGGCCAGACCCAGCGAGCGATCAGGACTGCTGTCGTAGTTGATGTAGCTCGGCAGAGTGGCCTTGCCCTGGCTGTCCAGGTCCAGATCGTACTTGGTGTACATGGCCTTGACGGTAGGTGTCAGGAAACCCCAGCTGCGGTTCATCGGCAGGCTGATGCCCGGTTCGGCATGGAAGCGATCACCGGTAGCGCGAGCCAGGCCGCGCAGGTAGGTATCTGGACGTGCGTAGAGCGTCGGATCGGTTTCGTTGAGGCGGTAGTAGCCCTCATCCAGATCGCGGTCGAAGCGCACGGCTTCGGTACTGTAGGTGAAGTTCAGTCCGCCCGGGTTGAATGGCAGCTTGCCATCCAGTGTGAGCTGCGGCAGGCGATCGTATGGAGTGACGTCGGTCACGGTCGCCAGTTGGTAGGACTGGGCGTTCAAACGAGCGGTGTAGCTGTCGCCGCGGTAGGTCAGGATGCCCTGCTGGTTGACGTAGGTCGGCGAACCGATGCCCAGCGAGGTATCCAGGTCCTGGAAGTAGTACGGGTCGCTGATGCGGGTGTAGTCCACCTGCGCCATGACGCGCGAATCGAGGCCGCTGACGTTTTTCCAGCCGTACAGCCAACGGGTGTCGGTGTACTGCGGGAAGTCCTTGCGGTCGTCGTTCTTGTCGTTCAGGTAGGCGGCGTTGACCTGGCCTTCGCTGCTGTGGGTCAGGTAACGGAACTCGCCTTCCATCAGCAGGCCGCGCTTGACCATGTAGTGCGGGTACAACGTGGCGTCGTAGTTGGGCGCCAGGTTGAAGTAGTACGGCGTGGTCAGCGTGAAGCCGGTGTCGGTCGAACTGGCGAAGGAGGGCGCCAGGAAGCCGGACTGGCGACGGTTGTCGATCGGGAAGTAGATGTACGGGGTGTAGAAGACCGGAATGTCCTTCACCCGCAGGGTCGCGTTGGTCGCGGTGCCGAAGCCGGTGGCCGGGTTCAGCTTGATGTTGTTGCCCTTCAGGACCCACGCGTTGCTGTTGGGTTCGCAACGGGTGTAGGTACCGTCCTTGAGCTGGATGATCGCGTCTTCCTGGCGCTTGGCGTACAGCGCGCTGCCGCGGATCTGCGCCTGGTGCATGACGTACTCGGCGTTATCGATCTTCGCCGCGCCGTTGTCCAGTTGCAGTTCGGCATGGTCGCCGACGATCAGCGCGCCGTTGTCGCGCAGCTTGACGTTGCCGACCAGTTCGCCGCGGTTCTCGGCCTGGTGCAGGTTGGCCTCGTCGGCCTCGACCTGCATGCTGCCCTGGCGCAGGACCACGTTGCCCGCGAGGGTGGCGATCTGCTTTTCCTGCTCGTAGCGTGACACTTTCGCCGAAACGTAGGTCGGAGCCTCGTCGTTCGGCGTCTTGTCGTTCATGCCCGGGCGGATCGGTTCGACATACTCGCCGCCGCAATACGGGCCGATTTCAGCCTGCTGGGCAGCGGTGAGCTTGTCGCGCGGGATCCAGTCGAGGTGGCTGTAGTCGCTGCTGCGCGACTTCAGGCCGCGGCCGCCGGACTCGGTGACCAGTTGCTTCGGCTCTTCGCCGGCGCTGCTGCTCGAGCTGTCCGAGGACTTCGAGCTGCTGGCCGCGGCAGTGCCGCCGGCGCTGACCGAAGTGGCGCCATGCTGTGGGCGTGGCACGCTGCTGGCGCTGCTCTGCGAGGAGCAGTCCCAGGCGCCGGACGCGGAGGGCTGGCAGGCGAACTGCTCACCGGGTGCCGCGGTCACAGTGGCGAGCGGCTGGATAGCCAGCAGGCCACCGGTCACCAGTAAGGGGAATTTTCTACGGAACACGGGGAAATTCACTGCCATCTTGTTAATCCGGGCTTCCTGCGAGCCATCGGCCCAAAGCGGACCGCACGCCTCTCGATGGGCTCAAAAAGATGCTGGATAATAAAGCATGACCCGCGCAACGGCTAGGGCCGTGGAGAACCCATAAAGATGTCACAGGATGCCCGTTACCAGCAGATGATCGGCTGGTTGGACTTGAGTTTGCCCGCAGTGTTCAACGCGCAGGGCTGGGGCCCGGTGCCCGAGGCCAGCTTCACGGCGGCCAGCAGCGACGCCAGTTTCCGCCGGTATTTCCGCTGGCAGGGCGACGGTCGCAGCCTGATCGTGATGGACGCGCCACCGCCCCAGGAGAACGTCCGCCCGTTCATCAAGGTCGCCGGCTTGCTGGCCGAGGCCGGTGTGCACGTGCCGAAGATTCTCGCCGAGGATGTCGAGCAGGGCTTCCTGTTGCTCGATGATCTGGGGCGCCAGACCTATCTGGACGTGCTCACCGCACAGAACGCCGAGGCGCTGTTCGAGGACGCCCTCGATGCCCTGGTGGCGTTCCAGCAGGTCGACGTCACCGAGCGCCTGCCGGCCTACGACGAAGCCCTGCTGCGCCGCGAGCTGCAACTGTTCCCCGAGTGGTACCTGCAGCGTCACCTGGGCGTGACCCTGGACGGCGAGCAGCTCGCCCGCTGGGAACGCACCTGCGACTTGCTGGTGCAAAGCGCTCTGGAGCAGCCGCGGGTGTTCGTGCACCGCGACTACATGCCGCGCAACCTGATGCTCAGCGAGCCGAACCCCGGCATCCTGGATTTCCAGGACGCGGTATACGGCCCGGTGACTTACGACGTGACCTGCCTATATAAGGATGCCTTCCTCAGTTGGCCGGAGCCGCGCGTGCATGACGGCCTGTCCCGCTACTGGCGCAAGGCGCAGGCCGCCGGCATTCCGCTGCCGGACAGCTTCGAGGCCTTTTTCCGCGCCAGCGACCTGATGGGCGCCCAGCGCCACCTGAAGGTGATCGGGATCTTCGCGCGCATCTGCCACCGCGACGGCAAGCCGCGTTACCTGGGCGACGTGCCGCGCTTCTTCCGTTACCTGGAAAGCGTCATCGCGCGCCGGCCGGAACTGGCTGACCTCGCTGCCCTGCTGGCCAGCCTGCCCAACGACGAGACGCATCCCGCATGAAGGCCATGATCCTCGCTGCGGGCAAGGGCGAACGCCTGCGCCCGCTGACCCTTCACACGCCCAAGCCGCTGGTGCGTGCCGGTGGCGTGCCGCTGATCGAGTACCAGCTGCAGGCCCTGCGCAAAGCCGGTTTCGATCAATTGGTGATCAACCATGCCTGGCTTGGCCAGCAGATCGAGGATCATCTGGGCGACGGCTCGGTCTTCGGCGTGAGCATCCGCTACTCGCCCGAGGGCGAGCCGCTGGAAACCGGCGGCGGCATCTTCAAGGCGCTGCCGCTGCTGGGAGCCGACGCCTTCGTCATCGCCAACGGCGACATCTGGACCGACTTCGACTACGCCAGCCTGCAGGGTGCGTTGGCCGAGGGTGACCTGGTGCACCTGGTGCTGGTGGACAACCCCGACCATCACGCACGCGGTGATTTCTGCCTGACTGACGGCCGCGTCAGCGATTACCGCGAAGGTCAGCCGAGTCTGACCTACAGCGGTATTGCCATCCTCCGCCCGGAGCTGTTCGAAGGCTGCGAACCCGGCGCCTTCAAGTTGGCACCGCTGCTGCGCCAGGCGATGGCGGCCGGTCGCGTGAGCGGCGTGCACCACCGCGGTCGATGGATCGATGTCGGTACCCACGAGCGTCTGGCGGAAGTCGAACGCCAGTTGGCGGAGGGCTGAGGTGTTCTGGCCGGGTACTCTGGTCGGAGTCATCGCCGGTTGGGCGTTGGCGAGCATTCCGGGCGCAATGCTCGGTGCATTGCTCGGCCAGGTACTCGACCGGCGTCTGAAGAAGCGCACCTGGAGGGGCTTGCTGGAGCAACTGCGCGGTGGGCCGCAGGTGGGCGACCAGGAGTTGCTGTTCCTGTTGCTCGGTCGGCTGGCCAAGGTGCGAGGCCGCGTGGTCGAGGCGCACATCCAGCAGGCCCGCAGCGAGATGCAGCGCCTGCAGTTGGACGATAAGGCGCGTCGCCAAGCCATTGATGCCTTCGGTCGTGGCAAGCCGGGCGGCGAGTTGCTTGACGTTGGTCTGCGCCAGCGCAATGGCCAGGAGGCCACTGCCGAGGGCCTGATCCAGGCGTGTTGGCGGATGGCCTGGGCAGGTGGTACGCCGAGCGCTGCGCAGAAGAGTCTGCTGCTGCAGTGGGGCGATGCACTGGGGCTCTCGCGCTCGAGAGTGCTGGCGCTGGCAGCGGGCGCAGAGCCACCGAAACCGCCGGCCACGCCGCGCGAGTCCTATACCGGAGCGCTGCGATTGCTGGGTGTGACGGCGGAGAGCGAGCCGGATGAGATCAAGCGCGCGTACCGCAAGCTGATCAGCCAGAACCACCCGGACAAGCTCGAAGGCATGGGCGCGAGCCCCGAGCGGATCGCCGCGGCGACCAACAGGACCCGCGAAATCCAGGCGGCCTACCTGCTGGTGCGCCAGCGCCGCGGTTTTCGCTGAGTCGGGCAGCCGTCAGGGCTGCTCGATCGGTTCCAGGTGCATCGACAACCAGCCGCGGATGCGACGGTAGAGCTGGTCCTGTTCGGTGCCCAGGTCGCCGGGCAGGGCATTCATGCCGATCTGCACGTAGTTCGGCGCCTTCTGCCGCTTGCTGGCCTGAAGGCGCAGCTTCGCGGCCGCCACGTCCGCGTCCCTGTCCTTGTAGTAGAAGTCGCCGGTCGCGAGGTTCAGCAGCGGCACGGTCTCTTCCAGCGACGGCTTGAAGTCGCGCGGCATCTCCGGCGCCACCAGCAGCAGGTTCTTGATCTCGGCCGGGGTGCGCTCGCCCAGGTAGCGGGTCGCCCAGTAGGCGCCGGTGCCGTGGCCGAGCAGGACGATGGTCTTGGGATGGTGCTGCTGGGCCAGTTCGACGGCGGCCTGGATGCGCGCCAGCACCCGTTCGGCGTGGGCTTTGCGCAGCTCCACCGGGTCGGTGGGCGGCGGCGGGGCTTCGGCGCTGGCCTGGGCCGGTTCGGCGCTACCCGCTTCACCGGTGCTTTCCGGCGTCGGTGTCGCACTGCCAGCGCTGCCTTTCACCTCGGGCTTGCTGGCGCTGTCGGCAGCGCTGGCGTCGGTGTCGGCGCTGGCCTTGTCGGGTGACTCCTTCGGGCGCGGCACAGGTGCGGTGCTCTGCGGGTCGGGGAGGGTGACGGCCACGGTCTGCCATCCGGCGTCGGGCAGCTTGCGTCGCAGCGGGCCGACCGCCACCGGCCAGTCCGCGCTTTCGCCGTCGCCAGGGACCAGGACCACCGCGCCCTCGGCGGTGGCGGTGTTGGCCGGCAGCCAGAGGGCGAGGAAGGTTTCGTCGCCGGCCTTGAGCTCCTGGCGCTCGCTTTCGGGCAACTGGCGCACCAGGCCGCTGGCTTCGTCCTGGCTGCGCTCGCTGACCGCCGGCCTTGCCACCGGTTCGGCGGCCGGCTTCTGGTCGGCGGCGGGCTTGGCGTCTTCGGCCCAGCTGGTGCCCAGCGGCGACAGGCCGAGGGACAGGCAGAGGGCAAGAAGTGTCGGGCGAGGCAAGTGCGGCATCGGTGATATCCCAGTCTTGGTGGGCAGCAAGCGGCGGGCGAGAGTGCGGCCAGCCTAGCGGCTTGTATTAGCTTTGTCAGGCGCAGGCGTGCCGGGTTCAACCGGGGTTGCTGTAAGGTATGCCGGCCATTTGCTTTGACCCGAGTGAAATCCATGGTGCTGTCGGCATGAGTCGTCTGTTCTGGAAAGCCTGCCTGGCCTGGTTCTGCTGCCTGCCCTTGCTGGCCGTGGCGGAAACCGCCGCGCCGCCGCTGGCGCTGGATGCGGCGCAGCTCGCCTGGCTCGCGGAGCACCCGCAGCTGCGCGTCGGCGCTGTGCTCGAGGCTCCCTACGTGCAGCAGGACCGCCGTCTGCAGCAGCTCTCCGGGGCCAATGTCGAGCTGCTGGAGTGGCTGGCCAAGGCCCTGCACGTCAGCCTGGAGTGGCGCACCTATCCCGATCAGGCAGCGCTGGAAAAGGCCGTGCGCGCCGGCGAAATCGACCTTGCGCCCGGTGTCAGCCAGACCCCCGCGACGCTGCGTGACTGGCTGTTCTCCGACCCCTACCTGCGCGTGCCGCGCCTCGTTGTGGGAGACCGTCGCAGCGGTACGTCGGTGGAACTGGACACCCTCGGCGAAGGCGAGTCCGTCTCCGTGCGCGGGCCCGGTTCGGTGGTCGACTACCTGCGCGGAACCTACTCGGGGCTGACATTGCAGGTCGTCGACAGTGACCGCGAAGTCCTGCGCAAGGTGCTCGGCCGCGAAGCCAACTACGCGGTGATCGATGAGGCACAGCTGGCACGCCTGACCCGGGAAACCGAGTTCACCGGCCTTTCCGTGGTAGCCGACATCGGCTACCCGCAACTGCTGCGCGTGGCGACCCGTCGCGGGCTGCCCGAGCTGGCAGGGATCGTCGACGCTGCGCTGCGCGCGGTCCCGGCCAAGGATCTCGACCAGCTTCACGAGCGCTGGTTGCAGCCGACCTATCCGCGCCTGGGCTCCTCGCCCGGCTTCTGGCAGAACCTCTGCATTCTGCTTGGCCTGCTGCTGCTGTTCGCGGTTGCCGCGCTGCTCTGGCTGCGTCGCCAGCACCGTGCGCTGGAGTCGCGTCTGCTCGCCGCCCGCCGCGATATCGAGTTGCGCCAGGCGGCGGAGCAGGCGCTGCGCCTGACCCAGTTCGCCATCGACAGCAGCACCGTGGGCATCCTCTGGGTCAACTGGGACAGCCACGTGCGCTACGCCAACCGCGCCGCGGAAGAGATGCTCGGCTACCTGCCGGGCGCCGTGGTGGACCTGCCGCTGTCGGACTTCGAGCCGACCCTGAACATGGATCGCTGGCTCAACCTCTGGCGCCGCGCGCGCAACGCCGACGAGGCGCCGCTGAGCTTCGAAACTCGCTGCCTGCGCGCCGACGGCCAGTGGCTGCCGGCGGACGTATCGCTGAGTTTCCTGCGCTTCGGCGATTCGGAGTACCTGCTGGTGTTTCTTACCGACGTCACCGAGCGCCGCCGCGCCCGCGCCGCGCTGGAGGAGAGCGAGGCGCGCCTGCAGGGCATCGCCGCCAACGTGCCGGGGCTGGTGTTCCGCCTGGAGCCGAACGCACCGGACGACGACTCCGATTTCGCCTATATCAGCTTCATCACCGGTGGTAGTGAAACCTCGCTCGGCTACTCGCCCGGTTACCTGCGCGAGAGCGGCCTGGGCATCATGGGCCTGGTGCATCCGTCCGAGCGCGAGAGCTATCTGGCCAGCCAGCTGGACGCAGTGGAAGGCCACCGCAACTGGCTGTGGCAGGGCCGTATCCTCACCCGCAGCCACGAGCCGCGCTGGGTCGACATCAAGGCCACGGTACGAACCCTGGACGACGGGCGGCCTGCCTGGGACGGCGTGGTCTGGGACATCACCGAGCACAAGCAGATCGAGTTGGAGCTGCAGGATTCCCGCGCACAGCTGCGCGAGCTGTCGGCGCACCTGGAGAGCGTGCGGGAGGAGGAGAAGGCGCGCATCGCCCGCGAAGTGCACGATGAGCTGGGCCAGGTGCTCACCGTGCTCAAGCTGGAAACCTCCATGTGCGAACTGGCCTATGCCGAGCTGGACAGCGGCCTGCGTGAACGCCTGGACAACATGAAGCGCCTGATCGCCCAGTTGTTCCAGCTGGTGCGCGACGTGGCGACCGCGCTGCGTCCGCCGATCCTCGATGCCGGCATCGGTTCGGCGGTCGAATGGCAGGCGCGTCGCTTCGAATCGCGTACGCAGATTCCCTGCCTGGTGCAGGTGCCGGAGAACCCGCCGGAGCTGTCCGACGCCAAGGCCATCGGCTTGTTCCGCATCCTCCAGGAGGCGTTGACCAATGTCATGCGCCATGCCCAGGCGCATACTGTGGAACTGCAACTGAGTGTCGAAGGGCGCGAGCTGTGCCTGCGCATCGCCGATGACGGGGTGGGCTTCGACCCGCATGCCACGCGCCAGGGTGTTTCCTTTGGCCTGGTCGGCATGCGCGAGCGGGTGCTGATGTTCGGCGGCACCCTGCAGATCGACAGCCAGCCCGGGGAGGGCACCACGTTGTTGATCCGGGTGCCATTGCGCTCCCGAGGCGGGTAACCGGGCGACAACCATAACGACAATGACAAGCGTGGAACGGGAGGAAAGGCGGTGATTCGAGTGCTGGTGGCGGAAGACCATACGATCGTGCGCGAGGGCATCAAGCAACTGATCGGCATGGCCAAGGACCTGCAGGTGGTGGGGGAAGCCACCAACGGCGAGCAGTTGCTCGAAACCCTGCGCCAGACGCCCTGCGAAGTGGTCCTGCTGGATATCTCCATGCCCGGCGTCAACGGCCTGGAAGCCATCCCGCGCATTCGCGCACTGAACAACCCGCCGGCGATCCTCATGTTGTCGATGCACGACGAGGTGCAGATGGTCGCCCGCGCACTGAAGGTAGGTGCCGCCGGCTACGCCACCAAGGACAGCGATCCGGCGCTGCTGCTCACGGCGATCCGCAAGGTCGCCAGCGGCGGTCGGTACATTGATCCCGATCTCGCCGATCGCATGGTTTTCGAAGTCGGTCTCACCGACTCGCGGCCGCCCCACGCGCTGCTTTCCGAACGCGAATTCTCGGTGTTCGAGCGCCTGGTGCAGGGCGAAGGCGTGAATGAGATCGCCCAGCAACTGGCGGTCAGCAGCAAGACCATCAGTACCCACAAGGCGCGGCTGATGCAGAAGCTCAACGCCAACTCGGTGGCGGATCTGGTGCGCTACGCCATGGAGCACAAGCTCGTCTGATCCCGCCCGCGCTGCCGGTTTGATCTGCGGCAGATGGCTCGCTGAATTTTCCCTTCACTCTGTGCGACGTGTCCGATTTCTGTAACAAACCGTCTATCTAGCGGGCGTGAGGCAGGGAATGATGGCCGGCTTCATGCAGTACGTCGTGATAACAAGGAGAAGAAGATGTTGCGAGCGGTAAGGGGAGGGCTGCTGTTCGGCCTGCTGGGGAGCGCTGCGATGCCGGCGCTGGCGGACTACGTCACGGTGATTTCTTTCGGTGGCGCCAACAAGCAGGCCCAGGAAGCGGCCTTCTACAAGCCGTTCAAGGAAGTGACCGGCAACGCCGTCGTACACGGCTCCTATAACGGCGACCTGGCCAAGCTCAAGCGCATGGTGGAAATCAGCCATGTGTCCTGGGACGTGGTGGAAGTCGAGGCCCCCGAGCTCGCACGCGGCTGCGAGGAAGGGCTGTTCATGAAGCTCGATCCCAAGACCCTGGGCAATACCGCCGACTTCGTTCCCGGTGCGGTGCAGCCATGCGGCGTCGGCATCTTCGTCTGGACCACGCTGCTGGCCTACAACCAGAGCAAGCTGCAGGGCACGCCCACCAGCTGGGCGGATTTCTGGGACACGAAGAGATTCCCCGGCAAGCGCGGCCTGCGCTGGGGCGCCAAGTACAGCCTGGAATTCGCCCTGATGGCCGACGGCGTCGCGCCCAAGGACGTCTACAAAGTGCTCGCCACCAATGACGGCGTCGATCGTGCCTTCCGCAAGCTCGATGAGCTGAAGCCGAACATCAACTGGTGGAAGTCCGGCCAGGACCCGGTGCGTGATCTCGCCGACGGCACCGTGGTGATGAGCTCCGCCTACAACGGCCGGATCGCCGCGGCACAGGCCGAGCAGAAGGGCTTCCGCATGGTCTGGGCCGGCGGCATCTACGACTTCGACTTCTGGGCGTTGCCTTCGGGCGTGTTCAAGAAGGAACTGGCCGAACAGTTCGTCAACTTCGCCGGCCAGCCGCAGCAGCAGAAGGCCTTCGCCGAGAACATTTCCTACGGTCCGACCAACCGCAAGGCCGTGGAGCTGCTGGCGCCGGATGTCGCCGCCAACCTGCCCACCGCTCCGCAGAACATCGCCAATGCCGTGGGCATGAACGTGGCGTTCTGGGCCGAGCACGGGGATGCGCTGGAGCAGCGTTTCCAGGCCTGGGCCAAGCGCTGACGGCTGCCGTCGGGACCCGCTGCACGCGCTGCGGGTCCGACATGCCAATTCGCTATTTTTTGTAGGGCGATCCCTACAAAGCATCCTCTCTAAGCCTTATAGCAATCTCTCATACCGCCCGATTTGCGTGCCGGTCCAGCTTCTCTAGGCTTGAGATCAACGGCATTTACAAAAAAACAAAGGTGCGGTGATGGCCGAGAATCAGGCAAACGATGTGCTGGTGAGTTTCCGTGGCGTCCAGAAGAGCTACGACGGCGAATCCCTCATCGTGAAGGACCTCAATCTGGACATTCGCAAAGGCGAATTCCTGACACTGCTGGGGCCGTCCGGTTCCGGCAAGACCACCAGCCTGATGATGCTGGCTGGTTTCGAAACTCCTACCGCCGGTGAAATCCAGCTCGCCGGCCGCGCCATCAACAACGTCCCCCCGCACAAGCGCGACATTGGCATGGTGTTCCAGAACTATGCCCTGTTCCCGCACATGACGGTGGCCGAGAACCTGGCCTTCCCGCTCTCCGTGCGCGGCATGAGCAAGACCGATGTGAGCGAACGTGTGAAGCGTGCGCTGTCGATGGTCCAGCTCGACACCTTCGCCGGTCGCTATCCCGGTCAGCTCTCCGGTGGCCAGCAGCAGCGCGTGGCCCTGGCCCGTGCGCTGGTCTTCGAGCCGCAGCTGGTACTGATGGACGAACCCCTGGGTGCGCTCGACAAGCAACTGCGCGAGCACATGCAGATGGAGATCAAGCACATCCACCAGCGTCTGGGCGTGACCGTGGTCTACGTGACCCACGACCAGGGCGAAGCCCTGACCATGTCCGACCGCGTGGCCGTGTTCCACCAGGGCGAGATCCAGCAGATCGCCCCGCCGGCGGAGCTCTACGAACACCCGCGCAACTCCTTCGTCGCCAACTTCATCGGCGAGAACAACCGCATTGCCGGTCAGCTCCAGGCCCGCAATGGCGACCGCTGCACCGTGGGTCTGGCCCGTGGCGAGAAAGTCGAGGCGCTGGCGGTCAACGTCGGCAATGTCGGCGACACCGTCAGCCTGTCGATCCGCCCCGAGCGCGTGCGTTTGAACGGCCACAGCGAAAACTGCGTGAACCGCTTCTCCGGTCGCGTCGCCGAGTTCATCTACCTGGGTGACCACGTGCGCATTCGCCTGGAGGTCTGCGGCCGTACCGATTTCTTCGTCAAACAGCCGATCGCCGAGCTCGATCCTGCGCTCAGTGTTGGCGACGTGGTTCCGCTGGGCTGGGAAGTCGAGCACGTCCGCGCGCTCGACCCACTGTCCGCGGCGTAACAGCGCGGCCCGGCCACTCCCGGACGCATCCAAGAAAAACAAACCTGCACACTGTGGAGACAACAATAATGTCGAAGTCCTTGAAAGCATCGGGGCTCAAACTCGCAGCGCTGACTCTGGGCGTGGCCTTCGCGGCCCAGTCCATGGCCGCCACCGACCTGACCGTGGTGTCCTTCGGCGGCGCCAACAAGAACGCCCAGGTGAAGGCGTTCTACGGTCCCTACGAGAAGAGCACCGGCAACAAGATCGTCGCCGGCGAGTACAACGGTGAGATGGCCAAGGTGAAGGCCATGGTCGATACCAACAGCGTCTCCTGGGACCTGGTGGAAGTCGAGTCGCCGGAACTGGCCCGCGGTTGCGACGAAGGCCTGTTCGAAACCATCGACCCGGCCATCCTCGGCAAGGCCGAAGACTACGTCCCGGGTGCCGTGAGCAACTGCGGCGTCGGCTTCTTCGTGTGGTCCACCGTCCTGGCTTACAACGCCGACAAACTGAAGACCGCTCCGACCAGCTGGGCCGATTTCTGGGACACCCAGAAATTCCCGGGCAAGCGCGGCCTGCGCAAGGGCGCCAAGTACACCCTGGAGTTCGCCCTGATGGCCGACGGCGTTGCGCCGAAGGACGTCTACAAGGTGCTGGCTACCAAGGAAGGCCAGGATCGCGCGTTCAAGAAGCTCGACGAGATCAAGCCGAGCATCCAGTGGTGGGAAGCCGGCGCTCAGCCGCCGCAGTACCTCGCCTCCGGTGACGTGGTCATGAGCTCCGCCTACAACGGCCGCATCGCCGCCGTGCAGAAAGAGAGCAACCTGAAGATCGTCTGGAACGGCGGCATCTACGACTTCGACGCCTGGGCCATCCCGAAAGGCGCCAAGAAGGTCGACGAGAGCCTGAAGTTCATCGCTTTCTCGGTTCAGCCCGAGCAGCAGAAGACCTATTCCGAGAACATCGCCTACGGCCCGGTCAACAAGAACGCCGTACCGCTGCTGAGCAAGGAACTGCTGAAAGACATGCCGACCACCCCGGAAAACATGCAGGGCCAGGTCGGTATGGACGTGACCTTCTGGGCTGACTACGGCGAGCAGCTGGAACAGCGCTTCAACGCCTGGGCTGCCAAGTAAGCGTCCCCTGACCGTCGCGGCTGCCCGAGCCGCGACGGACCGGAACCGCCGCCCCCTCGCGGCGGCTCCTCCTGACACCACACCTTGGCCGCTCCCGGGCGGCCCGTTTTACCGGAGTTCGCTATGGCCACCGCTGTGTCGATGAACGAGGTCGCCGGCCCCACCCTCAAGCAGCGCCTGGCGCGCGCGGAGCGGATGAACCGCCTGAAGTCGCAGGCGCTGGTCCTGCCCCTGCTGGTCTTCCTCCTGCTGACCTTCCTCGTGCCCATCGCGGCATTGCTCTACAAGAGCGTGAACAACCCCGAGGTCGTCGGCGCACTGCCGTTGACCGTCAACGCCATTTCCGAATGGGACGGCAAGTCGCTGCCTTCGGATGCGGTGTACAAGGCACTGAGCGACGACCTGGTCGCCGCGCGCAAGAACCAGACCATCGGTGACCTGTCCAAGCGCCTGAACATGGAGCTGGCCGGCTACCGCAGCCTGCTGTCCAAGACTGCCCGCGCGCTGCCGTTCAAGGAGCAGCCGGCGTCGTACAA
This sequence comes from uncultured Pseudomonas sp., assembly GCA_966191535.1. Classification (GTDB taxonomy): domain Bacteria; phylum Pseudomonadota; class Gammaproteobacteria; order Pseudomonadales; family Pseudomonadaceae; genus Pseudomonas. Next base: position 1,586 of record CBIGPF010000043.1, on the reverse strand, counting down.
GGACGCGATGGAAGGTCTCGACGAGCGCTGGGGCGACCCGGCCTACTGGCAGGCGATCCGTCGCAACGCCAGCTCCGTCACCCCCTATTACCTGCTGGCGGCGCTCGATCACCGCATCGATGACCTGGGCGAAATTGCCCGCGCCACGCCCGACCAGTCGATCTACCTGGACATCTTCGCCCGTACCTTCTGGATGGGCGCGGTGATCACCCTGATCTGCCTGGCGCTGGCCTACCCGCTGGCCTACCTGCTGGCGATCCTGCCGACCCGCAAGTCCAACCTGCTGATGATCATGGTGTTGCTGCCGTTCTGGACCTCGATCCTGGTGCGCGTTGCCGCGTGGATCGTGCTGTTGCAGTCGGGCGGCCTGATCAACGGCGCACTGCTGAAGATGGGTCTGATCGACCAGCCGCTGCAACTGGTGTTCAACCGCACCGGCGTGTACATCTCCATGGTCCACATCATGCTGCCGTTCATGATCCTGCCGATCTACAGCGTGATGAAGGGCATTTCCCCCAGCTACATGCGCGCCGCGATTTCGCTGGGCTGCCATCCGTTCTCGAGCTTCTGGAAGGTCTACTTCCCGCAGACCGTGGCCGGCGTCGGCGCCGGTTGCCTGCTGGTGTTCATCCTGTCGATCGGCTACTACATCACCCCGGCGCTGCTGGGCAGCCCGAACGACCAGATGGTCAGCTACTTCGTCGCCTTCTACACCAACACCACCATCAACTGGGGCATGGCCACGGCCCTGGGCGGCCTGCTGCTGTTCGCCACCCTGGTGCTCTACGTGATCTATGGCTGGCTGGTGGGCGCGAGCCGCCTGCGCCTGGGCTGATGAGGAGAACAAGAAGATGCTGAGCCCCTACATGTCCCCGATCGAGCGCATATGGTTCTACACCCTGCGCACCCTCTGCGGCCTGATCCTGCTGTTTCTGGTGCTGCCGGTACTGGTCATCGTGCCGCTGTCGTTCAACTCCGGCACCTTCCTGGTCTACCCGCTGCAGGGTTTCTCCCTGCGCTGGTATGCCGACTTCTTCAGCTCCGCCGAGTGGATGCGTGCGCTGACCAACAGCATCATCGTCGCCCCGGCGGCCACCGTGCTGGCGATGGTGTTCGGCACCCTGGCGTCGATCGGTCTGACCCGCGGCGATTTCCGCGGCAAGGCGCTGATCATGAGCCTGGTGATTTCGCCGATGGTCGTGCCGGTGGTGATCATCGGCGTGGCGAGCTACCTGTTCTTCGCGCCGCTGGGCCTGGGCAACAGCTACATCTCGCTGATCATCGTCCACGCGGTGCTCGGTGTGCCCTTCGTCATCATCACCGTGTCGGCGACCCTGCAGGGCTTCAACTACAACCTGGTGCGCGCTGCCGCCAGCCTGGGCGCGCCGCCGGTACTGACCTTCTTCAAGGTCACCCTGCCGCTGATCGCTCCCGGCGTGATTTCCGGCGCACTGTTCGCCTTCGCCACCTCCTTCGATGAAGTGGTGGTGACCCTGTTCCTCGCCGGCCCCGAGCAGGCCACCCTGCCGCGCCAGATGTTCAGCGGCATCCGCGAGAACCTCAGCCCGACCATCGCCGCCGCGGCG
>CBIGPF010000042.1:0-36673 GCA_966191535.1 uncultured Pseudomonas sp. | reverse complement strand
GAACGCCCCCATCACGAGCAGGTCGGCCTGCACGGCCGAGGCTTCCTGCAGCAGCTTGAGCTCGATCTGCATTTCCTTGCGCAGCTTCAGGTCCAGCGCGGAAAGCGATTCGTCGAGCAGCAGTACCTTGGGCCGGCTGGCCAGGGCGCGGGCCAAAGCGATGCGCTGCTGCTGGCCCCCGGAAAGCTGGTCGGCGCGGCGCTTGCCGACGTCGGGCAGGCGCACCAGTTCGAGCATCTTCTGCACGGTGGCGTCGATGTCGCTGCGCTGCTTGCCCTGCATTTCCAGGCCGAAGGCGATGTTCTCCGCCACGGTCATGTGGGGGAACAGGGCGTAGCTCTGGAAGACGGTATTGACCGGGCGGCGGAAGGGCGGAAGGCCTTCCATCGCGTCGCCGTAGAGGCGAATGCTGCCGGAGGAGGGTTGTTCGAACCCGGCGATCAGTCGCAGCAAGGTGGTCTTGCCGCAGCCCGAAGGGCCGAGGAGGGTGAAGAACTCGTTGGCGCGGATTTCCAGTGACACGTCGTCCAGGGCCTTGAGGCCTTGTCCGGGTGTACCGAACTCCATGCATATCCGCTCGATGGTGATCGCGCTGGTCATGCTGGTACCATGCAGTTAAGCAGTTGTTATTGTTGAGGTTTTACGGTTTCTAGGACCGTTTCACCTAGCTGCGGATTGATAATGACCAAGCGCCGGGATACGCAGAACGATAGATCAGGCCAATAAGGGATAAATCAGGCCAAGTTGAAAATCCGCTCTGCCCTGCTGGATTTCGGGCGCCAGCGGGGTGTCGTTTCTCAGGCTTTTCGTAGGAGCTAGCCTGCTCGCGAATCGGTCAGGCGACGGAACTCCGTGTAGGAGCGCGGCGCGCGCGACCGCGAGCATGGCCAGTTCCAGCAGGGAGAGATCAACCGCGATACAGGCTCGGGCTCGCTCCGCTCCAGCGCTGGAAGGCGTGGCGGAAGCTGGCGGTCTCGCTGTAGCCCAACTGCTCGGCGATCAGGTAGATCGGCAAGTCGGTGTCCTTGAGCAGTTGCCGCGCACGGTCGAAGCGCACCTCGTCGAGCACCTGTTGATAACTGGTGTTCTGCTGCTGCAGGTGGCGTCGCAGGGTGCGGGTGGAGCGGTGCAGGTGGCGCGCCACGGTATCCAGGCTGGCGGTGTCCTGCAGGTGGCTTGCCAGGTGCTGGCGCAACTGGTCGATCACATCGCCGCGAGCGGTGAGCATTGCGCTCATGCGCAGGCACTGCTGCACGCCATTGTGGCAGCTGACCGGGTCGGCCAGTGGCAGCGGGCGGTCCAGCAGTGCCGGGCTGAAGCACAGCGCGCTGGTGGGGGCGCCGAAGTCCACCGGGCAGCCCAGACGCTCGGTGTAGGTCTCGGCATGCAAGGGCGGCCGATAGGCCAGCAGCAACCGACGCGGTCGCACCGATTCGCCGAGCAGGTCGCGGATCACCGTGAGCAGCGATGTCAGGCACAGCTCGGTGTTGAACACCGTGAGCTCGGGTGCGTAGCGGTAGCCGTCGGCGGTCAGATGAACCTCGTCGCCCTGTGCTGTCAGCGCCAGGCGGAAGTAAGTGCCAAGCAGTTCGGGAAAGGACAGCGCCAGTTGCAGCGCATCGCGCAGGGTGCGGCTGGCGAGCATGCTGTAACCCAGAATCCCGTAAGCCGAGACGTGCATGCGCAGGCCAAGGTAGAGGCCCAGCGCCGGGTCGTGGTGGCAGTTCAGGGCGTTGGCGAAGACCCGCAATTCCTGTGCGTGGGTGATCAGCTTCTCCGGCGTCAGCAGGTCCGCCTCGCCGATGCCGCTGCCCTCCAGCAGCTTCGGGCGCGGTACGCCCGCGTGGTGCAGTACCTCGGTCGCCAGGACCACGGTGTGCAGTGTGGCTTGCTGGCGTTGTTCGGGAAGCAGGGACACGGCCATCGGATTACCTTTCGCAACGGTCGATGAGTCTTGCGCTTAACTGACTCTAGCTTGCGGAAAACTCCTACGCCGCCGTTAAGGTAGGCTTCAGCCGCTGCTGCCAATCTGCCACGCCAACTCTCCTGAGACCTCCATGCGCCGTCTGCTCAAGCCCCGCCGTCTGATCCTGCTGCTGGCGTTGCTCGCCCTGGCGTCGCTGCTGGCGCTGGGCCAGAGCTTCCGGGTCTACGAACGTGCCTGGTTCAAGCTCAACGAATGGCGCCACGCTGCCGAGTGGCAGGAGAAGTCCATCTGGCTGCCCGACTATCGCGTGGTACTGGAGGCGCAGCCGATCAAGGGACTGGACGAGAATGTCTCGGCGCTGACCTACGACCCGGACCGGCAGACCCTCTTCACCGTGACCAACAAGCGCAACGAGCTGGTCGAGTTGTCGCTCGAAGGCACGGTGCTGCGCAGGGTCGCGCTGCACGGCTTCGGCGACACGGAGGCCATCGAGTACATCAGCCGCAATGTCTACGTGATCAGTGACGAAACCCACCAGCGCCTGCTTCGTGTGGAGCTGCGCGACGACACGAAGGCGCTGAATGCCGACGACGCCCAGCAACTCTCCCTGGCACTGGGGCGCGGCGGCAACAGCGGGTTCGAGGGGCTGGCCTATGACTCGGTGGGCAAGCGCCTGTTCGTCGCCAAGGAGCGTAATCCCGTGCACATCTACGAGGTGCGGGGTTTCCCCTACGAGCAGTCGCAGCAGCCCTTCGCGGTGCACGTGGTGGAAGACCTCAAGCACAACCGCAACCTCTTCGTCCGCGATCTTTCCAGCCTGCAGTACGACGAGCGCAGCGGGCACCTGCTGGCCCTCTCCGACGAATCGCGGCTGGTGCTGGAGCTGAGCGCCGATGGCGAACCGGTCAGCTCGCTGTCGCTGCTGCGGGGCATGCAGGGGCTGCGGCGCAGCGTACCGCAGGCCGAAGGCATCGCCATGGACGACCAGGGCACGTTGTACCTGGTCAGCGAACCCAATCTCTTCTACGTGTTCAAGAAGCGCGAGGCGCCCTGAGGGCGCCTCGCTTTCCTGCGATCAGAACTGCCACTGCACGCCGAGGGAATAAGAGGCCTGGCTGCCTTCGCTGTGGGCGAAGCGCGTGTTGGCTTCGGCGAAGACGCCCAGCTGCTCGGTGACCGCCAGCAGGGCGCCGGCCTGGGCACGGCCGAAGTCCTTGTCCACGTTGCCCAGCTCGGCAACGCGAGTGCGGCCGTCGCCCAGGGCGGTCAGGGCGATGTCGTCCAGGCGGCCGTCGGCCAGCTCCTTCACCCAGCGCACGCTGGCGTAGGGCTGCACGGCCATGTGGTTACCCAGCGGCACTTCCCCGCGCAGGCCCCAGCCCAGGCTGGCCTCGACCGAGTCGTAGTCCTGCTTCTCATAACCCAGCGCGGTACGCAGGTTGTCGTCTTCGTTGAAGTCGTCGATGCGGTAGTGCACGAAGTCCAGCCCGCCCTGTGGCCCGGTCTTGATGCCGGCGATGTCGAGATCGTAGCCGCCGTCGACTCGCGCGCCCCAGAACCAGGCGTTGGTGTCACCGTCGATGCGCTGGTCGAGCAGCACCGGGCCGTTCTTCGCCTTCAGGTACACCGAGCGCTTGCTGTCGAAATCGGCATAGCCGGCGCTCAGTTCGCCGCCCAGCCAGGCCGGTCCGCCATCGTTGAACAGGCCGTAGAGGCCCAGCTGCCAGGTTTCCGCTTCCAGGCGGGCGCTGTGGTCCAGGTTGTCACGGCTGCGCTGGAAGCTCAGGCTGCCGCCGACGGTCACCGCTTCGCTGGCGCGGTAGTCGCCCAGCAGGTTCACGCCGGCACGGTGCGAGCGCGGGTCGCCGGGCATGTCGAAGCCGCTCTCGGGCGTGGTTTCACCTTCCACGCCGACCGCGCCGTCGAAACTGCCGACGGGGCGCGAGTTGCCCAGCAGGGTCAGCCAGCGGCGGTCATGCAGGCGAGTCAGGGCCAGGTGCTGGCGCTGCAACTGGTCTTCCATCTGCCGTGCCATCGCGCCGCCGGAGGCGGTAGAAGCGAGCAGGTCGGCGTTGGTCAGCTCCAGCACCAGGCGGGTCAGCAGGCGCGAGAAGTCGCGCAGGCGCTGGTCGATACGCTCCTGGCCGAAAGCGTCGGTGAGCACCTGCTCATTGTCCAGCGCGGGGTTGTGCCAGGTAGCGCCGCCGGGGATGGCGGGATTGTCGGTCTGCTCGTAGCCGTCCAGGTCACCGAGATCCCAGTTGGTGGCCTCGATGAACAGCACCGGGACATTCAGGCCCTCGAAGCTTTCGCCGTCGCTGCAGCACCCGGTGCCGGCGGGGTATTCCTCGTTCAGCCCGGGGTTGGTGAACAACGGGATCTTCAGCTCCCGGGCAATGCGCAGGAGCTGGTCGCGGTAGGCGCCCAGCGCGGGATTGTCGACGCTGTTGAAGCCGGCGTGGGCGTACATCTTGTCGCCGGTGATCAGGCTGTCGAGGTTGATCATCCCCAGCAGGTTGCTGCGCTGTTCGTCGCTCAGCGAGGCGACATAGGCCCGCGAGCCGCGCAGCCCTTCCTCCTCGGCGCCGAAGCCGACCACTTCCAGGCCGTTTTCCAGGGCAATGCCGCCCAGGTTTCGCGCGATCTCCGTCAGCACCGCGGCGCCGGAGCCGTTGTCATCCAGACCCTGCAGGGTCGGGCGGCCGTAGTAGGTGTCGTAGTGGGCGCCGAGCACCACGTACTGGCCGCTACTGCCCGGCGCGCTGGCAATGACGTTCTGCGAGCTGCGGTTGCCGGCCCAGGTGAAGTCCTGGACCTGCGTCTGATAGCCGAAGCCCAGGCGCGACTGCATCAGCGCGGTGGCGCCGGCGAAGCTGGCGGTGCCGCGATACCGGCCGGGGTAGTCGTTGATCAGGGTGTCGAGGGTGTCCCCGGCATACTCCCCGTATTCGTAGGCGCTGGTGTCGGTTGCCAGCGCAGCGCAGCTCAGGCTGGCCGCAACGGCTAAGGGTTTGAACACGGCACTTTCCTCTGTGTCGATTGGAATCGCATCGGTCTTCGATGCGTGTGGCGGAGGAAAGCAGGATGTGGACCGGTTCGCCGGAGATGGGCGCGATTTGACGCCTCAGTGACCGAGGGTGTCGCGCCACTGTAACAATACTGATACACGGCCGGCGGCAAGGCCGGTCGTAGGGTTCAAGTGCGTGGGTGGGCTCACCGAAACGGTGCGCGATCAGGTGTCGTCGCTGATCGGAGCGTCCGCCGCATAGCGCTTCACTGCCGCCACGCCGGCATCGGCGGTGGCCTTGCTGGCGTACATCTGGCTCTGTCCGACGACCTGGCCGTTGGTGGCGTTGAGCACGAAGTAGTGCTTGCCGTTGCTGGCGATCTTGATCTCGAAGGCGCCTTCGCGCTGGGCGTTCCTGCGTACCGACTCGATGCCGTCCACGGCCGAGGTCTTGGCCTTGTAGCGCTCGCTGGTCAGGACGATCTCGCCATTGCTGGCGTGCAGGTTGAAGAGGAACTGGCCATCACTGGCCTTCTTCAGATGGTACTTGGCGGCCATGCTGCGTCTCCGTCAGGGCGGGTTGGGTCCTCCCAGCGTAGACGGCAGCAGGCGCTCTGGAAGGCGCCATCCGGCGGATGGCGCCTGGCGGGATCAGAGCTTGAGGGTCTTCACGCCATCAGCGGTACCCAGCAGCAACAGGTCGGCCGGGCGCGCGGCGAACAGGCCGTTGGTGACCACGCCGACGATGTTGTTGATCGCTTCTTCCAGTTGCACCGGGCTGTCGATGCGCAGGTTGTGCACGTCGAGGATGATGTTGCTGTTGTCGGTCAGCACGCCCTCGCGGTACACCGGGTCGCCGCCCAGTTTCACCAGCTGCCGGGCCACGTGGCTGCGGGCCATGGGAATGACCTCCACCGGCAGCGGGAAGCCGCCGAGGATCGGCACCAGCTTGCTGGCGTCGGCGATGCAGATGAACTGTTTGGCGACTGCGGCGACGATCTTCTCGCGGGTCAGCGCGGCGCCGCCGCCCTTGATCAGCTCCAGGCGCTCGTTGGTCTCGTCGGCGCCATCGACGTAGAACTCCAGCTCGCTGACGGTGTTCAGGTCGTAGACCGGAATGCCGTGGCCCTTCAGACGCTGGGCGGTGGCTTCGGAGCTGGCCACCGCGCCGTCGAACTCGGCCTTGTGCTTGGCCAGCAGATCGATGAAGAAGTTGGCGGTGGAGCCGGTACCCACGCCGACGATGCTCTTGCTGTCGAGGTACGGAAGGATGTGGTCGACGGCGGCCTGGGCCACAGCCTGCTTGAGCTGATCCTGGTTCATGGCGAAGGGTCTTCTTACCTGGAAGGGCGCAAGGGCGCCGGAGATAGTTCGAGAGGGCGGATTATAGCGGCCTGGGGCACGCCGGTGTTGCGCCGCCGGGCAACTGTTATGGTCATCTGCGCGCGGATTGTTCGGTGGCCCGTCCGGCGCCGGCTGGAGTAGACTCGCGGTTCCTCGAAAAGCCGCCGAAATAGCCCTTCCGATGCTCGAACAATACGTCAAGAAGATCCTCACCTCGCGTGTCTACGACGTTGCCGTGGAAACGCCCCTGCAGCCCGCCCGCCAGCTCTCCGAGCGCCTGGGCAACCAGATTCTGCTGAAACGCGAAGACCTGCAGCCGGTGTTCTCCTTCAAGATTCGCGGCGCCTACAACAAGCTGGCGCAGCTGAGCCCGGAAGAACTCGCCCGCGGCGTCGTCACCGCTTCTGCCGGCAACCATGCCCAGGGCGTGGCGCTGGCCGCCCGTGAGCTGGGCATCAAGGCCACCATCGTGATGCCGCGCACCACGCCGGAGCTGAAGGTCCAGGGCGTGCGCGCCCGCGGCGGCAAGGCCGTGCTGCACGGTGACGCCTTCCCCGATGCGCTGGCGCATTCGCTGAAGCTGGTGGAAGAGAAAGGATACGTCTACATCCACCCCTACGACGATCCGGACGTGATCGCCGGCCAGGGCACCGTGGCCATGGAAATCCTCCGTCAGAACCCGGGCCGCATCGACGCGATCTTCGTGCCCGTCGGCGGCGGCGGCCTGATCGCCGGCATCGCCGCCTACGTGAAGTACCTGCGCCCGGAGATCAAGGTCATCGGTGTCGAGCCGGACGACTCCAACTGCCTGCAGGCCGCCAAGGCTGCCGGCGAGCGCGTGGTGCTCGGCCAGGTCGGACTGTTCGCCGACGGTGTCGCCGTGGCGCAGATCGGCAAGCACAACTTCGAGCTGTGCAAGGACTACGTCGATGAAGTGATCACCGTCAGCACCGACGAGATCTGCGCGGCGATCAAGGACATCTACGACGACACCCGCTCGATCACCGAGCCTGCCGGTGCGCTGGCGGTGGCCGGGATCAAGAAGTACGTCGAGCGTGACGGCGTGAAGGGCCAGACCCTGGTCGCCATCGACTCGGGCGCCAACATCAACTTCGACCGCCTGCGCCACGTGGCCGAGCGTGCGGAGCTGGGCGAGAAGCGCGAAGCGATCATCGCCGTGACCATTCCCGAGCGGCCGGGCAGCTTCAAGGCCTTCTGCGAGGCCATCGGCAAGCGCCAGATCACCGAGTTCAATTACCGCTACAACACCGACAGCGAAGCGCACATCTTCGTCGGCGTGCAGACCCACCCGGAGAACGACCCGCGCGCGGCGCTGGTGCAGCAGCTGCAGGAGCAGGGCTTCCCGGTGCTGGACCTGACCGACAACGAGCTGGCCAAGCTGCACATTCGCCACATGGTCGGCGGCCATTCGCCGCGCGTCTCCGGCGAGCAGGTGTTCCGCTTCGAGTTCCCCGAACGTCCCGGTGCGCTGTTCAACTTCCTCAACCGGCTGGGTGGGCGCTGGAACATCACCCTGTTCCACTACCGCAACCACGGCGCGGCCGATGGTCGCGTGGTCGCTGGCCTGCAGGTGCCGGAAGACGAGCGCCACCTGGTGGCGGCCGCGCTGGAAGAGATCGGCTATCCCTATTGGGACGAGACCGACAACCCGGCCTACCGCCTGTTCCTCGGCTGAGGATCAGGCAGGGGCGGTGCGTCTGCTGCTAGGCTTATCGGAACGCCGCCTTCTTCACAGGGAATTGAAATGGAAAGCCTGCAGACCTTCCGCATCCTCCACGGCATCGCCGCGGTGCTGCCGTTCCTGGCCATTATCGGCCTGGCCTGGTACGGCTGGCGCAGCTGGCGTGGCGGCGACGCCGGGGTGATCGCCAAGGCATTGCAGCGCATCGGCCTGATCGGTTGGGTGCTGGTGGCCGGCAGCGTCGCCAGCCTGCCCGTCACCGGCTACCGCATGGTGCAGACCGTCGGCTGGCCGCTGGGGCAGACCTGGTTGCTGGGCAGTGCCTGCCTGCTGATCGTCGCGACGATCTTCTGGCTGCTGTTCACCACCCGCCTGTGGCGCATCCGCGACCTGGCGCTGGTGGCGCAGGGCAGTGGCGAGCCGATCTCCGCTGGCGCCGCGCGGCAGTGGAAGTTCGGCCTGGCCTTCTTCGTGCTGGCGCTGCTGTGCGTGATCGCCATCCTGGTGCTGATGATCAGCAAGCCGGTGTGATGCCCGCCGCGTGAACCTCTACCTGCTGCTCAAGACCCTGCACATCCTGTCTTCCACGCTGCTGTTCGGCACCGGGCTGGGCTCGGCCTACTACAGCTGGCGCGCCTGGCGCAGCGGCAACCTGGAAGCCATCCGCATCACCTTTCGCCATCTGGTCACGGCCGACTGGCTGTTCATCGCCACCACGGCGGTGTTCCAGCCGCTGAGCGGCATCGCCCTGGCGCACATGGCCGGTTGGCCGCTGGATTCGGGCTGGCTGCTGTGGAGCCTGGCGCTCTATGTGTTCTCGGGCGCCTGCTGGCTGCCAGTGGTGTGGCTGCAGATCCGCGTGCGCGACATGGCCGAGGCGGCGCACCGTGATGGTGCAGCGTTGCCGCCCAGGGCCTTCCTCTATATGCGCTGGTGGTTCGCTCTGGGCTGGCCGGCGTTCCTGGCCTTCCTGGCGATCTTCTACCTGATGGTCAACAAGGGCTTCTGAGCCTTCAGCGCAGGTTGAGGAGCCCTCAGCACGTATTGATGCGTGCTCAGCGCAGGCTGATCACCGGCCAGCCGCGCTCGGTGGCGGTAGCGCGCAGGGTATCGTCGGGGTCGACGGCCACCGGGTTGGCCACCCGCTCCAGCAACGGCAGGTCGTTGCGCGAGTCGCTGTAGAAGTAGGCGTCGTCCAGCGTCAGGCCGGTCTCTTCGAGCCAGCGATTGAGGCGGGTCACCTTGCCGCCCTGGAAGCAGGGCACGTCGCAGGTGCGGCCGGTGTAGAGGCCGTCGAGCATCTCGCACTCGGTGGCGATCAGGGTCTCCACGCCCAGGCGGGCGGCGATCGGGCCGGTGACGAAGCGGTTGGTGGCGGTGATGATCACCAGCTTGTCGCCCGCGGCACGGTGCTCGGCCAGCAGGGCCTCGCCCTTGGCCAGGACGATGGGCTCGATGACTTCCTGCATGAACTGGCGGTGCCAGGTGTCCAGCTGATCCAGGCTGTTGCGGCCCAGGATCGCCTGGGTGAAGGCCTGGTAGGCGAAGACATCGAGGGTCCCGGCCATGTAGTCGGCATAGAAGGCATCGTTGCGCGCCTGGTACTCGCCGGCGTCCACCAGCCCACGCTGGCACAGCCATTCGCCCCAGCTGTGGTCGCTGTCGCCGGCCAGGAGGGTGTTGTCGAGATCGAAGAGAGCCAGTCGCACGATGGATTACCGCCAGTTGCCAATACGGAAAAGTCGCCTAGAGTAACGGCTTTTGCCCACCCGGCACAGGACGCCGCAGCCCGCGTTGCCGCTGTCACAAGCTTTGTGGAACAATGCGGGCACACGCGATTTCGAGGATGTACCGCCGTGATCGATCCCGATGGTTTTCGCCCCAATGTCGGCATCATCCTTTGCAACGATGTCGGACAGGTACTGTGGGCACGGCGTATCAACCAGGAAGCCTGGCAATTTCCCCAGGGCGGCATCAACGCCCGAGAAACCCCTGAGGAAGCGCTGTACCGCGAACTGAACGAAGAAGTCGGCCTGGAAGAGCAGGACGTCAAGATCCTCGCCTGTACCCGGGGCTGGCTGCGTTACCGCCTGCCGCAACGCCTGGTGCGTACCAACAGCCAGCCGCTGTGCATCGGGCAGAAACAGAAGTGGTTCCTTCTACGCCTGACCGGCGAGGAAAGCCGGGTGCGCATGGATGTCACCGGCAAGCCCGAATTCGACGGCTGGAAATGGGTGAGCTACTGGTACCCGCTGGGCCAGGTCGTGACCTTCAAGCGCGAGGTCTACCGCCGGGCTCTGAAGGAATTGGCACCGCGCCTGCTGGCGCGCGACTAGCACGAAGTTCAAGGAGTTAGACCCCCACGCCATGCTCAACACGCTGCGTAAGATCGTCCAGGAAGTGAACTCCGCCAAGGACCTCAAGGCGGCGCTGGGCATCATCGTGCAGCGCGTGAAGGAGGCGATGGGCACCCAGGTGTGCTCGGTCTACCTGCTCGACCCCGAGAGCAACCGCTTCGTGCTGATGGCCACCGAGGGCCTGAACAAGCGCTCCATCGGCAAGGTCAGCATGGCGCCCAACGAGGGCCTGGTCGGCCTGGTCGGTACCCGCGAAGAGCCGCTGAACCTCGAGAACGCCTCCGAACACCCGCGTTACCGCTACTTCGCCGAGACCGGCGAGGAGCGCTACGCCTCCTTCCTCGGCGCACCGATCATCCACCACCGCCGGGTGATGGGCGTTCTGGTCGTGCAGCAGAAAGAGAAGCGCCAGTTCGACGAAGGCGAGGAAGCCTTCCTCGTCACCATGAGCGCGCAGCTCGCCGGCGTTATCGCCCATGCGGAAGCCACCGGTTCGATCCGCGGCCTGGGCAAGATGGGCAAGGGCATCAGCGAAGCCAAGTTCGTCGGCGTCCCTGGCGCCCCCGGCGTGGCCGTGGGCAAGGCCGTGGTGGTGCTGCCGCCGGCTGACCTCGAAGTGGTCCCGGACAAGCCCATCGACGACGTCGAGGCCGAGGTCGAGCGCTTCAAGCAGGCGCTGGAGTCGGTCCGCGAAGACATGCGCAACCTCTCCAGCAAGCTGGCGACCCAGCTGCGCAAGGAAGAGCGCGCGCTGTTCGATGTCTACCTGATGATGCTCGACGACGCCTCCATCGGTCTCGAGGTCAAGCGCATCATCCGCACCGGCCAGTGGGCACAGGGCGCCCTGCGCCAGGTGGTCATGGAGCACGTGCAGCGCTTCGAGCTGATGGACGACGCCTACCTGCGCGAGCGCGCCTCGGACGTCAAGGATATTGGCCGGCGCATCCTCGCCTACCTCCAGGAAGAGCGTAAGCAGTCGCTGACCTATCCGGACCAGACCATCATCGTCAGCGAGGAACTGTCGCCGGCCATGCTCGGCGAAGTGCCGGAAGGCAAGCTGGTGGGGCTGATCTCGGTACTCGGCTCGGGCAACTCCCACGTCGCCATCCTCGCCCGCGCCATGGGCATACCGACCGTCATGGGGGCGGTCGACCTGCCGTACTCCAAGGTCGACGGCATCGACCTGATCGTCGACGGCTACCACGGCGAGATCTACACCAACCCGTCGCCGCAGCTGGTCAAGCAGTACGGCGAAGTGGTCGCCGAAGAGAAGGAATTGAGCAAGGGCCTGGCTGCGCTGCGCGAGCTGCCCTGCGAGACGCTGGATGGTCATCGCATGCCGCTGTGGGTCAACACCGGCCTGCTGGCGGACGTGGCGCGCGCCCAGGAGCGCGGCGCCGAAGGGGTTGGCCTGTACCGCACCGAAGTGCCGTTCATGATCAACGACCGCTTCCCCAGCGAGAAGGAACAGCTCGCCATCTACCGCGAGCAGCTCTCCGCCTTCCACCCGCTGCCGGTGACCATGCGCACCCTGGACATCGGTGGCGACAAGGCGCTGTCCTACTTCCCGATCAAGGAAGACAACCCCTTCCTCGGCTGGCGCGGCATCCGCGTCACCCTCGACCACCCGGAAATCTTCCTGGTGCAGACGCGCGCCATGCTCAAGGCCAGTGAAGGCCTGGACAACCTGCGTATCCTGCTGCCGATGATTTCCGGCACCCACGAGCTGGAAGAGGCGCTGCACCTGATCCACCGCGCCTGGGGCGAAGTGCGCGACGAGGGCGTGGACATCCCCATGCCGCCGATCGGCATGATGGTGGAGATTCCCGCAGCCGTGTACCAGACGCGTGAGCTGGCGCGCCAGGTGGACTTCCTCTCGGTGGGCTCCAACGACCTGACCCAGTACCTGCTGGCGGTGGACCGCAACAACCCGCGCGTCGCCGACCTCTACGACTACCTGCACCCGGCCGTGCTGCAGGCGCTGAAGAAGGTGGTCGACGACTCCCATGCCGAAGGCAAGCCGGTGAGCATCTGCGGCGAGATGGCCGGCGATCCGGCGGCTGCGGTGCTGCTGATGGCCATGGGCTTCGACTCGCTCTCGATGAACGCCACCAACCTGCCCAAGGTGAAATGGCTGCTGCGCCAGATGACCCTGTCCAGGGCTCGCGAACTGCTCAGCCAACTGATGACCTTCGACAACCCGCAGGTTATCCACAGCTCGCTGCACCTGGCCCTGCGCAACCTTGGCCTGGGCCGCGTGATCAACCCGGCGGCGACCATCCAGGCCTGACGCCGCGGCGCACTCCCTGCCGGAACCGCGCATTACCGGCAGGCTCGTAGGACACACGGCCGGTTCACTGGCCAAGGCGAAGCTTATGGAAGAGCTCGACGTCACCCCTCGCACGGAACCCGACGCCGGCGTGCGCAGCCTGCGCTACGCGCTGAGCATGGTCAGCGACGGGATCTGGGACTGGGACATCCGCAGCAACCATGTCACCCGCAGCCCGAGCTGGTACGTCATGCTCGGCTACGACCCGGACAGCCTGCCCGAGAACGTCAATACCTGGCACGAGCGCATCCACCCCGATGACTTCGAGCGAGTGATGTTCGCCTTCAATGCCTATATCGAGGGGCGCAGCGGCGTCTATCGCGAGGAGTACCGCTGTCGCTGCGAGGACGGTAACTACCTGTGGGTCAGCGACCACGGGCGCTTCTTCGAATTCGACGGGGACGGCAAGCCGACGCGGATGATCGGCGCACACCGCAACATCCACGAGCGCAAGCTGGCCGAGCTGGCGCTGCAGGACAAGAACCACGAACTGCACCAGCTCAACCTGAACCTGGAACTGTTGGTGCAGGCCCGCACCGAGGCGCTGCGCCAGGCCAACCAGGCGCTGGCCGAGCAGGCCGCCGTTGCCTTGCGCCTCTCCGAGATCGATCCGCTGACGCAGATCGCCAACCGGCGGCGCTTCGAACATCAGTTGCACGCCGAATGGCAACGGCTTCAGCGTCACGGGCATGGTTGCTCGCTGATGATGTTCGACCTCGACCACTTCAAGCGCATCAACGACAGCCTCGGCCATCAGGCCGGCGACCGCGTACTGGTGGCGGTCGCCGAAGTGGTGCGCCGGCGCCTGCGTGAAGAGGACTGCTTCGCCCGCTGGGGCGGCGAGGAGTTCATCGTGCTGCTGCCGGAAACCTCCTGCGAAGCGGCACGTGAACTGGCCGAACGGCTGCGCCTGAGTCTGCGCCGGGCGGATGTCACGCTGCCGACCCAGCTCACCGCCAGCTTCTCGGTGACGGCGATGCAGCCCGGCGAGGACCTGATGGCGATGCTGCGGCGCCTGGACGACGGGCTCTACCGTGCCAAGCGCCAGCGCGACTGTATCGTTGCCTGCTAGACGATCAGGCTGACCTCACCCAGGCGCGCACCGCTGGGCCCGAAGCTGTGCTCGAGCAACTCGCGGCGGCCGTCCGCGTGGACGATCAGCGCGGTGCTGGCGCGGGTGCCGTAGGTCGGGCTGGCGATGAAGACGCTGGAAAGCAGGCGCTCCGTGGCCAGTCCGACGCCGGTATCGGGCAACTCGGCTTCACCGGGTTGCCGGGCGTCGGCCAGCAGCGCCACCAGTGAGCCGGTGTCGGGGCTCGCCAATGCAGCCTCCAGCCCGTCACGGGCATTCAGCAGCTTGGGCCAGGGCGTGTTCAGCGCCGCATTGGAGAGTCCGTGTACGCCAGGCGCCACCGCCACTGGCGGACCGACGCGCGGGTTGAAGTAGCAGAGCTGCGTGCTATCGCCTACCAGCAGGTTGAAGCCGCTGTAGTCCGACGCACGGCGGGCGACCTGCTGCAGGTACTCCAGCGGCGACTGCCGGCCCTGGAGGAAGGCTGCCACCAGCTCGCCGCGGGAGCGCGGCCCCACCGGCTGGCCGGGGTCGCGCACGTTGGTCAGGGCAGCGAAGCGGCCGTCCGGCGCCACGCCCAGCCAGGTGCCGCCGGCCTCCAGGTCGCGGCCGGCGTACAGGCCAGGGAACTCCTCCCAGGCTGCCATCGGCAGCGTCGGGCGGGCGTAGAACTCATCGCGGTTGGCCGCGACGATCAGGGGCGTGGCGTGGCCGGGACGCCAGGCGAAGACGATCAGGCACATGGGCGAACTCCGTAGTGTTTCGGCAGTCTATCAACATCCGCCGATGTCCCGGAGTGGCTGGAGCGCCCGGGAACCTTCGGCTACCATGCCCGCTTTGTTGCCCGAGGTTGCCCATGGAGTTCGTGCTCTACCTGGTGCTTGGCGCCTGTGCTGGCGTGCTCGCCGGCCTGTTCGGCGTCGGCGGCGGGTTGATCATCGTCCCGGCCCTGGTGTTCAGCTTCGGCGCCCACGGTTTCTCGCCGGACGTGCTGACCCAGATGGCGGTCGGCACCTCCCTGGCGACCATCGTCTTCACCTCGATCAATTCGATCCTCGAGCACCATCGTCGCGGCGCAGTGCGCTGGCCGGTGTTCGCCTGGATGACCGTCGGCATCCTGGTCGGCAGTGCGCTGGGCGCGATCACCGCGTCGAAGATCCAGGGCCCGGTGTTGCAGAAGATCATCGGCACCTTCGCCATCCTGGTGTCGCTCCAGATGGTGCTGGGCTTGCAGCCCAAGGGCGCGCGCGACCTGCCGGGGCGCTTCGGCCTGGGCGTGGCTGGCGGCGTGGTGGGCTGGGCTTCAGCCATTTTCGGTATCGGCGGCGGCTCGCTGACCGTGCCTTTTCTGACCTGGCGTGGCGTCTCCATGCAACAGGCGGTTGCGACTTCCTCGGCGTGCGGCCTGCCGATCGCCATTGCCGGCGCGATATCCTTCATCGTTGTCGGCTGGCACAACGACAAGCTGCCGGAGATGAGCCTGGGCTTCATCTACCTCCCGGCGCTGGTGGGCATTGCCGTCACCAGCATGTTCTTCGCCCGCATCGGGGCACGGTTGGCGCATCGCCTGCCACCCCTGGTGCTCAAGCGTTTGTTCGCCCTGCTGCTGTTCAGCGTGGGCTTGAGTTTCCTGATCTGAGTTCCTGCTAGGAGAAGCGGATGCTGCCTTATCCACAGATCGACCCGGTTGCCGTATCGCTCGGGCCGCTGAAAATCCACTGGTACGGCCTGATGTACCTGATCGGCATCGGCGGCGCCTGGCTGCTGGCGTCGCGCAAGCTGAAGGATTTCGATCCGACCTGGACCAAGGAGAAACTCTCCGACCTGGTCTTCTGGGTGGCGTGCGGCGTGGTCCTGGGCGGTCGCCTGGGCTACGTGCTGTTCTACAACCTGGACGAGTACATCGCCAACCCGACGCTGATCTTCGAAGTCTGGAAGGGCGGCATGTCGTTCCATGGCGGCCTGATCGGCGTGATGCTGGCCACCTGGTGGTTCGGCAAGCGCAACAACAAGAGCTTCTTCCAGCTGATGGACCTGATCGCGCCGCTGGTGCCGATCGGCCTGGGTGCCGGGCGAATCGGCAACTTCATCAACGGCGAGCTGTGGGGCAAGGTGACCGACGTGCCCTGGGCGATGATCTTCCCCACCGGTGGCCCGGAGCCGCGCCATCCGTCGCAGCTGTACCAGTTCGCGCTGGAAGGCGTGGCGCTGTTCGTCGTGCTCTGGCTGTTCACCCGCAAGCCGCGCCCGACCGCGTCGGTTTCCGGCCTGTTCGTGCTGAGCTACGGCATCTTCCGCTTCATCGTCGAGTTCGTCCGCGTGCCGGATGCCCAGCTGGGCTACCTGGCCTGGGGCTGGCTGACCATGGGCCAGGTGCTGTGTGTACCGATGGTCCTGGGCGGCGCCGCGCTGATGGTCTGGGCCTACCGCCGCGCCCCGGCGCAGCCGGCCGCGAGCTGAGTTTCGCCTGAATGAAAAAGCCCGCCGATTGGCGGGCTTTTTCATTGGGGTTACTGGCCTATGCACCTTGTAGGAGCGGGCCATGCCCGCGATCGCGCGCAAGGCACAGGAGCCGTCGCGCCGGCCCTTCAGTGGTCAGATGGGTTCCACCAGCAGCAGGACTCCGTCCTGACCGGTCACACGCACCTGCGTGCCGACGGGCAGGTCCGGCCCGCCGACCAGCCACACGCTGTCGCCGACACGGATCTTGCCGCGCCCGCCGACGATGGCGTCATGCAGGGCGAACTGCCGGCCGACCAGTTCGCTGCCGCGACGGTTGAGGCTGGACGGCTGTGCTTCGCGCTTGTTCAGGCGCTGGTGGTTCCACCAGTACAGCGCGGTGAGGATCGCCAGGACGCCGAAGGCCAGGCACTGCCAGGTCCAGTCCAGTCCTGGCAGCAGGAACGCCAGCACGCCGGTCAGCGCGGCGGCGATGCCGATCCACAGCAGGTAGCCGCCGGCGCCGAAGATCTCCAGGATCAGCAGGACGATGCCCAGTCCCAGCCAGTCCCAGAAGCCCAGGTGCTCCAGGAAGCCCATCATCAGCTATGGCCCTTGCTGTCGCCGAAGGTTGCCTTGACGATCTCGCCGATACCGCCGACCGCGCCGATCACCTGGCTGGCTTCCAGCGGCATCAGCACGATCTTGCTGTTGTTGGAGCTGGCCAGTTGGCCGAGGGCATCGACGTATTTCTGCGCGACGAAGTAGTTGATCGCCTGCACGTTGCCGCTGGCGATGGCCTCGGAGACCACCTGGGTCGCCTTGGCTTCGGCTTCGGCCTGGCGCTCGCGGGCTTCGGATTCGAGGAAGGCCGACTGGCGCAGGCCTTCGGCTTCGAGGATCTGTGCCTGCTTCTTGCCTTCGGCGGTGAGGATTTCCGCAGCGCGGCGGCCCTCTGCCTCGAGGATCTGCGCGCGCTTGAGACGCTCGGCCTTCATCTGGCTGGCCATGGCTTCCACCAGGTCGGCCGGCGGGCTGATGTCCTTGATCTCGATACGGGTGACCTTCAGGCCCCAGGGCGCGGTGGCCTCGTCCACGGTGCGCAGCAGACGCTCGTTGATCGCGTCGCGCTGGCTGAGCATGTGGTCCAGCTCCATGGAGCCGAGCACGGTGCGGATGTTGGTCATCACCAGGTTGCGTACGGCGTTTTCCAGCCCGCTCACTTCATAGGCGGCGCGTGCCGCATCGACCACCTGGAAGAAGCACACGGCGTCGATCTGCACGATGGCGTTGTCGGCGCTGATCGCCTCCTGCGGCGGCACGTCGAGCACGCGCTCCATCATGTTGATCTTCTGGCCGACGCGGTCCACCACCGGAATGATGATGCTCAGGCCCGGCTTCAGGGTGACGGTGTAGCGGCCGAAGCGTTCGATGGTCCATTCGAAGCCCTGGGGCACGACCTTGAACCCCATGAGGACGATGACGATGGCGAGGATGACGAACAGCAGGGCAACACTGCCGATTTCCATGCGAGGGACTCCTTGTCTGCTTGGATGAAGTATCTGGCGTAAAACGTGTGGGATCGAGTGTAACCGGCACGCCAGGCAGGCATGCAGGAAAGTGCAGCAGGCGCCCGGGGACTTTTCCTCAGGCGCCTGACGGGCGGCTTACTTCTGCTCGCTCTGCGGGGTGACCCGCATGACTTCCTCGATGGTCGTCAGGCCGGCGGCGACCTTCTGCGCGCCGGACAGGCGCAGGCTGCGCATGCCTTCCTTGAAGGCCTGGCGGCGCAGTGGGATGAGGTCGGTTTCGGCGGTGATCAGCTCCTTCAGCGATTCGCTCAGCAGCATGATTTCGTAGACGCCGGCGCGCCCGCGGTAACCGGTGTCGCGGCACTCCAGGCAGCCGACGGCCTGGTGCGCGCCGGTGGGCAGCGGGGCGTTCCACGGGCGGGTGACTTCCTGCCAGTCTTCCTCGTGCAGTTCCATCGGCGCCTTGCAGTGCGGGCACAGGGTACGCACCAGGCGCTGGGCCATGACGCCGAGCACGGTGGCACGAATCAGGTAGTAGGGCACGCCCAGTTCGAGCAGGCGGGTGATCGCGGTGGGCGAGTCGTTGGTGTGCAGGGTGGAGAGCACCAGGTGCCCGGTGAGCGCCGCCTGGATCGCCATCTCGGCGGTCTCCAGGTCGCGGATCTCGCCGACCATGATGATGTCCGGGTCCTGACGCAGCAGGGCGCGCACGCCGCTGGCGAAGGACAGGTCGATGTTGTGCTGCACCTGCATCTGGTTGAACGAGGGCTCGATCATCTCGATCGGGTCCTCGATGGTGCAGAGGTTCACCTCATCGGTCGCCAGCTGCTTGAGCGTGGTGTAGAGCGTGGTGGTCTTGCCCGAACCGGTGGGGCCGGTGACCAGGATGATGCCGTTGGGCTGGCTGGTCATGCTTTCCCAGCGGCGCAGGTCGTCGGGGGAGAAACCGAGCTGGTCGAAGCTCTTGAGCAGCACTTCGGGGTCGAAGATCCGCATCACCATCTTCTCGCCGAACGCCGTGGGCAGCGTCGACAGGCGCAACTCCACTTCGGCGCCGTCCGGGGTCTTGGTCTTCACCCGGCCATCCTGCGGCTTGCGTTTCTCGGCGACGTTCATCCGGCCCAGGGACTTCAGGCGGCTGACCACGGCCATGCTGACCTGTGGCGGGAACTGATAGACGTTGTGCAGCACGCCGTCGATGCGGAAGCGCACGGTGCCCTGTTCGCGGCGCGGCTCGATGTGGATATCGCTGGCGCGCTGCTGGAAGGCGTACTGGAACAGCCAATCGACGATGGTGACGATGTGTGCGTCGTTGGCATCGGGCTCCTGGTCGGTGGCGCCCAGGTTGAGCAACTGCTCGAAGTTGCCAATACCGCTGATCTTCTGGTCCTGTGAGCTGGCGCCAGTCACCGACTTGGCCAGTCGGTAGAACTCCACGGTGAAGCGCTGGATATCCGCCGGGTTGGCCACCACGCGCTTGATCGGGCGCTTGAGCACGTGGGTGAGGTTGCTCTCCCAGCCATGCACGAAGGGTTGCGCGCTGGCGATGGTGACTTCGTCCGGCGCCACGGCGACCGCGAGGATCTGGTGGCGCTGGGCGAAGGCGTAGGACATCAGCGGTGTGACCGAGGCGACGTCGATCTTCAGCGGGTCGATGCGCAGGTAGGGCTGCCCGGAGTAATCGGCCAGCCACCTCACCAGCGTGTCCAGGTCCAGTTTGCGCCCCGGCCGCTGGCGATCCTCGACCTGCTGCGCGGCGAGGAATTCCAGCGGGTGCTGCTGGTTCTTCACGGCGCTGCGGCGAATCGCCAGGCACTGCTCGGCGTCATCCTGGGCGACGCGGCCCTGGGTGACCAGCTCGCGCAGGATGTCGCCCAGGTCGAGCGGACGGTCCTGAGCGGATGGGGCAAAGACGGACATGCGGACTCCCTACTTCCAGTGGCGGGTCACAGGCCCGCAGCAATGCCGGGCCAGCTTATTTCAAAAGCGCCTTCCACGGCTTGAGGGTCAGCACAGTATGGGCCTGGGCCGCGAGGGCATCCAGGCGCCCCTCGGCGTCGGGAGTGACGAGCAGCTCCTGCAGCTTGGCCAGTTCGCCGTACAGGCGATCGGTTTCCGGCAGCTCCAGCACGCTGCGCGCCAGGCGCAGCCAGACCAGCATGCGCTGCAGGCGCGGCAGTTGGTCGGCGAGTACCTCGGGCAGTTGCTGGGCGCGTTGCAGTGGCATGGCCTGGGCTTCTTCGGCCAGGGTGCGTTGCAGCCACTTGCCGACGGCGGAGCCGCCCAGGCGATTGGCGCGTTCGTTACGCTCGGTGGTCCAGCCCTTGCCCAGCAGCCAGCGCGAGGTGCTCAGGGAGAACTGACCCCAGCGAACGTTGGCCAGTTCCTCGAGGAAGGCGGACGGCATCTGCTGGCGCACGCTCTCGTCGTCGCGGCCCTGTTCGATGCGCGGCTGCCAGTCGGCGATCAGTGCATCGAGGGCGGCGCGCAGCTCGCGGGTGGTCGCGCGCGGGACGGCCTGGCCAAGGCTGCCGAGCAGCGCGCGCAGGTCGACCAATTGCTGCAGCCAGCTTTCCAGCAGACTCCAGTGGCCGTTGAAGCGGTATTGCTCGGCCAGGCGCTGGCTGCTGCCCAGCAGCGCCCAGGACAGGGCGGCGAAGGCGCCATCCAGCGGGGTTTCATGCAGCAGCTTCTGGGTGTCGGGCTGGATGCTGTAGCTGGCCGGGTCGAACAGGCGATAGCCGCGCTCGGCCTTGCTGATGTCGCAGGGCATCAGCGCCAGGTCCGCGGCCAGTTCGATGGCCAGGTCCAGCAGCGCCTCGGGCTCGCCCTGGCGCAGTTCCAGTTCCAGCTCGCAGATTTCCTCTTCCTGCTTGCCGGCGATGACCTTGCCCAGGTCCAGCGCGGCCTCGATCACCACCTTGGCCTTGCCGCGGCCCCAGGCGATCTCGGCGCGCTGGCGGGTGAAGTCGGTGCTGAAGATCGGCTTCAGGCTCTTCTTGTCCAGGTCGGCGAGGGCGGCCGGCCAGCACTGGTCGTCGAGCTTCTTCAGGTCGAGCTTGTTCTTCTCCAGGTACCAGTCCCACTCGTTGCGCTCGGACAGGCCCGCCACGCTCTGGCCGCGGGTCTTCAGGGTCTGGATGAACTGCTCGCCGTCCTTGCGCATGCGCAGCGCCACGCGGGCGCGGGCCAGGTCGCGGGCTGGGGTGTCGTAGTACTGGTTGAACAGCTCACGGGGCTCCCAGCCGGATTTGTTGCGCTTCTTCAGCGCGGGATGCTCGCGCAGGGCTTCGAGGGTCTCGCGGCTGGCGCGCAGTTTGATTTCGGTTTCTTTCTGCATGGCGGGGGTCCGGTTCAGAGCGGCCGCGCCCGGATTTCCGACCTGTTGTAGGAAGGACGGAACGACGGGCGCGAAAAAGACTTCAAAGTCATGCAGTTTACAGGACTTCGGCGTTCCTGCCGGGCGCCGCGAGGTTTTACCGCACCGCCGCATGGTCCATAGTGGAGTCCATCTTCTGGAGAACGCCATGCCGTTGCCGCCGCTGAAACAACGCTTCGCCGAGCTGATCGCGATCCCGTCGGTCAGTTGCACCCAGCCTGCGCTGGACCAGTCCAACCGCCCGGTGGTCGAGCTGCTGGGCAACTGGCTGGTGGACCTGGGCTTTGCCTGCGAGATGCAGCCGGTGTCGCCGGGCAAGTTCAACCTGGTCGCGACCCTGGGCAGCGGCCCAGGCGGCCTGGTGCTGGCCGGGCACACCGACACCGTGCCGTACGACGAAGCGCTGTGGAAGAGCGACCCGCTGGGCCTGGACGAGCGCGATGGGCGCTGGTTCGGCCTGGGTTCCTGCGACATGAAGGGCTTCTTCGTCCTCGCCATCGAGGCTCTGTTGCCGCTGCTGCACGCCACCCAGAAACAGCCCTTCAAGCAGCCGCTGATCATCCTTGCCACCTGCGACGAGGAAAGCTCCATGGCCGGCGCCCGCGCTCTGGCCGAGGCAGGGCGACCGCTGGGCCGTGCAGCAGTGATCGGCGAGCCGACCAACCTGAAGCCGATCCGCCTGCACAAGGGCGTGATGATGGAACGCATCGACATCCTTGGGCAGAGTGGCCATTCCTCCGACCCCAGCCTGGGGCGCAGCGCGCTGGAGGCGATGCAGGCGGTGATGGGTGAATTGCAGGGGTTGCGCAGCCAGTGGCAGACGGAGTTCAGCAACCCGCAATTCAGCGTGCCGCAGCCGACGCTCAACCTTGGCTGCATCCATGGCGGCGACAATCCCAACCGCATCTGCGGCCAGTGCGCCCTGGAATTCGACCTGCGTCCGTTGCCGGGCATGGCGCCGGAGGCTCTGCGCCAGTCCATCCGCGAGCGGCTCAAGCCTGTTGCCGAACGTCATGCGGTGAAGATCGACTACGCACCGCTGTTCCCTGCCGTGCCGCCCTTCGAGGAGCCGGCGCAGAGCGAGCTGGTGCGACTGGCCGAAAGACTGACCGGGCATGCGGCGGAAGCGGTAGCCTTTGGCACCGAAGCACCGTATCTTCAGCAGCTCGGCTGCCAGACCCTGGTGCTGGGCCCCGGCGACATAGCCTGCGCCCACCAGCCGGACGAACACCTCGAGCTCGACCGCATCGAGCCCACCGTGGAACTGCTGCGCGGACTGATCCGTCATTACTGTCTATGAAAGGCAGTTGATGACGAGCAGCCCGTACGCCGTTCCGCAACACTGTTGATGAAGAGTTGCCTGTAGAGCGGCCCTGTAGCGGGCCTAACCTATCCAAGAGGAGAAACCTGTCGATGTTCCTGCGACGACGATAACCGCGCCGCCCCTGGCCGTGCTCCGGCCGCATCCGACAGATTTCCGCCCACTCGAACGACAGGCTTTTCAAGCAATGCACGACTACGTCAACTGGCTGCGCCACGCTTCGCCCTACATCAACTCCCACCGGGACTGCACCTTCGTGGTGATGCTCCCTGGCGAGGGCGTCGAAGACCCCAATTTCGGCAATATCGTTCACGACCTGGTGCTGCTGCACAGCCTGGGCGTGCGCCTGGTGCTGGTGCACGGTTCGCGCCCGCAGATCGAGGCGCGCCTGGCGTCCCACGGGCTGGCGCCGCGCTTCCACCGCGGCCTGCGCGTCACCGACGCACCGACCCTGGACTGCGTGATCGATGCCGTCGGCAGCCTGCGCATTTCCATCGAAGCACGCCTGTCCATGGACATGGCCGCCTCGCCCATGCAGGGCTCGCGCCTGCGCGTGACCGCCGGCAACTTCGTCACCGCGCGGCCGATCGGCGTGGTCGACGGCATCGACTACCACCACACCGGCGAAGTGCGGCGGATCGACCGCA
Source organism: uncultured Pseudomonas sp. (assembly GCA_966191535.1). Taxonomy (GTDB): domain Bacteria; phylum Pseudomonadota; class Gammaproteobacteria; order Pseudomonadales; family Pseudomonadaceae; genus Pseudomonas. The sequence goes on along the minus strand of CBIGPF010000042.1, from coordinate 13,617 downwards.
AGGGCATCAATCGTCAGCTCGACGAGCGCAGCATCGTGCTGCTCTCGCCGCTGGGCTATTCGCCCACCGGGGAGATCTTCAACCTCGCCTGCGAGGACGTTGCCATGCGCGCGGCCATCGACCTGGGCGCGGACAAGCTGATCCTCTACGGCGCCGAGCGCGGCCTGATGGACGATGCCGGCAAGCTGGTGCGCGAGCTGCGGCCGCAGCAGGTTCCGGCGCATCTGGAACGCCTTGGCTCGAGTTACCAGGGCGAGCTGCTGGATGCTGCCGCCCAGGCCTGCCGGGCGGGCGTGCGCCGCAGCCACATCGTCAGTTTCACCGAAGATGGCTCGCTGCTCAGCGAGCTGTTCACCCGCACCGGTAACGGCACCCTGGTGGCGCAGGAACAGTTCGAGCAACTGCGTGAAGCGGGGATCGAGGATGTCGGCGGACTGCTGGAGCTGATCCGTCCGCTGGAGGAGCAGGGCATCCTGGTACGCCGCTCCCGTGAAGTGCTGGAGCGCGAGATCGAGCAGTTCAGCATCGTCGAGCGCGAGGGGCTGATCATCGCCTGCGCGGCGCTGTATCCCATTGCCGATTCCGATTCCGGCGAGTTGGCGTGCCTGGCGGTGAACCCGGAGTACCGCCACGGCGGACGCGGCGATGACCTGCTGGAACGCATCGAACAGCGTGCGCGAAACCTTGGCCTGAAGACGCTCTACGTCCTCACCACACGGACGGCCCACTGGTTCCGCGAGCGCGGCTTCCAGCCCAGCAGCGTGGAGCGCCTGCCGGCGGCGCGGGCGTCGCTGTACAACTACCAGCGAAACTCCCAGGTCTTCGAGAAGACCCTCTGAATGACACAGCGGCGACCGAGGTCGCCGCTGTTCTGTCTCAGACGCTGATCAGGCCGAGGATGCTCGCCTGGTAAGCGGCGACGAAGGTGTCGAAATCGCCCTCGGGCTGCTTCTCCAGCTCCGCCTGTTCGGCCAGGGATTGGCTGGCCATGCCTTCGAAACGTGCCTGCTCTTCAGTGGACAGCGGTTCGCTCTGCAGCGTTTCGGCGTGCTGGCGGCTGTAGCGCAGGGCGAAGGCTTCGAAGCTCTCGCCGCGTTCGCGCATTTCCGCCAGGACTTTTGCCGACGGCGTCAGGTCTGCATCGGCGACCTTGGCGCGCTGCTCGGCCAGGCTCTGCGCGTGCAGGCTACTGCCGTTGGCACGGTCGAGCAGGTCGATGATCGGCGCGATGGCGTCGAGCAGGGCACCGGCCCAGTCCTTCATTTCGATCTGCTGGCCGCCGCGTTCCAGCTTCAGGCCGGGACGGCGACCTTCCTTGACCACTTTCAGGAAGTTGCTGGTGGCCGAGCCGCACTCGCAACCGCCCAGCGGCGGGCTGTCGGACAGCGCGCAGTAGAGCAGGAAGGCGTCGAGGAAGCGTGCTTCGGTGACGTCGATGCCCAGCGGCAGGAACGGGTTGATGTCCAGGCAGCGCGCCTCGACGTACTGCACGCCGCGGGCCATCAGCGCCTGGATCGGGCGCTCGCCGGTGTAGGTGACGCGTTTCGGGCGGATGCTCGAGTAGTACTCGTTCTCGATCTGCAGGATGTTGGTGTTGAGCTGCACCCACTCGCCATCGACCTTGGTGCCGACCTTCTCGTACGGCGCATACGGCGTGCTGACGGCGCGGCGCAGGCTGTCGATGTAGCTGTCCAGATCGTTGTAGCAGGGCGTCAGGCCGGCCTGTGCGTTGTTCTGGTAGCCCAGGTCGCTCATCCGCAGGCTGGTGGCGTAGGGCAGGTAGAGGGTGTGTTCGTCGAAGGCGTCCAGGCCGTGCGGGCGACCGCGCAGGAAGCCGGCGTCCAGGGCGGGCGAGGCACCGAACAGGTACATCAGCAGCCAGCTGTAGCGGCGGAAGTTGCGGATCATCGCGATGTAGCGGTGCGACTGGAAGTCCCGCGCGCTCTTCTCGCTGCCTTCTTCCTGGCGCAGCAGCTCCCAGATGCCTTCGGGCAGGGAGAAGTTGTAGTGGATGCCGGCGATGCACTGCATGGTCTTGCCGTAACGCAGGGCCAGGCCCTTGCGGTAGACGTACTTCAGGCGACCGATGTGCGAACTGCCATAGCGGGCGATCGGGATGGTCTCTTCATCCGGCAGCTCGCAGGGCATGGAAGGGCTCCACAGGTATTCGCCGTCGAGCTTGCCGCTGGCGAAACGGTGGATTTCGCCCAGTTCGTCCAGGGTCTCTTCGACGCTGGTGGAGGTCGGGGTGATGAACTCCAGCAGCGACTCGGAGTAGTCGGTGGTGATCTGCGGGTTGGTCAGCGCCGAGCCCAGGGCGCGCGGGTGCGAGGTCAGGGCGAGCTTGCCCTGTGCGTCGACGCGCAGGCATTCGCGCTCGATACCGTGCAGGCACTGGGTGAGCAGGGACAGGTTGGCGGCATCGCCAAGCAGGGCCAGGCGGCGGGAGAGTTGGTCGCTCAAGTTGGAAGTCCTTCACACGGCAATCGCCCCACTATGGGGGTGGACTGGGCGGTCTACAAGGGGAGAACACAACCGGCGTGGTCGCCTGGCAGGTGGAGGCGCTGCGCCGGTGCCCGCCTTTCGCGGGCTCCGGGCTACAGCATAGGTCAGTTGCACTGACGCTGATTACAGCTGGGCGAAGGTGCCTTGTCCCTTGGCGACCAGCTTGTCGCCCTGGTGGATGTCGGCCTCGACCACCAGCGAGCGGCGCCCGGCGTGCAGGACCTTCGCCACACAGCGCACTTCGCCGTCGGCGACCGCGCGGATGTAGTTGATCTTGCATTCCAGGGTGACGCTCTGCCGGTCGAAACCATGGGCGCTGGAGCAGGCCAGGCCCATGGTCATGTCCATCAGCGTGAAGAGTGCGCCGCCGTGCATGACGTTGCCGCGATTGCGCAGGTGCTCGGCCATCGGCAGCAGCACCTCGGCTTCGCCATCAGCGACACGGATCGGTTGGACGCCGATGGTTTCGCTGAAGCGGCTGATCATCAGCTCGCGGGCGGGCATCTCACTCATGGACCTTCCTTACTTCTTCTTCAGTTGCTTGGCGTTGGCGAACAGCGAGGCCATGGCGTTGTTCGCCGGTGCCTGCTCCTGCTGGCGCGGGGCCGCGCTGCGCTCACCACGCGGCGCGCCGTTGCCGGGACGACCACCACCGCGCGGGCCTTCGACCTTCTCGCCGGGGGTGTCGCTCATGCGCATGGACAGGCCGACGCGGTTGCGCGGGATGTCCACTTCCATGACCTTCACCTTGACGATGTCACCGGCCTTGACCACTTCGTACGGGTCCTTGACGAACTTCTCCGACAGCGCGGAGATGTGCACCAAGCCGTCCTGGTGGACGCCGATGTCGACGAAGGCACCGAAGTTGGTGACGTTGGTCACTACGCCTTCGAGGACCATGCCGGGCTTGAGGTCCTTGAGGCTCTCGACGCCTTCCTGGAACTCGGCGGTCTTGAATTCCGGGCGCGGGTCGCGGCCTGGCTTGTCCAGTTCCTTGAGGATGTCGGTGACGGTGGGCAGGCCGAACTGCTCGTCGGTGAACTTCTTCGGGTCCAGGCGCTTGAGGAAACCCGAGTCGCCGACCAGCGAGCGCACGTCGCGGCCGGTATCGGCGGCGATGCGCTGCACCAGCGGGTAGGTTTCCGGGTGCACCGCGGAGGCGTCCAGCGGGTTGTCGCCGTTCATCACGCGGAGGAAGCCGGCGGCCTGCTCGAAGGTCTTGTCGCCCAGGCGGCTGACCTTGCGCAGGTCGTCGCGGGTGCGGAACGCGCCGTTGGCGTCACGGTGCGAGACGATGTTCTGCGCCAGGGTGCTGTTGAGGCCGGAGATGCGCGCCAGCAGGGCGGCGGAGGCAGTGTTCACGTCCACGCCGACGGCGTTCACGCAGTCTTCCACCACCGCGTCCAGGCTGCGCGCGAGCTGCAGCTGGGAAACGTCGTGCTGGTACTGGCCGACGCCGATGGATTTCGGCTCGATCTTCACCAGCTCGGCCAGCGGGTCCTGCAGGCGACGAGCGATGGAAACGGCGCCGCGCAGCGACACGTCCAGCTCCGGGAATTCCTTGGCGGCCAGTTCGGAAGCCGAGTACACCGAGGCGCCTGCTTCGCTGACCATGATCTTGGTGCACTTGAGCGCCGGGTACTTCTTGATCAGTTCGGCGGCCAGCTTGTCGGTCTCACGGCTGGCTGTGCCGTTGCCGATGGCGATCAGTTCCACCTGGTGCTTGGCGCACAGCGCAGCGAGCACGGCGATGGTCTGGTCCCACTGGTTCTTCGGCACGTGCGGGTAGACGGTGGCGGTGTCCAGCAGCTTGCCGGTGGCATCGACCACGGCGACTTTCACGCCGGTGCGCAGGCCCGGGTCCAGGCCCAGGGTGGCGCGCGGGCCGGCCGGGGCGGCCAGCAGCAGGTCGTGCAGGTTGCGCGCGAAGACGTTGATCGCCTCGGCGTCGGCGCTGTCGCGCAGCTCGCCCAGCAGGTCGGTTTCCAGGTGGGTGTAGAGCTTGACCTTCCAGGTCCAGCGCACCACTTCGGACAGCCACTTGTCGGCGGCACGGCCCTGGTTGGAGACGCCGAAACGCTCGCCGATCATGACTTCGCACGGGTGCGAGGTGCCCGGCAGCTCCTCGCCGACCTTCAGGGCGACGCTCAGGATGCCTTCGTTGCGGCCACGGAAGATCGCCAGCGCGCGGTGCGACGGGGCGCTCTTCAGCGGCTCGTCGTGCTCGAAGTAGTCGCTGAACTTGGCGCCGTCGGTTTCCTTGCCCGGTACCATGCGCGCGGTGAGGGTGGCGTTGTCCTTGAGGAAGCCGCGCAGGCGCTCCAGCAGGGTGGCGTCCTCGGCGAAGCGCTCCATCAGAATGTACTTGGCGCCTTCAAGCACGGCGCGGGTGTCGGCGAAGCCCTTCTCGGCATCGATGAAGCGCGCGGCCTCGGTTTCCGGGGTCAGGCTCGGGTCGTTGAACAACGCGTCGGCCAGCTCGCCGAGACCGGCCTCCAGGGCGATCTGGCCCTTGGTGCGGCGCTTCTGCTTATAAGGCAGGTAGAGGTCTTCGAGGCGGGTCTTGGTGTCGGCGAGCTTGATCTCGCGGGCCAGTTCCGGGGTCAGCTTGCCCTGCTCCTCGATGCTGGCGAGGATCGCGCCACGGCGGTCTTCCAGCTCGCGCAGGTAGCGCAGGCGCTCTTCGAGCATGCGCAGTTGGGTGTCATCCAGGCTGCCGGTGACTTCTTTCCGGTAGCGGGCGATGAAGGGGACGGTGGAGCCTTCATCGAGCAGTGCGACGGCAGCGGCGACTTGCTGCGGTTGAACGCGGCCGGAGGGCAGTGCGGAAAGCTCTTCGGCGATACGGGTGTTGATGCTGTCCATGGATACACCTGACAAGACTATCGAAAACGGGGCTTACAGAGCGTCAATGCCGGGCTTCCCGGTCATTCGACAGGCTCTGTGACAACGCCCCGCCGCAAAAGCGCCGCATTATACCCGCGACAATTTCACCGGGTGGGCGACTGGTCGGGGAAAAATCTGCTAACAATGGACAGGCCGTGATGCGCGGCTGCTGGGCGATAATGCCCGCCGAATCAGATTCTGGGAGTTTCCATGACCAACGTTGCCACCCTGCCGGAAGGCGAAAAGATCCTCGTGGTCGATGACGACGCACGCCTGCGCCGTCTGCTGGAACGCTTCCTCGACGAGCAGGGTTACCGCGTCCGCGCTGTCGAAAACACCGAGCAGATGGACCGCCTGCTGGCTCGCGAGCTGTTCCAGCTGGTGGTGCTGGACCTGATGATGCCCGGCGAGGATGGCCTCTCCGCGTGCAAGCGCCTGCGCGAATCGAACAACCAGATCCCGATCATCATGCTCACCGCCAAGGGCGACGAGTCCAGCCGCATCTCCGGCCTGGAACAGGGCGCCGATGATTACCTGGCCAAGCCCTTCAACCCGCGCGAGCTGCTGGCGCGGATCAAGGCCGTGCTGCGCCGCCAGGCGCCGCTGGTGCCGGGTGCGCCGGCGGGCGAGGACGAGATCGTCACCTTCGGCGACTACGAGCTGCACCTGGCTACCCGCGAGCTGAAGAAGGGCGACGAGGTGCACATGCTCACCACCGGTGAGTTCGCCGTGCTCAAGGCCCTGGTGCAGCACGCCCGCGAGCCGCTGACCCGCGACAAGCTGATGAACCTGGCCCGCGGCCGCGAGTGGGATGCCCTGGAGCGCTCCATCGACGTGCAGATTTCCCGTCTGCGCCGGCTGATCGAGCCCGATCCGTCGAAACCGCGCTACATCCAGACTGTCTGGGGCGTGGGTTACGTGTTCGTTCCGGATGGCGCCGCCCGCAAGTGATTGACCCCGCCGGGGCGAAGCCCTTCGCCCCGGCCGTTCGCGTTTTCCTGGTACTGCCTTCTTGAAGACACCCCTCTGGTTCCCGCAAAGCTTCTTCGCCCGCACCCTGTGGCTGGTGCTCATCGTCGTGCTGTTCTCCAAGGCGCTGACCCTGGTGTACCTGCTGATGAACGAAGACATGCTGGTCGACCGCCAGTACAGCCATGGCGCCGCGCTGACCGTGCGCGCCTATTGGGCGGCGGACGAAAAATCGCGCGAGGCCATCGCCCAGTCCGCCGGCCTGAAGTGGGCGCCCCACGAGCAGGGGCAGCCGGAGGAAGTGCACTGGCCGTACACCGAGATCTTCCAGCGGCAGATGCGCATGGAACTTGGCATCGACACCGAGACCCGCCTGCGTATCCACCATCCGTCGATGCTCTGGGTGCGCGCGCCGACCCTGGGTGACGGCTGGATCGGCGTACCGCTGTACCCGCACCCGCTGCGCGGCCAGCAGATCTGGAGCGTGCTGGGCTGGTTCCTCGGCATCGGCCTGCTGTCCACCGCCGCGGCCTGGATATTCGTGCGTCTGCTCAGCCAGCCCTTGAAGCGCCTGGTGTTCGCTTCCCGCGAGTTCGGCAAGGGCCGCAGCGTGCGCCTGCCGCTGGGGCCGGAAACGCCCAGCGAGATGGCCGAGGTATACCGCGCGTTCAACCAGATGGCCGATGACGTCGAGCAGGCCGGACGCGAGCGCGAGCTGATGTTGGCCGGGGTTTCCCACGACCTGCGCACGCCGCTGACGCGCCTGCGCCTGTCGCTGGAATTGATGCCCGATAGCGACCGCGAGATGGTCGAGGACATGGTCCGCGACATCGAGGACATGGACGCGATTCTCGACCAGTTCCTCGCCTTCATCCGCGATGGCCGCGACGAATCGGTGGAAGAGGGCGATCTGGCTGACCTGATCCGCGAAGTCGCGGACGCCTTCAACCAGAATGGCAACCGCGTGCGCCTCTGCCTGGAGACGCTACCGCTGTTCCGCTTCCGCCGCGTGTCGATCAAGCGCCTGCTGGGCAACCTGATCGAAAACGGCCTGAACCACGGTGGCGGCAAGGTCGAGGTCGCAGCCCACGTGGCTGGCGGCGGCGGGGCGCCCTACGTGGTGCTCAGCGTGCTGGACCGTGGTGCAGGTGTCGATCCGCAGGAGCTGGACAACATCTTCAACCCCTTCTTCCGCGGCGACAAAGCGCGCGGCGGCAAGGGCACCGGCCTGGGCCTGGCCATCGTCAAGCGCATTGCCGAACAGCATGGCGGCAGCATCGAACTGCGCAACCGCGAGGGTGGTGGCGTGGAAGCGCGCGTCTGCCTGCCGCTGGGGCTATTGCTGCCGCGCGACGCGCATTAAGAACCTGCCTGCGCGTCGGCATAACTGCGTTGAGGCCAGCCGAGTTCTGCGCTGGCTCGCGAGATCGTAAACGACCCTAATCCCAGCGCAGGGATCTGCCTTCCAGAGCTGCCCACCGCCCATAGGGCCAGGCGCGGTTGTGCGCGCTGTGGCCGCTGGGCAGGCCGTGGTAGAGCGGCACGCCCAGTTGCGCGGCGTACTCGGCGAAGATTTCTTCCAGGCTGTGGGCCACGCCCTTGCGCGGGCAGTCGGTGAAGGTGCCGAGGCAGATTGCGCCGAGACGCGCGCCGTCCAGGCTGTTCAGCAGTTGCCAGAGGCTGCGCTCCAGGCGGTAGTAGGGTTCGCCGACGTCCTCGAGGATCAGGATCGCGCCGTCCGGCACGTACAACGCGCCTGAGGTACCGGCCATGCAGGCCAGCGCGGTGAGGTTGCCGCCGATCAGCTCGCCTTCTACAGCCGTCTTCGGCCCCGCCAGATGCTGCACCGCCAGCTTGCCGGGACCGCCGGCCAGCACGTGGCTGATCGAGGCCAGCGAAGCCAGGCGCTCACGCTGCTCGCTGGGGGCGCTCAGTGGCTGCAATCCCAGCCCGGTGGCAACCATGCCGTGGATGGCCGGCAGGCCCTGGCGATGGAAGGCGCTGAGCAGGATGGAGATGTCCGAGAAGCCGATCAGCGGACGCGGCGAAGCGGCCTTGAGGCGCTGCCAGTCCAGCTGCGGGATGAGTTGTCCACAGCCGTAGCCGCCACGCAGGCACCAGACGGCGCTGACGTCCTCCAGTTCGAAGGCGCCGTGGAAGTCCTCCAGGCGCTGCTCCGGCGTGCCGGCCAGGTAGCGGTAGCGCGCGTCGGCGTGCTCGCCCAGGTGGTAATCGATGCCCTGGACTTCCAGTTGGCGCAGGGTGGCCTCCAGCACCTCGTCGGCAATCGCCGAGGCCGGCGCGACCAGCGCAATGCGGCCTTCTATGGGCGACCAGGTGAGTTCGGCGTGGGGGCGGGAGGCGGGCATGAGTGCATCCGATAGCGGTGGGAGGAGCCTGTAGGAGCGAGCTTGCTCGCGAATGGTTCAGCCTGGCAACGCAGGCAGGAGGCTCGCTCCCGTAGGGCAAATAAAGCGGGACGCTTTATCCGCCGTTTGGCTGGGGAGCGCTTTCTGAGAGGGCAATCCTGACGTCCCTGTAGTGACCACGTGCTTCTCTGAGACCCCCTGCCCGGCTCACCCCTTGCCTTTGGTCCGCGCCAGATGCGGCCCGCCATTCTTCTCCAGGTATTCGATGATCACCCCGGCGATGTCCTTGCCGGTGGTGGTCTCGATGCCTTCCAGGCCCGGCGAGGAGTTCACCTCCATCACCAGCGGCCCGTGGTTGGAGCGCAGGATGTCGACGCCGGCGACGTGCAGGCCCATCACCTTGGCGGCGCGGATAGCAGTCATGCGCTCCTCCGGGGTGATCTTGATCAGGCTGGCGCTGCCGCCGCGGTGCAGGTTGGAGCGGAACTCGCCGGCCGCGGCCTGGCGCTTCATCGAGGCGATGACCTTGTCGCCGACCACGAAGCAGCGGATGTCAGCGCCGCCAGCTTCCTTGATGTACTCCTGCACCATGATGTTGTGCTTGAGCCCCATGAAGGCCTCCAGCACGGATTCGGCGGCCTTCTCCGTCTCGCAGAGGACTACGCCGATGCCCTGGGTGCCTTCCAGCAGTTTGATCACCAGTGGCGCGCCGCCGACCATCTCGATCAGGTCCGGCACGTCATCGGGGGAGTGGGCGAAGCCGGTCACCGGCAGGCCGATGCCCTTGCGCGAGAGCAGCTGCAGCGAGCGCAGCTTGTCGCGGGAGCGGGCGATGGCCACTGATTCGTTGAGCGGGAACACCCCCATCATCTCGAACTGGCGCAGCACGGCGCAGCCATAGAAGGTCACCGAGGCGCCGATGCGCGGGATCACTGCGTCGAAACCTTCCAGCGGCTTTCCGCGGTAGTGGATCTGCGGCTTGTGGCTGGCGATGTTCATGTAGGCGCGGAGGGTGTCGATCACCACCATCTCGTGGCCGCGTTGCTGCCCGGCCTCCACCAGCCGACGGGTGGAATACAGGCGCGGATTGCGCGACAGCACAGCAATTTTCATTGATCACCTGGAAGGGTGGCGGGAACCATGATGAGGGGTTTGTCTTGCACGTAGGTGAGGCCGGGATTGACCACCAGCTGACCCTGCACCAGCGCCTTGGAGCCTAGCAGCACGCGGTAGCGCATGGTCTTTCGGCAGGCCAGGGTGAATTCGATCGGCCAGGCACGGTCGCCCAGCGCCAGCAGGGTGCGGATCACGTAGCGGGTCTGGGCCTGGCCGTTGGAGCTCTTGATGGTCTTCATCGTCACCACCGGCGCTTCGCAGCGATGGCGACGCTGCACCTGGGTGCCCAGGTGGGCGACGAAGCGCACCCAGCTCTGCCCGTCGCGCTCGAAGGGCACGATGTCGCTGGCATGCAGGCTGGAGGTACTGGCGCCGGTGTCGATCTTCGCGCGCAGGCCGACCATGCCCAGTTCGGGCAGGGCGATCCATTCACGCAGACCAATTACCGACAGCTGGTCGAAAGTCTTCAAGGCTGGTATCCCCGGCGTTTGCCGGCATTCTAGTCAGGCCGCTTGTGCCCCGCCAGCGGGGCGCGGGGTACACTCTCAGACCCGCATGACGAGGTTGTGAAGTGAGCGAGAAAGACGACGACAAGGTGCGCCTGGACAAGTGGCTGTGGGCGGCGCGCTTCTACAAGACCCGCTCCCTGGCCAAGGAAGCCATCGACGGCGGCAAGGTGCATTGCCGGGGCGAGCGCTGCAAGCCGGGCAAGGAACCGAAGGTGGGCGAGGAGTACGTGATCCGCACCGGCTTCGACGAGCGCACCGTGATGGTGAAGGCGCTATCGATGGTGCGTCGCGGCGCGCCCGAGGCTCAGCTGCTGTATGAGGAGACCGCCGACAGCTTGAAGCGCCGCGAGGATGCCTCGGCGTTGCGCAAGGCGGGCGCGCTGGGCGTGCAGACCGACGGGCGGCCGACCAAGAAGCAGCGCCGCCAGTTGTTCAGCTTCCGCGACCAGGAGTGATCGACCGGCGAGGGCGACGGGGCCTCGCCGGGATCAGTTGGCTGTCAGCCCGCGACGACGCTCAGGCGATTGACCAGCGGAATTTTCGCCGCCAGACGGAACAGCGGATCGGTCCAGCGCACCAGGGCGGCGCTGCCCTTGGCGGCGAACGGGGTGAAGCAGCTCCAGGCCAGGGCCACCAGCGCCATCTGCACGCCACCGATGTAGTCGTCCTGGCCCCAGTGCGCGCCGGCCACCAGGCGCGGCAGCATGAACAGCAGCGCCAGGCCCCAGACCACCACCCACTGCAGGGCGGTGCGGGCGAACAGGGTAAGGAACAGCGCCCAGATCAGCAGCACCGAGGCGTGGTCGCCGGGGAAGCTGCGGGCGGACTCGTCCTTCACTTCGAAGGCGGTGTCCTGCCACTGCGGGAAAAAGTCTTCCAGACGCACGGCATCCGGCGCCAGCTTGGAGATGCTCGCGTGCTGCCAGCCCAGCTTGTGGGCGATCTTGGCGTAGAGGATGCGCACCACCACCAGGACGATGGCCGCGCATAAAAAGCCGAAAGTCGCCGCGCGGGCCTGGGTCGCCTTGAAGATCCAGTCGCCGCGGATCAGCAGGAGCAGCAGGATGACGCCGACCAGCAGATCGAACGGGCGGGTGCTCGCCACTGCCCAGGTCAGACGCCAGGCTTCATTGCTCGCCAGCGGCTGGTTGAGCAGGCTGAACAGGCTGAAATCGAACAGGTTCATCGCGCTGCGAGTGGGTTCCCAGAGCCATAGCAGGAGCAGGAACAGCGCCATCAGGTGACAGGCGATGAAGGGCTTCCAGGACCAGGTGGCTTGGAACGGCGTGCTTTTGTCCATAAAATCAATACCCCCTTACGGAACCACCCAACTGCGGGTGGGTGCTGCAAAGCGCGCTTTATAGGCCTTTGCCATCAACTTGTCATTTATTTGTGCCTATCGCAGCGTTGTGCCCAGCATGTCTCAAATCGATCAAAGTCAGCGTTTCCTGTTCGACAACACCGATGTCCGTGGTGAGCTTGTGGAGCTTGAGCGCAGTTACGCCGAAGTGCTGGCCAAGCACCCCTATCCGCAGCCGGTCGCGCAGCTGCTGGGGGAAATGCTAGCCGCCGCCGCGCTGCTGTGCGGTACCCTCAAGTTCGACGGCCTGCTGGTGCTGCAGGCGCGTTCCAGCGGCGCTGTGCCTCTGCTGATGGTGGAGTGCTCCAGTGACCGCGAAGTGCGCGGCCTGGCCCGCTACGACGCGGAGGCCATCGGCGATGCGGCAGGTCTTCCCGACCTGATGCCGCACGGTGTGCTGACCCTCACCGTCGATCCGAAGAACGGCAAGCGCTACCAGGGCATCGTGCCGCTGGAAGGCGCGAGCCTGGCCGAGTGCCTGTCGACCTACTTCGCCACCTCCGAGCAGCTGCCGACCCGCTTCTGGCTCAATGCCGACAGCCGTCGCGCCCGTGGCCTGCTGCTGCAGCAACTGCCGGCCGACCGCCAGCGCGACGCAGAGTCGCGGGAAGCGAGCTGGCAGCATGTCACCACCCTGGCCGACACCCTCACCGCCGAGGAACTGCTGGGCCTGGACAACGCCACCGTGCTGCACCGCCTGTACCACGAAGACGATGTGCGCCTGTTCGAGCCGCAGCCGCTGGTGTTCCGCTGCAGCTGCTCGCGGGAACGCTCGGCCAATGCACTGGTCAGTCTTGGGCAGGAAGACGCCGAGCGTCTGCTGGCCGAGGAAAATGGCGAGATCGTCATCGACTGCCAGTTCTGCAACGAGCGCTACCGTTTCGACGGTTCCGATGTCGCCCAGTTGTTCTCGGGCGGTGGAAGCCATACACCGTCAGAAACCCGCCATTGACCGTTTCTATCTGTCCGATAGCCGAACCAATGGCGCTCTCGCCAGATCAGAGGCTGCACGAGAACAGTTCTTTTCTGGCATAATCCCGCGACTTTTTTCCGCGGTAGTGGGAATCAGAAGTCACTACGCAATGTTTGGAGGACTCGGCTTCGGCCGACGGGGACCCACATGACGCAAGCCAATAAAGCCGTTTACACCGATATCAGCGTTGCCCAACTGGTTGAAGAAGCCATTCGCCGCGGCGAAGGCGAACTCGCCGACAACGGCTCGCTGGTGGTGAAAACCGGCCACCGCACCGGCCGCTCGCCTGCCGACCGTTTCATCGTCGAAGAGCCGGGCAGCAAGGATTCCATCGCTTGGGGCGCCATCAACCGTCCGTTCCCGGCCGACAAGTTCGATGCCCTGTGGGACCGTGTCCAGGCCTTCAATAACGCCCAGGAACACTTTGTCTCCCATGTCCATGTAGGTTCGGCCCACGACCACTACCTGGCCGTGAAGATGACCACTGCCACTGCCTGGCAGAACCTGTTCGGCCGCGCGCTGTTCATCGAGCCCGAGCAGTACAACCCGGCCGGCCGCGAAGAGTGGCAGGTTCTCAACGTCGCCAACTTCGAGTGCGTGCCCGAGCGTGACGGCACCAACTCCGATGGCTGCGTGATCCTCAACTTCGCCCAGAAGAAGGTGCTGATCGCCGGCATGCGTTACGCCGGTGAAATGAAGAAGGCCATGTTCGGCGTGCAGAACTACCTGCTGCCGGAAAAAGACGTGCTGCCGATGCACTGCGCCGCCAACATTGGCGAAGCGGGCGACGTCACCCTGTTCTTCGGTCTGTCGGGCACCGGCAAGACCACCCTGTCCGCTGACGAAAGCCGTTACCTGATCGGCGACGACGAGCACGGCTGGGGCGAAGGCGTTGTCTTCAACATCGAAGGCGGCTGCTACGCCAAGTGC
>CBIGPF010000041.1:0-37246 GCA_966191535.1 uncultured Pseudomonas sp. | reverse complement strand
CCCGGCCGGGGGGGTTTTTTTTGTTTTACTTCTTCCATTTTTTCGTGGGTGCGTGTTGCCCCCCAACCCGCCCCCCGCGGTTTCCCCCCCACCCTCGCTCCTACAGTCAGATCTGATCACCTGCGCGACCTTTAGCCAATGCACGCATCGGGGGGATGGACGATGGGATTTCATGGCAAACATCTGCGCACCGGACGTCAATCGATCAATGGGCAGGTTTACCTGGTAACAACCGTCACCCATCAACGCGAGACACTGTTCACTCAATGGGGCGCTTCCCGTTCGGTTGCCCAGGAGCTTCATCAATTGGCCCACGCCAACCTCCTCGCCTGGGTATTGATGCCGGATCATCTGCATTGCCTGATCCAACTTGAAGGCGGTTCATTGGGCAGCTTTATGCAGAGACTGAAGTCTCTCACTGCAATCTCACTCAACAAAGCACTGACACGCACAGGCAAAGTCTGGCAATCGGGCTATCACGATCACGCCCTCCGCCACGAAGAAGACTTGAAAGCAGCGGCCCGCTACCTGGTCGCCAACCCTTTACGCGCCGGTCTGGTTCGATCTCTTGGCGACTATCCCTTCTGGGACGCCGCCTGGCTATGACGTATAGCCCTGTAGGAGCGAGCTTGCTCGCGAACCCTGCCCTGCATTAGCGAGCAAGCTCGCTCCTACGAAGAGCATCACTCACGGATCGAGCGCGCCGGAGCTCCAGGTGCTGGACGTCGCGTTCCCCGTCAGCTTCGCGGCAATGGCGCCCTGCGGGATCAGCCGGTCGCGATAGCGCGTGACGAGCAGCCCGCTCTGCGGGGCACGCAGGATGTGTTCGCTGCTGGCGTCGCCGGGGCGAGCGATGATGCGCGCGAAGCGCTCGCCTGCCTCGATGTGCTCGCCCAGTTCCCGCTCGAAAACCAGGACCCCCGACGCCGGGGCAAACACGGTTTCCATGAAGCCCATGGGCGTGGCGACACCTGTCCACTCCGGCAACGGCCCGGCATCGTCGACCACGCCACGCGCACCGAGGAACCGATAGAGCCCATCGGCATCCTGCTGCGCCAGCGCATCGCTGACGTCACCCTGGCCACGCAGTTCGACCGTCGCCACCAGGCGCCCAGCGAAGCGGCGCTCGGCCAGCCAGGGTGCGATCACCACTTCTTCGAACGCCCCATCGCCGTCGCCTTCCCAGATGATCGCCAACTCCGCGCGCAGCGCGGCAGCGAGGTCTTGCGCGGCAGGCCAGAAGCACTCGTGGATGTAGACGTACTGCAGCGCTTCGTCGTCGGTGTGCAGGTCGAGCACGATGTCCGCTTTCGCGGCCAGGTCGGCCACGCGTTTTTGCCACAGCGTGAGGTTATCGAGGGTGCCGCTGGCAGCGGCCGAGGCGATGAAGCCGCGGTTGAAATTGCGCGCGGTCGCGTCGTGGTGGCGCCCGAGAATCCGCCCCTGGCGGAACTGCCCGATGCCGATCGGATTGGCCTGCGGCACCACCGTCACGCTGCCATTGAGTACGCCGCGCTCGGCGGCATCGCGCAGGCGCGGCAGCAGTTCGTGCAGCACCAGCATCCCGGCGATTTCATCGGCATGCACACCGGCCTGCAAATGTACCTTCGGACCCGGTCTGCCGCCGTCGATGCGCCAGGCGCGCACACGCAACTCGGCGCCGGAATCGCCGGGTACGCTGAAGGATACGTCCTCGATCATCTGCACTCCCTCCTCTGTCCTGTCTCTGTCCGAATCGCCCATGGAAATCTTCTTCGGCGCCTCCTAGTATCGAAACCGTTCGCCGCAGAGCGGCACCACGCAACACAGGACGCTCGCCCTTGGATATCCCCCGCCAGAAAGCCCAGCGCGCCACGCCCGAGGAACGCCGCGACCACCTCGTGCGCGCCTGCCTCAAGTGCCTGGTCGCCGATGGCCACGCGGGCATTTCGGTGCGCCGCATCGCCAAGGAAGCCGGCGTCGCCGTGGGCCTGGTAAATCACCACTTCGGCAGCATCGACGCGCTGGTTGCCCAGGCCTACGAGACCCTAGCCAGCGAGGTTACCCAGGCGCTCTACCAGCAGGTCGACGCGGTTGGCAACGACCCGGCGGCGCGGATGGAAGCCTTCCTCACCGGTTCCTTTTCACCGCAGGTACTGGACCCCGACCTGCTCAGTCCCTGGGTGGTGTTCTGGAGCCTGATCCGCCACTCGCCGCCAGTGAACGAAGCACACGAGCGCGGCTACCACAGCTACCTCGCCATTCTCGAAAAACTCATCAGCGAACTCGCCCGCGCCGAAGGGTTCAGCGTGGCGCGCCCGCGCCTGGCCGCCATCGGCCTCTCCGCCATGCTCGACGGACTCTGGCTGGAGTGGTGCCTGAACCCGACCAACTTCAGCGCCGCCGACGGTCTCGAACTCAGCCGCTGCTGGGTAGAGGGACTTCGCCGCGGCGCCTACGCCTGAGTGATGGTAACGATCTGCTGCGCGTCGGCTGGATGTCGTTGGACGCCGCTCTCAGATGCTCATTTACTGGCATAAACTCCGCTCTTCCAGCGCCGCCCGCCTGATCCAGCGCCAGCTCGCAAGCTCGTAAGGCGAGCCGTGAAGTCTCAAACCGCCGTCCTTGCACGACGCTTACCCAGCCAGGAGCGTTGCACTGGTTTCTGCGTCTCACGGCGAACCGGCGTGGCGCGCTCCAGCACCGCGAACAGTGCCTCGATGATGAAGGTCAGGCAAATGTAGATCGCCGCTACCAGCAGCAGCGGCTGGTACACCTGGAAGGTCTGCGCACGCACCACGTTGGCCGCACCGAGCAGGTCGACCACGGCAATGGTGGACGCCAGGGCCGTGGACTTGAGCAGCATCACGCTCTCGCCCGCCAGCGTCGGCAGCAACAGGCGGATCGCCCGTGGCAGCCACACGCGGTAGAGCACCAGCGTGCGGTTCATGCCGAATGCCGACGCGGCCTCCAGCTCGCCGCGCGGCACTGCCTTCAGGCCGCCGCGCACCACCTCGCCGACATAGGCACCGACCGAAAGGATCAGCGCGATGACGATGTACCAGAAGCCATCGCGCAGGTAGGGCCAGAGGAAGCTGCCGCGGATCAGCGGGAACTGCGCGAAGAGGCTGCCCAGGCCGTAGTAGAAGATGTAGATCTGCACCAGCAGCGGGGTGCCGCGGATAACGCTGGTGTACGCCAGCGCCAGGCGCGAGACCAGGAAGTTGCGCGACATCCGCGCCAGCGCCACGCCCAGCGCCAGCACGAAGCCCAGCGTGGCGGAAATCAGCAGGATCACCAGGGTGGTGCCCAGCCCCTTGAGCAACAGGGCACCGTAGACGAAAAGCCAGTGTTCGTTCATCGCCGCGCCTCGTTCAGACCGCCGGAATCCAGCGGCGGAAGCGCCGCTCCAGGTAGCCCGCGAACAGGTTGGAAAGCACGGTGAGCACGTAATACAGCGCCGCCGCAGTGAGGTAGAAAGTCAGGTAGTGACGGGTCGAACCGGCAGCCTGCTTGGCCGTGTAGAGCAGCTCGTTGGTGCCCACCACGCTGATCAGCGCGCTGTCCTTGATCAGGTTGACCCACAGGTTGGCCATGCCGGCCAGCGCGTTGGGCGCCATCATCGGCAGGGTCACCCGGCGGAACAGGCCGAAGCCGTGCATGCCGTAGGCGCGTGCTGCCTCGATCTGGCCATAGGGAATCGACTGGATGGCGCCACGGAAGATTTCCGAGGCGTAGGCGCCCTGCACCAGGCCGAGCACAACGATGGCGACCATCATCCCGTTGAGCTTCACCTGGCCGTAGCCGAGCCATTCGAAGAACTGGTTCAGACCCATGGAGCCGACGTAGAACAGCAGCAGGATCAACAGCAGTTCCGGCACCGCCCGGCACAGCGTGGTGTAACCGCGCGCGAGCATCGCCAGCGGGCGTGGTCCGCCGATCTTGGCGCTGGCCGCGGCCAGTCCGATCAGCAGGCCGACGAGGAAGGCGCCGACGGAAATCTGCAGGGTGACCAGCAGCCCCTTGAGCAGGGCCGGGCCCCAGCCGGAGGGGCCGAAGCCGATCAGGTCGAAGATGCTTTGCATGGCCGTCTCCAGGATGGGAGGCTCAGGGTCATCCCCGTGCCCGCAGCGGGCACGGGTCCAGCTCAAGCCAGGATCACTGCTTGGGCGCGACGCTCATGCCGAAGTACTTGTCCGACAGCGCCTTGTAGTCGTCGCTGGCGAGCAGCTTGCCGATGGCCTCGTCCATCTTCGCCTTCAGCTCGGTATCGCCCTTGCGCATGCCGGCGCCGACGCCGCGACCGAACAGCGGGTCGTACTTCACTTCACCCTTGTTGACGATGCCGGCCGCCTGGGCGTCCGGCGACTTGACGAAGGACGCCACGGCGATGCCGTCGGCCATCATCAGGTCGATGCGCCCGGCCACCAGGTCCGCATTCACCGAATCCTGGGTGTCGTAGTAGCGCACGTCGGCGATCTTCTCGTAGTACTGCTTGAGGTAGTTGGAGCTGACCGTGGAAATCTGCACGCCGATGGTCTTGCCCTTCAGGCCTTCGGGACTGATCTGCACGTCCACCGCCTGGGGCGCGGCGACGGCGACGGGCGTGTCGTAGTAGGGGCGGCTGAAGGCGATCTGCTTCTCGCGCTCATCGGTGATGGACAGGGAATTGAAGATCACGTCGATCTTCTTCGCCAGCAGCGCCGGGATGATGCCGTCCCAGGCCACTTCGTCGATCTCGCAGGTCGCCTTCATCTCGGCGCAGACCTTGTGGATCAGGTCCGGCTCGAAGCCGACCCAGCTGCCATCGGGCTGCTTCTGCGAGAACGGCGGATAGGGTTCGGCGGCCAGGGCGAAGCGGATCGTCTCGGCGTGGGCGCTCGCCACGCCGGCCACCAGCATCGCCGCACCCACCATCAGATTGCACAGACCTTTCTTGTTCATCGTGATCCCCTGCATTGTTTTATTTAGTGTTGGGTCACGCTCATCGATGCGCCGACAGCGCGGCATCGGTCAGCGATTCTGGTGCGCGTTGACGAACTGCCGGCAGCGCTCGCTGCGCGGCCGCGAAAAGACCTCCTCGGCGGTGCCCTCTTCCTCGATCAGCCCCTTGTGGAGGAACGCCACGTGGCTGGACACGTCGCGGGCGAAGGCCATCTCGTGGGTGACCAGGATCATGGTCCGCCCCTCCTCCGCCAGCGAGCGGATCACCTTCAGCACTTCACCCACCAGCTCCGGGTCCAGCGCCGAGGTCGGCTCGTCGAACAGCATCACTTTCGGCCGCACCGCCAGCGCGCGGGCGATGGCCACGCGCTGCTGCTGGCCGCCGGACAGGAAGGCCGGGTACTCGTGGCGCTTCTCGGCCAGGCCGACGCGTTCGAGCAGCGCCTCGGCGCGCTCGCGGGCCTCGGCCTTGCTCTCGTGAAGGACGAAGGTCGGCGCCTCGATCAGGTTCTCCAGCACGGTACGGTGCGGCCACAGGTTGAAGCTCTGGAACACCATGCCCAGCTGCGAGCGGATGCGGGTCAGCTGCTTCTGGTCGGCCACCATCGGCTCGCCATGGCGGTTCTGGGTCAGGCCGATGGTCTCGCCGTTGACGGTGACCGAGCCCTGGTTGGGAATCTCCAGCATGTTGATGCAGCGCAGCAGGGTGCTCTTGCCCGATCCGCTGGCGCCGATCAGCGAGATCACCTCGCCTTCGCGAGCCGACAGCGACACGCCCTTGAGCACCTCGAAATCGCCGAAGCGCTTGTGGATATCGCGCACCTCGATGACCGGTTTGGACTGCGCTTGCGGCTCCTGTAGGAGCGGCCCGTGCCCGCGCCCCGCCTCGGCACGGGGCACATCACGGACGGAGTCCGCTCCTACGGAATTGGCCTTTGCCGGAAGGGATTCGACGAAGCGGATGATCCGCGCGCAAGCCTCCGCCATGCTCTCGTCGCTCAGGCCGAAGGAGAGCCGCACGAAGCCCTCGGCCTGCGGACCGAAGGCCGCCGCGTCCAGCACCGAGACGCCGGTGGCATGGAACAGCTGCCAGGAAAAGTCCAGCGAGCTCAGGCCCGTGCCGCGCACATCCACCATGACGAACATGCCCGCCTCGGGCGACAGCACCGCCACCCGCGGACAGTCACTCAGCGCGGCAACGACCAGGTCACGGCGGCGGCGGTAGATCTCGCGCATCGACGAGACCACCTCGTCGTGGCGCTGCACCGCTGCGAGCGCGGCTTCCTGCACGAAGCCCGGCAGGCCGTAGAACATGTTCAGCGCGAGGTTTTCCAGGTGCTCGACCAGCGTCTTGTTGGCCACGATCCAGCCGGCGCGCCAGCCCGTCATGGCGTGGGATTTCGACAGGCTGCCGATGCTCAGGGTGCGTTCGGCCATGCCAGGCAGCGCAGCAACGCTCTGGTGTTCGCGCTCGAAGGTCAGCCCCTCGTAGACCTCGTCCACCACCACCCAGAGGTCGTGCGCCTGGGCCAGCTCGGCGATGGCCAGCAACTCGTCGCGGCTGAGCACGATGCCGGTGGGATTGTTCGGGTTGGCGAGGAAGATCGCCCGTGTGCGCGGGGTGATCGCGGCAGCGATATCGGCGGCCTGCGGGCGGAAGCCGTTCTCCGGCCGGGTCGGCACACCGACCAGCACGGCACCGGTGGATTTCAGGGTGGCCTCGTAGGTGACGTAGACCGGGTCGAAGGTGATGACCTCGTCGCCCTTCTCCAGCAGGCACATCGCAGCCGCGAACAGCCCATTCTGCGCGCCTGCAACGACGATGACATTTTCGGCACCTACCTTTTGGCCGAAACGCCGCTCATGTAATGCGGCGATGGCCTGGCGAAGTGCCGGTTTGCCGGCTACATCACTGTAGTGGGTGTCGCCGTCGCGCAACGCGGACACGGCGGCCTCGGTGATGAAGTCCGGAGTGGCGAAATCGGGATCGCCGACGCTGAGCACTATCACGTCGCGACCGGATCGCTGGGCAGCGATGGCGGCGTAGTGAATGTCCCAGGCGGCGACGCCGGGTCCGACCATCCTGTCCACAAGCGACGAATAACGCATGCAAGGGCCTCATCCGAATGACGGAATGTCCTGCAGAAGGGTCCGCAGGAGCGTTGGGCCACCATAGCCAAGGATGAACGAGTGTTCAACAGCGTTTTCCGACATCAAACATGTCGTTTTCAGACCTTTCTCTCACCCGCTTCCGCCTATCGGGTGCTGCATGTCGCAAGTCCTACCGACGAACGGAATAACGACATCCACTTAACGGCTTCTTAACGAACACCCCCGTAGCGTTCTCTCACCCCCTGACAGAGCCGGCACGGCCTTTGGAACACCACATGGAAATGCCCTTCCTCCCATTCTCCCGCCCCAGCATTGGCGAGGAGGAGATCCAGGCAGTCAATGAAGTCCTGCGCTCGGGCTGGATCACCACCGGGCCGAAAAACTCGGAACTGGAACAACGCTTCGCCCAGTCGATCGGCTGCCGCCACGCCGTGGCGCTGTCCTCCGCCACCGGCGGCATGCACCTGGCGCTGCTGGCGCTGGGCATCGGCCCGGGCGACGAGGTGATCACCCCGTCGCAGACCTGGGTGTCCACCGCCAACATGATCAGCCTGCTGGGCGCCACGCCAGTGTTCGTCGATGTCGACCGCGACACGCTGATGACCGACGCCGCGCGCATCGAAGCCGCGATCACCCCGCGGACCCGCGCCATCGTTCCGGTGCACTACGCCGGCGCCGCCTGCGACATGGACCCGATCGACGAACTCGCCCTGCGCCACGGCATCGCCGTGATCGAGGACGCCGCCCACGCCGCCGGCACCTTCTACCGCGGCCGCCCGATCGGCCAGCGCGGCACCGCGATCTTCTCGTTCCACGCGATCAAGAACCTCACCTGCGCCGAGGGCGCCATGTTCGTCACCGACGACGAAGCCCTGGCCAACCGCGTGCGCACCCTGAAATTCCATGGCCTCGGCGTCGACGCCTACGACCGCCTGACCCACGGCCGCAAGCCGCAGGCTCAAGTAGTGGAGCCGGGCTTCAAGTACAACCTCACCGACATCAACGCCGCCATCGCGCTGGTCCAGCTGCCCAAGCTCGAGGCCATCAACGGACGCCGCGCCGAACTGGCCGCCGGCTACGCCTCGCGCCTGGCGCACCTGCCGGTGCAACCGCTGGCGGTGCCGGACTACCCGCAACACCACGCCTGGCACCTGTACGTCCTGCGCATCGACGAAGAGCGCTGCGGCATCGACCGTGAAGCCTTCATGCAGGGCCTGCAGCAGCGCGGCATCGGTACCGGCATCCACTTCATCGGCAGCCACCTGCACAGCTACTACCGCCAGCGCTACCCGCGCGTGCAACTGCCCAACACCGAGTGGAACTCCTCGCGGATCGTCTCCATCCCGCTGTTCCCCGACATGACCCAGGCCGACCAGGACCGTGTGGTCGACGCCATCGAAACCCTGATTCGGTAACGCCACCGTGAAACCCTATCCGATCAATCGTGTGTCCATCGTCATCCCGGTGTACAACGAAGAGGCCAGCCTGCCCGAGCTGCTGCGCCGCACCACCGCCGCCTGCGAGAAGCTGGGCCGCGACTACGAAATCGTGCTGATCGACGACGGCAGCCGCGACAGCTCCGCCGACCTGCTGCAGGAAGCCGCCGAGGCGCCGGGCAGCCACGTGGTGGCGGTGATCCTCAACCGCAACTACGGCCAGCACGCCGCGATCATGGCTGGCTTCGAGCAGTGCCAGGGCGACCTGGTGATCACCCTCGATGCCGACCTGCAGAACCCGCCGGAAGAGATTCCGCGCCTGGTGGAAGAAGCCGCCAAGGGCTACGACGTGGTCGGCAGCGTGCGCCAGCAACGCCAGGACTCCGCCCTGCGCCGTTGGCCGTCGAAGCTGATCAACCTCGCCGTGCAGCGCTCCACCGGCGTCGCGATGAGTGACTACGGCTGCATGCTGCGCGCCTACCGCGCGAGCATCGTCAAGGCGATGCTGGCCTGCCGCGAACGCAGCACCTTCATCCCGATCCTGGCCAACAGCTTCGCCCGCCACACCAGCGAGATCCTCGTCGCCCACGCCGAGCGCGAGCATGGGCAGTCGAAGTACGACTTCCTGCGCCTGATCAACCTGATGTTCGACCTGGTCACCTGCATGACCACCTCGCCACTGCGCCTGCTGTCTTTCGTCGGCGGCGGCATGGCAGTGGCCGGCTTCGCCTTCGCCCTGCTGCTCGTGGTGCTGCGCCTGCTGTTCGGCGCCGCCTGGGCCGGCCACGGGGTGTTCGTGCTGTTCGCCGTGCTGTTCATGTTCACCGGTGTGCAACTGGTCGGCATGGGCCTGCTCGGCGAGTACCTGGGCCGCATGTACAACGACGTACGCGCCCGCCCCCGCTTCTTCATCGAGCGCATCGTCCGTACCGAGACGTCGCGCGCACCGCTTTCCACTTCTTCTCCTTCTTTCGAGTCCATTCAGCCATGACCCAGCAGACCATCGTCTTCGCCTACCACGACTTCGGCTGCGCCGGCATCGAGGCACTGATCGCCGCCGGTTACCAGATCGACGCCGTCTTCACCCACGCCGACGATCCCAAGGAAAACCGCTTCTATGGCTCCGTAGCGCAGCTCTGCGCACGCCTGGGCATCCCGGTGCACGCGCCGGAAGACGTCAACCACCCGCTGTGGGTCGCGCGCATCCGTGAACTGCAGCCGCAGTACATCTTCTCCTTCTACTACCGTCACCTGCTCAGCGAAGAGCTGCTGGCCTGTGCCGCGAAGGGCGCCTACAACCTGCATGGCTCGCTGCTGCCGCGCTACCGTGGCCGCGCCCCGGCCAACTGGGTGCTGGTCAACGGCGAGACCGAGACCGGCGTAACCCTGCACCGCATGGTCAAGCGCGCCGATGCCGGCGGCATCGTCGCCCAGCAGAGCGTCGCCATCGGCGCCGACGACACCGCCCTGGTGCTGCACGGCAAGCTGCGCGAAGCCACCCGCGAGCTGCTCGCCTCCGCCCTGCCGCGCCTGGCGCGCGGTGAGCTGCAGGAAGTCGCCCAGGACGAATCCCGCGCCAGCTACTTCGGTCGCCGGACCCCGGCGGACGGCCAGCTCGACTGGAAACGCCCGGCCCGCGAACTGCACAACCTGGTCCGCGCCGTGACCCAGCCCTACCCGGGCGCCTTCGCCCCGGTGGGCGATCGCAAGCTGATCGTCTGGAGCTCGCGCGTCGCCTCTGGCAACAACGGCATGGCGCCCGGTTCGGTACTGTCGGTCGATCCCCTGCGTATCGCCTGCGGTGAAGACTCGCTGGAAATCCTCTCCGGCCAGCAGGGCGACAGCGGCCTGTTCCTCGCCGGCCCGCAGCTGGCCCGCGAAATGGGCCTGGTCGACGGCTCGCGCCTGCACGGCGCGACCGGCAAGCCCAAGCGCAAGACCCGCGTCCTGATCCTCGGCGTCAACGGATTCATCGGCAACCACCTCTCCGAGCGCCTGCTGCGCGACGGCAACTACGAGGTCTACGGCCTGGACATCGGCTCCGACGCCATCGAGCGCCTGAAGGGCAACCCGGACTTCCACTTCGTCGAAGGCGACATCAGCATCCACACCGAGTGGATCGAGTACCACATCAAGAAGTGCGACGTGGTCCTGCCGCTGGTGGCGATCGCCACGCCGATCGAATACACCCGCAACCCGCTGCGCGTGTTCGAGCTGGACTTCGAGGAAAACCTCAAGCTGGTCCGCTACTGCGTGAAGTACAACAAGCGCGTGATCTTCCCGTCCACCTCCGAGGTGTACGGCATGTGCTCCGACGCCAGCTTCGACGAGGACAAGTCCAACCTCATCGTCGGCCCGATCAACAAGCAGCGCTGGATCTACTCGGTGTCCAAGCAACTGCTCGACCGCGTCATCTGGGCCTATGGCCAGAAAGGCCTGAAGTTCACGCTGTTCCGTCCGTTCAACTGGATGGGCCCGCGCCTGGACCGCCTGGACTCCGCCCGTATCGGCAGCTCCCGCGCGATCACCCAACTGATCCTGCACCTCGTGGAAGGCACCCCGATCCGCCTGGTCGACGGCGGCGAGCAGAAGCGCTGCTTCACCGACGTGGACGACGGCATCGAGGCACTGGCGCGCATCATCGACAACGAAGGCAACCGCTGCGACGGGCAGATCGTCAACATCGGCAGCCCGGACAACGAAGCGAGCATCCGCCAGCTCGGCGAAGAACTGCTGCGTCAGTTCGAAGCCCACCCGCTGCGCGATCAGTTCCCGCCGTTCGCCGGCTTCCGCGAAGTGGAAAGCCGCAGCTTCTACGGCGACGGCTACCAGGACGTGTCGCACCGCAAGCCGAGTATCGAGAACGCCCGTCGCCTGCTGAACTGGCAACCGAGCGTGGAGCTGTCCGCGACCATCGGCAAGACCCTGGACTTCTTCCTCCGTGAAGCCCTGGCCGAACGCACCGGTGGTGCGCCCCATGCCATCCCGCTGAAGAAAAGCATCGCCTGATGAGAGCGGGACTACGCATCGACGTCGACACCTACCGCGGCACCCGTGACGGTGTGCCGCGACTGCTGGACATGCTCGAGGAAGCGGGCGTCAAGGCGACATTCTTCTTCAGCGTCGGCCCGGACAACATGGGCCGACACCTGTGGCGCCTGATCCGCCCGCAGTTCCTGTGGAAGATGCTGCGCTCGAACGCCGCCGGTCTCTACGGCTGGGATATTCTCCTGGCCGGTACCGCCTGGCCGGGCAAGCCGATCGGCCGCGACCTCGGTCACCTGATGCGCCGCGCCCAGGAGGCCGGCCACGAGGTCGGCCTGCACGCCTGGGACCACCACGGCTGGCAGGCCAACGCCGGCCGCTGGAACACGCAGCAACTGGAGCAGCAGATCCGCCGTGGCGTGGACACCCTCGCCGACATCCTCGGCAAACCGGTGGAGTGCTCGGCAGTGGCCGGCTGGCGTGCCGACGAGCGCACGGTGGAGGCCAAGGAGCGCTTCGGCTTCCGCTACAACAGCGATTGCCGTGGCCGCTCGATGTTCCGTCCGCGCCTGGCCGATGGCCGCGCGGGTACTCCGCAGATTCCGGTGGACATGCCGACCTTCGACGAAGTCGTGGGCCCGCAGACACCGCCTTCGGCCTTCAACGACTACATTCTTTCCCGTTTCGACATGGACGCCTTGAACGTGTACACCATTCACGCCGAGGTCGAGGGCATTCTCATGGCCCACGACTTCCGACGCTTGCTGGCCCAGGCACGGGCCAGCGGCACCCGCTTCGTTCCGCTGGGCCGGCTGCTGCCGGACGACCCGACCACCCTGCCCGTCGCCAGCCTCGTGCGCGGCGAACTGGCCGGCCGCGAAGGCTGGCTGGGGGTGCAACACGCATGAAGCGCCTGGCCTACCCGACGCTGCTCGCCGCCTTCGTCCTGTGCATCCTGCTGCCGATGGCCTTCCACGGCCTGTGGATTCCCGACGAATCGCGCAATGCGCAGATCTCCCAGGCCATGCTGCAGAGCGGCGACTGGGTTTCCCCGCACCTGCTCGGCCTGCGCTACTTCGAGAAGCCTACCGGCGGCTACTGGCTGACAGCGGCCAGCCAGGCGGTGTTCGGGCAGAACCTGTTCGGCGTGCGCTTCGCCTCGGCCCTGGTCACCGCGCTGAGTACCCTGCTGGTGATCCTGGTTGCTCGCCGACTGTGGAACGACCCGCGCCGTACCTGGGCTGCGGGCCTGCTGTACATGAGCTTCGGGCTGATCGCCGGGCAAGCCGGCTACGCCAACCTCGACCCGCAGTTCACCCTGTGCGTGAACCTCAGTCTCGGTGCCCTCTGGTTCGCCTTCGACGCCACCACCACGCGCGGGCGCCTCGCCGCCTGGAGCCTGCTGGGCGCCGCCTGCGCCTTCGGCTTCATGACCAAGGGCTTCCTCGCCTTCCTGCTGCCGGTGATCGTCGGCCTGCCCTACGCCGTGCTGCAGAAGCGCTTCGGCGAACTGCTGCGCTTCGGGCCGCTGGCGGTGCTGGTCGCCGTCGTGCTCTGCGCGCCCTGGGCACTGATGATCCACGCCCGCGAGCCGGACTTCTGGGACTTCTTCTTCTGGCACGAGCACATCCGCCGCTTCGCCGGTGACGATGCCCAGCACGGCCGCCCATTCTGGTTCTTCGTGCCGCTGCTGTTCGCCAGCGCGCTGCCCTGGGCGGTGCTGATCATCCCGGCACTGCGCAACGGACTGGCAGGCTGGCGCGAATCCCGGGTGCTGTTCCTGCTGCTGTGGTTCGTCATGCCGTTCCTGTTCTTCAGCCTGGCCAAGGGCAAGCTGCCGACCTACATCATGCCCTGCTTCGCCCCGCTGGCCCTGCTGATGGCCGATGCTATCGGCCGTGCGCTGCAACAACGCAAGCTGGTCGCCCTGAAGCTCAACGGCGCGCTCAACCTGGTCCTGGGCAGCAGCGCCCTGGCCGGCCTGGTCTTCATGCAGGCGCGCCACCCGCAGTACCACGACGAACTGCCCAGCGTCCTGATGATCGCCCTGGTCTGCATCGTCTGGCTGCTCGCCGGCCTGTTGCAGGTGCTGCGCCCGAATCGCTTCTGGGCGGTGCCCGCCTTCGCCGCCTGGCTCCTGGTGGCGCTGGTGCCCAACGCCATGCCGAACAACCTGGTCAACAGCAAGATGCCCGACCAGTTCATCGCCGAGCACCTGGACCAGCTCAAGGGCGCCCACAGCCTCCTGAGCAACGACCTGGGCACCGCCACCGCACTGGCCTGGCGTACCCAGCGCAGCGACATCACGCTGTTCAACACCGAAGGCGAACTGAAGTTCGGCCTGAGCTATCCCGAGGGCCAGGGCCGCAGCATCGCCCCGGCCGATATCCACGCCTGGATCGACCGCGCCCGCGCCGAAGGCACCCTCGGCGTGGTCATGCGGGTCAACAGCGCCAATGACGAAGCGGAACTGGCAATGCTGCCCAGCGACGCCGTCAGCTACCGGCAGAACCACCTGGTGGTCCTGCTGATTCCGCAGGCCACGCAATGACCGCCCTGCTGCTGGCGGGCGTCTGCCTGCTCACCTGCATGGGCCAGCTGGCGCAGAAGTTCGCGGTGGAAAGCTGGCGCACGGCGCCTTCGAGCCTGACGGCGAAACTCTTCTCGCCCTGGCTGATACTGGCCGTCGCCTGCCTGGGCGGTGGCCTGCTGCTCTGGCTGCTGGTGCTGCAGCGCCTGGAAGTGGGCGTCGCCTATCCCATGCTGAGCCTGAACTTCGTGCTGGTGACACTGCTGGCGAGCCGCCTGTTCGGCGAGCACATCGATGCCCGCCACTGGTTCGGCGTGGCGCTGATCGTCGGCGGCGTCGCCCTGCTGGGGATGCACGCGTGAAGCGCGGTATCGCTTTCGCCCTCGGCAGCGTGCTGCTGGTGAGCGGCGCACAACTGGGCATGCGCTGGAGCATGACGCACCTGCCCTCGCACTGGCCGTTCGACCTGGCGCAACTCGACGTCGCCGCCCTGCTGGCCCTGGCCGGCGCGGTGCTGGCCTATGCCCTGTCGATGCTCTGCTGGCTGCTCGCCCTGAATCATCTTCCCCTCAGCCGCGCCTACTCGTGGCTGAGCCTCAGCTACGCCCTCGTCTACCTCGGCGCCGCCGTCCTGCCGGGACTCGGCGAACCCCTGAGCCTGCCGCGCACCCTGGGTGTCGGCCTGGTCATCGCCGGAGTCATCGCGATCAACGCGCCGCGCCGCCAGGGCCGAACAACCGCCACTTCATCCGGCGATGCTCGCTCCGAGCACGCGCGGTTCGAGTGACCTTCATTTCGTTTCAAGTCCCTTTCGGGGAGAGTCCAGCATGAAAATCAGCGTATTCGGAATCGGTTATGTCGGCCTGGTACAGGCCGCGGTCATGGCGGAAGTGGGCCATGACGTCCTGTGCATGGATATCGATCAGGACAAGATCGCCAAGCTC
This sequence comes from uncultured Pseudomonas sp., assembly GCA_966191535.1. GTDB lineage: Bacteria > Pseudomonadota > Gammaproteobacteria > Pseudomonadales > Pseudomonadaceae > Pseudomonas. The sequence continues at coordinate 22,316 of CBIGPF010000041.1, read as the reverse complement.
AAGCGCGGCCAGATCAGTATCTTCGAGCCGGGCCTGGCCGAACTGGTGAAGGACAGCCTCGAAGCCGGGCGCCTGCACTTCACCAGCGATGTCGCCGAGGCGGCCGCCCATGGCCGCGTGCAGTTCATCGCGGTGGGCACGCCTCCTCAGGCCGACGGTTCCGCCGACCTGCGCGCCGTGCTGGCCGTCGCCGAAGGCATCGCCCGCCACCGTACCCAGCCGGTGGTCCTCGTCGAGAAATCCACGGTCCCCGTGGGTACCGGCGACCGTGTGCGCGCACGGGTGCAACAGGTGCTCGCCGAAGAAGGCCGCGACCTGGACTTCGATATCGTCTCCAACCCCGAATTCCTCAAGGAAGGCTCGGCCCTGGCCGACTGCCGCAAGCCCGACCGTATCGTCATCGGCTGCGAGCGCCCGGACACCATGGCGCTGATGCGCGAGATCTACGAGCCGTTCAACCGCAACCATGACCGCATCATCGCGATGAACCTGCGCAGCGCCGAGCTGACCAAGTACGCCGCCAACTGCATGCTTGCCACCAAGATCAGCTTCATCAACCAGATGGCCGAGCTGGCCGAGCACCTGGGCGCCGACATCGAGGCCGTACGCCAGGGCATGGGCGCCGACCCGCGCATCGGCTACCACTTCATCTACCCGGGCTGCGGCTACGGCGGCTCGTGCTTCCCCAAGGACGTCCAGGCGCTGATCCAGAGTGCCGAGGAAGCACATTGCTCGAACGACCTGCTGCGCGCCGTGGAAGCGGTCAACCAGCGGCAGAAGAACAAGCTGTTCGAGCGCATCCACAGCTACTACGGCGGCAACCTCAAGGGTCGCACCTTCGCGCTCTGGGGGCTCTCGTTCAAACCCAACACCGACGACATGCGCGATGCGCCCAGCCGCACGCTGATGGAAGCGCTGTGGGCGGCCGGCGCGCAGGTGCGGGCCTTCGACCCCGAAGCCATGCCCGAGGCGCAGCGCCTGTATGGCCACGATGAACGCCTGACCCTGATGGGCACGCCGGAAGCCACCCTGGGCGGCTCGGACGCGCTGGTCATCTGCACCGAATGGCGTCAGTTCAAGGCACCGGACTTCGAACTGCTGGCCAGCCGCCTGAAGGGCCCGGTGATCTTCGACGGGCGCAACCTGTTCGATCCGGAACGCGTCGCGCGCTACGGCTTCGAGTACTTCCCCATGGGCCGTGGCGACTCGCACCGCCTGCCGGTGCCGGCGCAAGCCGCCGAAGAACGTCACCGACGCAGCGCCTGACGTCACCTGAACCTGCAGCAGCGTGCCAGGCGCGCTGCTGCAAAAGTCCGAGCATCTAGCCCCGCCCCGGCGCCTGCTCGCCCATCACCATCATCGGCGCCGCCTCGCCCCTCTTGAGCAGCGCATACAGCACACCGGTCACCACGCTGCCGGCAGCAATCGCCAACAGGTAGAGCAGCGCGTGGTTCATCGCATTGGGGATCAGCAGCACGAACAACCCGCCGTGGGGCGCCAGCAGCTTGCAGCCGAACAGCATCGACAGCGCACCGGTCAGCGCGCCACCCGCGATGCTTGCCGGAATCACCCGCAGCGGATCCTTGGCAGCGAAGGGAATCGCGCCCTCCGAAATGAAGCACAGCCCCAGCACCAACGCCGCCTTGCCGGCTTCACGCTCGCTCTGGGCGAACTTGCGTCGCGCCAGCAGAGTAGCGATGCCCATGCCGATCGGCGGGACCATGCCGCCGGCCATCACCGCCGCCATCGGCGCATAACTCTGCGACGCGAGCAGTCCCACCGAGAACGCGTAGGCCGCCTTGTTGATCGGCCCGCCCAGGTCCACGCACATCATCCCGCCCAGCAACAGGCCGAGCAGAATGGCATTGGTGGTGCCCATGCCGGCAAGGAAATCGGTGAGTGAACGCATCATCGCCGCCACCGGCGAACCCACCACGTAGATCATCACCAGCCCGGTGAACAGGCTGGCCAGGAGCGGAATGATCAGGATCGGCTTGAGCGCCGCGACGCTGGCCGGCAAGGGAATCCACCGGGCGATGGCGCGCGCCGAATAGCCCGCCAGCAGGCCGGCGACAATGCCGCCGAGGAACCCCGCCCCCAGCGTACTGGCCAGTAGCCCGCCGATCATCCCCGGCGCCAGGCCCGGTCGGTCGGCGATGGACCAGGCGATGTAGCCGGCGAGCATCGGCACCATCAGTTTGAACGCGGCATCGCCGCCGATCTGCATCAGTGCCGCCGCCAGCGTGCCTTGCTGCTTGAAGGCCTCGATGCCGAAGACGAAGGACAGCGCGATCAGCAGGCCGCCCGCCACCACCATCGGCAGCATGAAGGACACCCCGGTGAGCAGGTGCTTGTAGACGCCACGCGCTTCGTTCTTCGCCGGCGCCGTGCTGCTGGCGGACGAAGCAGTCTCCGTCGTCGCCTCCTTCAGCGCCCGTTCGATGGTCGCCTGCGGCTGCTTAAGCGCCACGCCGGTGCCGCAACGGAAGATGCGCTTGCCGGCGAAGCGCTCGGGATTGACCTCGATATCAGCCGCCAGCAGGACCACGTCGGCGGCGGCGATCTCCTCCTCGCTCAGCGGGGTGCGGGCCCCCACCGAACCCTGGGTTTCCACCCGCAGCTCGACGCCCATCTGCCGCGCCGCCTGCTGCAGCGCTTCGGCCGCCATGAAGGTGTGCGCCACGCCGGTCGGGCAGGCCGTCACCGCGACGATCTTCGCCACAGGCGCCTTTTCTGCCGGCCCACTCGACGCCTCTCCCGGCTGCCAGACTTGCGCCTCTTCGGCCGCGCGCTGCAGAAAACCGGCGGGCTCCGCCAGCGCTTCGGCCGGTCGCGCCTGCACCAGGCGCTTGCCGGCGAAGCGCGAGAGATCCAGCGGCTGCACGCTGACCACCAGCACCCAGTCCGCCGCGGCAATCTGTCCTTCGCTCAACTGGCGCTCAGGGCGCTGCGGGTCGCATTGTTCGACACACACCGACCAGCCCAGGCGCTCGGCCGCCGCGCGCAACAAGCGGGCGCTGAGCACACCGGAAATCTGGCCGTTGGGGCAGGCCGTGATCAGGGCAAGGTTCATCGTCATACCTCGTGTTGTTCTGTTGCTCAGGGCTGGCTTGGCGCCAGCGCCTGAACCTGCACCGCGTCTTCGATGCGCTTGAGTCGCTGCGCATCGCCGATGCCGAACTGGAATTGAGTGACCGCCAGCGCCGCCACGGCCGTGGCCTGGCGCAACACGTGCTCGGCCGGCCAACCAGCCAGCAGGCCGTGGACCATACCGGCAAGGAGCGAGTCGCCGGCACCTACCGTGCTGGCGACCTCCACCATCGGCGGCACCGCCTGCCAGATGCCCTGCGGGCCGAACCAGCGCACACCCTCGGCGCCCTGGGAAAGCACCACGTGCTCGATACCGCGCGCGCGCAACGAATCGACCTGCGCGGCCAGCTCCTCTGCATTGCGGGCGAGTTGTCCACAGGCCTCGCCCAGCTCCTGGTCATTGGGCTTGATCAGCCAGGGGGCGGCCTCGATGCCGGCGCGCAACGCAGCGCCACTGCAATCGAATGCGACCTTCAGGCCGTGGCCCTGCAGGCGCAGCAGCAAGTCGCGCAACCACTGCGGATCGACGCCGCGCGGCAGGCTGCCGGCGACCACGGCGATCTCGAAATCGGCAGCAATCAGGTCAAGGCGATCCAGCAACGCATCCTGCTGCGCTTCACCGACCTGCGGGCCGGGGCCGTTGATATCGGTGATACGCCCGGAGCCTTCGGCCAGCTTGATGTTGCTGCGGGTTTCTCCCGGAACGCGGACGAAGGCATCGATGAAGCCTCGACGGCGGAACAGCGCCTCGAACGGCTGTGCATTGTCCGCACCAAGGAAGCCGGCAACGGTCAGGGAATGCCCAAGGTCGGCCAGTACCTGGGCGACGTTCACGCCCTTGCCGGCTGCCTGGCTGAGCACCGACTCGCTACGGTTCACCTCGCCGGGTTCCAGCTGCGGCAGGCGCACGGTGAGGTCCAGCGCAGGGTTCAGGGTCAGGGTCAGGATACGGGCCATCAGTGCACCTCCGGCAGCGCGAGGGCAACGCTCTGACGCACGTCCGCCGCCGAGCACAGGGTCAGGGCGGCTTGCGCCAGCTCGCGGGAAGTCGGCAGGTCCAGTTCACGGACCCGCGCCTTCACCAGGGGAATGCTGCGCGCCGAGACGCTCAACTCGTCAACGCCCAGCCCCACCAGCAAGGGCACCGCCAGCGGATCGGCCGCCAGTTCGCCGCACACGCCGACCCACTTGCCATGGGCATGGGCGGCGCGCACGGTCATGTCGATCAGTTGCAGCACAGCCGGGTGCAGGCCGTCGGCCTGGGCGGACAGGCTCGGATGGCCACGGTCGATGGCCAGGGCGTATTGGGTCAGGTCGTTGGTGCCGACGCTGAAGAAGTCCACCTCGCGCGCCAGCACCGGCGCCAGCAAGGCGGCCGACGGCACCTCGACCATGATGCCAAGCTGCAGGTCATGCTCGCCGCCCAGCTCCGCGCAGAGTTCGAGGGTAAGGTCGCGGGCCTGCCGCCACTCCTCCACCTGGCCAACCATGGGGAACATGATGCGCAGCGGGCGGCCCGCAGCGGCGGTCAGCAAGGCGCGCAACTGGGTACGGAAAATCTGTGGGCGTTGCAGCGTGAGACGCACGCCGCGGATGCCCAGGTAGGGGTTGGTTTCCTCAGGGATCGGCCAGTACGGCAGCGGCTTGTCACCGCCCACGTCGAGGGTGCGCGCCACCAGCGGACGCCCTTCGAGGGCATCGAGCACGCGGCGGTATTCGGTTTCCTGGGTCGCCTGGTCCGGCGCCTGGGGATTGTCCATGAAGACGAACTCGGTGCGCAGCAGGCCAACACCTTCCGCGCCCAGCTCCACGGCCTTCGCCGCCCCGGCGGTGTCGCCGAGGTTGGCGCAGACTTCCACGGCATGGCCGTCGCGGGTGACTGCCGGCTCGTGACGACGCGCCTCGGCCTGCTCCGCACGGCGCTGGCGCTGGTCGCGCTGGCGCTCGGCAGCGTGCAGCGTTTGCGCATCCGGCGCGACCGTCAGATCGCCCTTCTCGCCATCCAGCAGCAAGGCGGTGCCGGACTCCAGCGCCAGCACGCTTTCCCCGGCGCCCACCAGCGCGGGGATGCCCAGCGCTCGGGCGATGATCGCGCTGTGGGAGGTCGCGCCACCGCGCGCGGTAACGATGCCCGCCACGCGTTCCGGATCGAGCCGCGCCACGTCCGACGGACCGACCTCATCCATCACCAGGATGTAGGGCTCGTCTGGCTCGACCGCACTCTCGACACCGCACAAGCGCGCCAGCACCCGCCGACCGACGTCACGCAGGTCCGCCGCACGCTCGGCCAGCAGTGCGTCGCGCAAGGCCTCCTGCTCGCCAGCCACGCGCTCGATCACCCGGCTCCAGGCGGCTTCGGCGCTGGCACCTTCGGCCAGGCGCGCCTGCACCTCGTCAAGCAATTCGGGATCGTCCAGCAGGGCCTGGTGAGTGACGAAGATGTCGCGGATCGCCTTGACCTGGCTGCGCTCCACCAGGGTTTCGATCTCCCCGCTGATGGCCGTGCGTGCGTCATCCAGGCGCTGGCGCTCGGCGTCCGGTGATTCACCGCGCGCGGCGAACTCGAAGGCCCGGGCGACCTGCACATAGGCCGGTCCGTGGGCAATGCCCGGCGACGCGGCAATGGCCTGGAGCTGCACTCCCGCGTCGGGCGCTCGCACGATATGCAACGCCGGCTCGTCCGGCTGGGCGTTCTCGACGATCATCTCGATGGCTTCAGGCAGTGGCTCGACCTCTTCCCCCAGGCCCTGCTCCACCGCTGCGCGAACGGCAGCCAGCGCGGCCTCGGCAATATCCGGTTCGGCGAAGAACTCCAGCATCTGCCCACGTCGCGCCCCGAGGCTGAGCAGCTTGCTCAGGCTGCGAATGGACACGGGAGCGCTGTCGCCCTCGGCGACGCGCACGCGGATTTCCCCGCTGAAATCCCGCGCCAGCAGCATCAGCACCTGCGCCGGGCGAGCATGCAGGCCATGCGGGTTGGCCAGCGGCACACGGATGCTCGGCCAGTCCACCGGCAACTCGCCGCCCAAGGCTTCCAGCACGGCACGAACGGAGGTGGCGCTGGCCAGTTCGCCGGCACGGCCGTCCACCAGCAGGTCGCAGAGACGCGCGAACACCGCCTCGTGCGCATCGCCCTGGCGAGCCAGGCAGAACAGGCCGCGCACCGGCTGGCCGGCGTGGCTCAGCTCATGCGTGGGGGTGACGAAGACGAGGCCGGGACGCGTGACGCATTGCTCGCTGTCTTGCCACCAGAGCCCCGCGCCCAACGGCAGCGCTTCCTGGTCGTGCAGCGCGGCGGCGAAGCCGGGGACGACGCAGCCGGCCTTCTTCAGGCGGCGCGCGCCGACCAGGGCCAGTTCATCGAAGTCCTCGGCAGCGACGCCAAGACCTACCAGGTGCTCGTCGAACAGCAAGGGCTGCGGCGCGCCGCCTTGCAGCAAACGCAGAAGATCCTCGGGCTTCCGGGCGGCACGCAGCGCGGCGCCCACTTCGCCGTCGCCCAGCGCACGGGTCAGCAGTTGCAGCAGGCGCAGGTGTTCGTCGGACTTGGCCGCGATGGCGATGGCCAGGTGAACCGTCTGCCCGTCTCCCCAGTGCACGCCGTCGGGGAAGTGCATCAGGCGCACGCCGGTGCGCTGCACCAGATGGCGCGTCTCCGGCGTGCCGTGGGGGATGGCGATGCCCTGCCCGAGGTACGTGGAGCCCTGCGCCTCGCGGGCCTGCAGGCCTTCGAGATAGCCGGCGGCGACCAGGCCGTCGTCTTCGAGGGCGGAGCCGAGCATGGCCAGGGCGGCCTGCTTGTCGGCAGCGCGCTGGCCCATGCGGACCTGCTGCGCGTTGAATTCGAGCATCGCGTTCTCCTCACCGGCATTCGCGCGCGCCGGCGCTGGGGCGGTTATCCGCTTGTACGGTGATCAGCTTAGAGGTTGCGCTGCAGGAACAGGGTTCAGGCAATACTGCACGCGCAATGCTGAATCGATTCACCTATTGAGACTGGCACGTTACTCGATAATGCGTGATCCTTGAAGCCCCCAATTGTCGGCAGCATCCCGCGTTGAAACTCAGTGATATCGCCCGCCTGGCCGGTGTTTCGGTCACCACCGCCAGCTACGTGATCAATGGCAAGGCCGTCCAGCGCCGCATCAGCGCCGCCACGGTGGAGCGCGTGCGCGCGGTGATCGAGGAGCACGGCTACCACCCGGACCAGCAGGCAGCCAGCCTGCGCCGCGGGCAGACCCGCACCCTGGGCTTCGTCCTGCCGGACCTGGAGAACCCCAGCTACGCCAAGCTCGCCAAGCTGCTCGAGCAAGGTGCCCGGGCGCGTGGCTACCAGTTGCTGATCGCCTGCTCCGACGACGAGCCCGACACCGAGCGCCAGGTACTCAGCCTGTTCCGCGCACGTCGCTGCGACGCGCTGATCGTCGCCAGTTGCCTGCCCGCTGGCGACGAGAGCCACGCACGCCTGCAGGCCGACGGCGTGCCGATCATCGCCGTGGACCGCCAACTCGACCCACAGCGCTTCTGCTCGGTGGTCAGCGACGACCGCGACGCCAGCCAGCGCCTGACCAGCAGCCTGCTGAAACCGGCGCCGCGCAGCATCGCCCTGCTTGGTGCGCGACCGGAGCTGATCATTTCCCAGGAGCGCGCCGCGGGCTTCCGCAGCGCCCTGCGCGACTACCAGGGCCAGGTGCTGATCGAGCATGGCGAGACGTTCAGCCGCCCCTGCGGCCGCCGTCTGATGGAAGAGCTGCTGGCCAGCCAGGGCCAGCTGCCCGATGCGCTGATCACCACCTCCTACGTCCTGCTCGAAGGCGTATTCGACGTGCTCCAGGCACTGCCCAGCGGCTGGCCGGCGGACCTGCGCATCGCCACCTTCGGCGATACCCAGTTGCTGGATTTCGTGCCGCTGAAGGTCAACGCCATTTCCCAGCAGCACGCGCTGATCGCCGAGCGCGCACTGGACCTGGCGCTGGCTGCCATCGAACAGAACAGCTACACACCCGGCGTGCACCCGATCCCGCGCAACCTCAAGCTGCGCACGGAGTGAACCGATGCGCCTGATCGACACCCACAACCACCTCGACTGCCCGGACTTCGAGCAGGACCGCGCCGCCGTACTGCAGCGCAGCCGCGAGTCGGGTGTGGAGCGACAGGTGCTGCTGGGGGTGTTCCGCGAGAACTGGGAGGACGTCTGGGCGCTGGTGGAAAGCGAGCCGGACCTGTACGCCGCCCTGGGCCTGCACCCGATCTACCTGGCGCGCCACCGGCCCGAACACCTCGCCGCCTTGCGCGACTGGCTGCAGCGCCTCGCCGGCCACCCGAAGCTGTGCGCTGTCGGCGAGATCGGCCTCGACTATTACCTCGAAGACCTCGACCGAGATGGCCAGCAGACGATCTTCGAGGAACAGCTGCGCATCGCCATCGATTTCGAGCTGCCGGTACTGCTCCACGTACGCCGCGCCCATGCGGCGATGATCGCCACGCTCAAGCGCTACAAGCCCAAGCGCCAGGGCATCATCCACGCCTTCGCCGGCAGCCGCGAAGAAGCCCGCGAATACCTCAAGCTGGGTTTCCGCCTGGGCCTGGGCGGCGCGCCGACCTGGCCGCAGGCCAACCGCCTGCGCAAGGTGGTGCCGGAGATTCCGCTGGAGTCCATCGTGCTGGAAACCGACTCGCCGGACATGGCACCGTCGATGTACCCCGGTATGCGCAACAGCCCGGAGCACCTGCCGGCCATCTGCACGGCGCTGGCGGAACTGAAGGGCATCAGCCCGGAAGAGCTGGCGATCGCCAGCACGCGCAATGCGATGGAGTTGTTCGGCTGGAGCTGAACTGCGGATTTTCGTGGGAGCGAGCTTGCTCGCGAACCATCCAGCGACAGTTGTGACCGGCCATCTCTGTTCGCGAGCAAGCTCGCTACGACTGACAGGCCAGTGCGAAGGTGGATTCACCGACAAACCGATGCCCGTGAGATGGGGTGCATCCGTGCGACCCACGGACATCGGTCTGCTGGCGAAAACCCGGTTGCGGGGCGGATCGCAGTATCCGCCCCGAATCCTGCGGATCAGACGCGGAACGCGCCGATCAGTCGTTTCAGTTCCACCACCTGCCCGGCCAGTTCGCGGCTGGCGCGCTCGGTTTCGCTGGCGCCTTCGGAGGTGCGCTCGCCGGCCTGGTTGATCTCGACGATATTCTGGTCGATGTCATGGGCCACGGCGGTCTGCTGCTCGGCAGCGGCGGCGATCTGCTGGTTCTGGTCGACGATGGCGCCCACCGCCTGGAGGATATTTTCCAGCGCCTGTTGCACCCGCGCCGACTGGCTGACGGTGCCGTCGGCAGTCTGGTGACTGCTGCCCATGGCCTTCACCGCCGCGCCCACGCCGTTCTGCAGGCGGGCAATCATCTGCTCGATCTCTTCGGTGGACTGCTGGGTGCGCTTGGCCAGGGTCCGCACCTCGTCGGCGACCACGGCAAAGCCCCTGCCCTGCTCACCGGCGCGCGCGGCCTCGATGGCGGCGTTGAGCGCCAGCAGGTTGGTCTGCTCGGCGATACCCTTGATCACATCCAGCACACGACTGATGGAGGCGCTGTCGGCGGCCAGCTGGTTGATCACCGCCACCGACTCGTCGATCTCCCCGGCCAGGCGCTGGATGCTGCCCACCTGGGACGCCACCAGGGCGCGGCCGCTGGTGGTTTCCTGGTTCACGTTGTGCGCGCTGCCCACCGCCACGGCGGCGCTGCGCGCAACTTCCTGGGCGGTTGCGGCCATCTGGTTCATCGCGGTGGCGACCTGCTCGATCTGGTTGCGCTGGCCGGCCACCGCCTGGTTGCTTTCGGCAGACACCGACTCCACGCGCACGGTCTGCCGCTCCACTTCGCTGACGGTACGGCCGACCTGTTCGATCAGGTCGTGGATCTTCGACACGGTCTGGTTGAAGGCATCGCCCAACTCGCCCAGCTCGTCGCGGCTCTGGGCCTGGAAGTTGACGGTCATGTCGCCGGAAGCGACGCGCTCCATCATCTTGCCCAGGCTCTTCAGGGTGGTCCGGGTAGAGACGTAGAAGCCGCCGTAGAGGTAGACGATCGACAGGAACACCACCAGCAGCGCGACGACCAGCAGGACCATCTGCCGCTGCTTGCTGGCCAGGCGCTCCTGCAGCGCACCGTCGACGAACTGCAGCACCTGGTCGTCGAGGCGGTAGGTCTGCTCCATCGCCTTGCTGACCTGCTCGTAGAACTCCGCCCAGGGCATGTCGAGGGTGTCGGCCATCACGACCTTGTCCTCGAACAGCTTGCCCATGCTCTTGATCGTTTCGCGGCTCGCCTGGGCATCGGCGGACAGCGCGCTCTGCGCGGCCGGACTGGCGCCCAGGGCATCCTGCAGCTTGAGGCCGTATTCGGCGTGCAGCTTTTCCAGGTCCTGCAGCAGCTCATCCAGCTTGCTGCTGGTGGAGGAATTGAGGAACCCCTGGCCGAGTGCGCCGGCACCCATGGTGCGGCCCTGGCTGAGGGTCTCGGTGACGTGCGGGGTACCGGAGGTGATCAGTTCGGCCAACTGGCGCAGGTCGCGGGCGTCGTCCTGGCTCAGGCCCGCCTGGGACACCAGCAGCTTGTTGAAGACCTGCACTTCGCTGAGCAGGCGCGCGGCCATGGCCGATTTGCTCTGCAGTGAACCTTCGGCGTCGACCGCCTTGAGACCGGCCAGCAGCTCATCGCGCTTGGCGTTGAATTCGCTGATCTGCTCGGCATCCTGGGACACCGGCTGCAGCGCGCCGATCTGCGCCTGCAGGTCCTTGTGCAGCTGGCTGATGCGCGCATCGAGGCCGGCGGCCTTGTTCGACTGGCCGAGAATCCCGTTGATCTGCAGCAGATCGTTGTAGGACTCGAGATGGCGGCGCACCTGCAGCCCGTTGCCGATCAACTGGAGGCTTTCCAGTTCGGCGCGGGTACTGACGAACTGCCCGTAGGAGTCGCGCACCAGGTAGAAGTTGGTGATCAGCATCGGCAGAAAGAACAGCACGCTGATCAGGCTGAACTTCATACCGAAGCTCAGACGGTTCATCAGCGCGATGGCCGGATAGAGCACGGTCCTCACAAAGACGTCTCCTGTTCCCGTTATTGTTATGTCGCTTGTCGGGGATGGTGCGGCGCGCCCCTGGACGGGTCGTCGCCATGAGCGCTCATCGGCGCGGCCACTGTCGTGCAGCAGCCGTCACCTCGCGCTTCGGAATCGATGTGTACCTGATATCGGCGGGGAGTTCTGTAACTTAAGGTTAAAATGCCATCATCGGACCGGCGGCGGCCGGCCCGATTCGCGGGATCAGAGCAGCAGTGTCCAGATGGCAAAGACCGCGTACCAGAGTACCGCGGAGCGCACCAGCAGCTGCCACAGGGCATCCAGGCTGGCGACACCCTTGACGCCCAGGCCGCCCTCGTTGAAGTCCTCGGCCACGTAGCCGGCGCGAGCCAGCAGACGAGCGGCAGGCACGTCCCAGGCCAACAGGTCGTGCAGCAGGGTACGGGTGACCGCGACGAAGTTGCCAACCAGGGCAAAGCTCAGCACCAGCGCGCGCGACGGCAGCCAGTCGAAGGCATGCCGCAATTGTGCGGCGCGCTCGCGCAGCACAGGGTGGCGCCCCTGCTCGGCAGCGATAGCGAGCAGCCGGTAGGCCAGCGCGGCCACCGGGCCGAGCAGTGCGTACCAGAAGATCACCGCGAAGAAGGCCTGGTAGGCCTCCCACACCAATGTGCCCTGCACCACGGCGAGCAGATCGTCGTCGCCGTCGGCCTGCACCTGCACACCCAGGTCACGTTCGGCAACGTGGTAGGCGGCCTGGGCGTCTTCGCGGCGCCAGGCATCGCGGAACGGCCCGATGGCGCGCAACACATCGCCGCGCCCCAGGCTCCACACCACCACCAGCAATTGCACCGGCAGCGCCAGCAGGCCGTAGGCCACCGGCTCGAGAATGGTCAGCAGCAGCGCCAGCAACAGCAGCGGCGGCAGGATCGCCACCAGCAGGCCGAGCCAGGGCTGCGCCACCAGCGACTTCACGCCGCCCACGGTGTCCAGCCAGCCGAGCCACCAGCCGTCCCGTTGCACCTTGGAGCGCCAGCCAGAGAACTTCTCGACCAGCAGGACCAGCAACAACACCAGGAAACTCATGTCGGCTCCTTCTTCAGGCCGGCGCCAATATCGGCAAAGTAGCGCCCCCAGTTGAACGCCTCGCCGGGGTCGGTCTTGCGTTCCGGAGCGATATCGCAGTGGCCCTGGATGCGCGCGGGGGTAATGGCCGGGTACACCTTGCGCAACTGTCGTGTCAGCTGCGCCAGCACCTCGTACTGCCGTTCGCTGTAGGGTTCGGTATCAGTGCCTTCCAGCTCGATGCCGATGGAGAAATCGTTGCAGTTCTCGCGCCCGTCGAAGCGCGACACACCAGCATGCCAGGCGCGCGCGTTGCAGGAGACGAACTGGAACAGCGAGCCGTCGCGCTCAATGAGGAAATGCGCGGACACCGTCAGGCTGCAGATGCTCGCGAAGTACGGGTGCTCGTCGGCGTCCAGGCGGTTCTGGAAGAACGCCTGCACTTTGCAGGTGCCGAACTGGCCGGGCGGCAGACTGATGTTGTGGATGACCAGCAGCGAGACTTCCTCGCCGTCCGGTCGGGCGTTGAAGTTCGGCGAAGGGCAGCGCTGGGCCTCGAGGCACCAGCCGGATTCGGGGTCGATCTGCATGGAGACTCCTTGGCAGAGCCCCACTCTAAAGCAGGCGACGGGGGAAATGAACTCGCTGGCACGCGGCCAGCGGGCTCAGGCGTTCTTCAGGCGACGCAGGTTGCCGATCACCGACTCCAGGGCGCGGTCGAACAGCAGGGCATCGTCGAGCAGGCGCACGGCATTGCGGCGGAACTCCACGGCCAGGCTCATGCGGGTCTTTTCCAGCACCTTCATGCCGGTGCGGTTGACGAAAATGTAGCGACCGCTCGGACGGATCACCGCAGCCAGCTTGCAGCGCAGCTTGTGCTCTTCGTCTTCCTGGATTTCCACCCAGCTGCCGACACGCAGGTCATCGACCTTGCGCAGGGACTCGTCGTCATCGGCAAAGGCCTCTTCAGGCTCCACCACGCGGGCCGGTTCCGGCGAGGCGAGGATGATCTCCTCGACCACCGCGACCATGGCCGGCTGGACAGCGGCAGGCGCGACGGCCGCCGGAGCGTCCAGCGGCTCGTCGAGCAGCGGCAGATCATCGTCCAGGTCGAGCAGCGGCGCTTCCTCGACCTGCTTGTAGCGCTGGAAGGCCTGCACGTGCAGCCCTTCCAGGCGGCTGAAGAATTCGCCGGTGGAGAACGGATCGAAGGCGGCCGACGACAGGCCTTCACGCAGCGACTTGAGCAGTTGCGGGACCATCTCCAGCAGACGCAGGCGGGAGTCCGGATCCTCGTGGGGCTCCACGCTCCAGATCAGGTCGTCCATGGTCGCCAGCGCGGCCTCCCACTCGGAGGAGTGCGTACCGTGCTTCAGGCAGGTGAGCAGCAGGACCTGGCTCCAGGCTTCCTGCAGCAGGCGCACCACCACTTCGGGAAGCGTGCGGCCGAGCAGGCGCTCATTGAGCACGCCTTCCACGTCCTGGCGGGCCAGGTCGGCGCGGGCACGGCCTTCCTCGGCATCGCGGGTGCGCTGCTCCAGCAGGTCACTGCGGCGGCGCTCGTCGCCCGTGAAGGCGATGAACTCGTCGAGCAGTTCGGAGAAGAGCGCGGGGTCGTCGACGAAGTCGTTCAGCAGGCGCATCACCACCTGCTCGATCTTCTGGTACAGCTGGTCGCGCTGGCCATCGGACTGCTCGGCCCAGCCCAGAGCCGCCGAGGCGATCTCGTTGAGCAGGCGACGCGCCGGGTGGCTGCCGCGACTGAAGAAGGTCTTGTCGAGGACCGCGACCTTGAGCATCGGGATCTGCATGCGGCCGATCAGGGCCTTCAGCGAGTCCGGCAGGGTGCGGTCGTCGAGGATGAATTCGAAGAGCATGGAGACGAGGTTGATGACGTCCTCGTCCACCTGGCCAACCACACGGGAACGACCGCTCTTGCTGCTGACGCGGGTCAGCAGGTGGTCGAGGTGCTGGCGCACGTCGATCTCGTCGATACTCTGCGCCGGCAGGTGCGACTGCAGGTGCGACAGCAGGCGCATCAGGTCGTTGCTGGAAATCGGCACCGCATCGGCGGGCATGGAGCGCACCGGTGCGGCACTGCCGCGCACCTGCGAGAGCAGGTCACGCAGGGCGGCGAAGGCGGCCTGGCTGTCGGCGTCCATGTACTGGCCGACGGCACCCTGCTCGCCCGCTTCCGCGGGGGCAGCAGCGGGCGCGACGCCCTGGCTGCCAGGCACGGTACGTTGCGGCGGGCGGCGCAGCGGGACGGACTTGAGCTCCGGGAGCACGCCCAGGGCAATCAGGGTCTGGTTGGCTTCCGCGTACAGATGCTCGGCATCGGCCAGCACGTACTTCTCGAAGAGCTTGAGGATGATCAGCTTGACCTTGATCTCCACGCCCAGGCCGCGGCAGGCATCGAGGAAGGATTCGCAGAGCTGGCGCGGACCGAGCGGGTTGCTCTTGTCCTCGACCTTCTTGCTGACCAGGGTGTTGATGCGGGTGGTGAGGTGCGTGAGGGCGACGCCGTCGCGGCTCATCACCTTGGCGACCATGGCGTCCAGCGCGACGGACTCTTCCAGCTCGTCGTTCTGCACCAGGGTCAGATTCTCGTAGGAAACCGTGTCCAGCACCGGCGCGCGGCCGATTTCGTACTGGTTCAGGTTGGCGAAGCTCTCGAAGACCTTCTGCAGGAATCCGCGCTCGATGCCCTTGCGCTTTAGGCGCAGGTCGCGCATCGCTTCGAAGTAGGCGCTCTGCTCGGCGTTGTTGGCCGCGCGATCGGCCATCTCGAACAGGGTGTCATCAGCGTTGTCGAACAGGGCTTGCATGGCATGACGCAGTTGGACGGCGACCTTATCGCGGACAGCAACGAGCCCCGCCGGAACGCGTCCAGCGAACGAAGTCTGCGAGGTTTCCGTGGCCGGCTTGTTCAGCGGCACTACGTTCGCGTCGTTCTGCATCGCAAGTCTCCTGCCGTCAGACACATCTGGCGGCACCAACAGTCATCGAGGCGTCATCCGTAACGTCAATTTAGTGGCGTCAAAAAGCGGAAATCTTCAACGTCATTATAGGGAAGCTTCTTACACAACCAAGAGACATTTCACGCATTCTTGAAGAAATTCACACTGAAGCACTCGCCGTCCGTCCGACAAATCGTACGACGGTCCAAAAAGCACCCCGCCCTGCACGCCGCGCGCTGCCGACCGTATAATCGCGCCACTGCGAACAGGAGCCTTCCATGCCGAACCTCACCCTCGCCGAGCTTTCCGGGGAAATCCAGGCCAACGTCCGCGCCGCACTGGCCGAAGATGTCGGCAGCGGCGACATCACCGCCCAGCTGATCCCCGCCGAGCGCGACGCCAGCGCCCGCATCATCACCCGCGAGAACGCCACCATCGCCGGCACCGCCTGGGTCGACGAGGTGTTCCGCCAGGTCGACCCGCGCGTGCGGGTCAACTGGCAGGTTCGCGATGGCGAGCGCGTCAGCGCCGACCAGACGCTGTTCACCCTCGACGGTCCGGCTCGCGCCCTGTTGACCGGCGAACGCAGCGCGCTGAACTTCCTCCAGCTGCTCTCCGGTACCGCCAGCCGCGCCCGCCACTACGCCGACCTGGTAGACGGCACCGACGTGAAGCTCCTCGATACCCGCAAGACCCTGCCTGGCCTGCGCCTGGCGCAGAAGTACGCCATCACCTGCGGCGGCTGCCATAACCACCGTATCGGCCTTTACGACGCTTTCCTGATCAAGGAAAACCACATCGCTGCCTGCGGCGGCATCGCCCAGGCCATCGCAGCCGCCCAGCAGATCGCCCCCGGCAAGCCGGTGGAGATCGAAGTGGAGGACCTGGACGAACTGCGCCAGGCCCTGGACGCCGGCGCCGACATCGTCATGCTCGACGAGCTGAGCCTGGACGACATGCGCACCGCCGTCGCCCTCACCGCCGGCCGCGCCAAGCTGGAAGCCTCGGGCGGCATTACCGAAAGCACCTTGCGAACCATCGCCGAAACCGGGGTCGACTACATCTCCATCGGCACTCTGACCAAGGACGTCAAGGCGCTGGATCTGTCGATGCGACTGAGCCTGTAATCGCCCTGACAGGCGCGCCTGTCCTCCCTCGCCTACGCTTTTAGCCAAGCGCCTGAATTCTCTCGGGCGCTTCCCTACAGCTGGCGAAAGGAGGCACTGGCGCAATGGCGGGCAAGATTCTGCTGACCGGGGGCTGTGGCTACATCGGCTCCCACATCTGTCTGGAACTGATCGAGCAGGGGTATCAGCCCGTCGTGCTCGATAATCTGAGCAGCAGTTCATCCATCCCGCTGCAGCGCATCGAGCAGCTCACCGGCCAGAGCATTCCCTTCGTCAGAGGGGACGTCCGCGATGAGGCCATTCTCGAGCGGCTGTTCAGCGAATACGCCATCGACGCTGCGATTCACCTGGCTGGCGTCAAGTCCGTCGCCGAGTCGGTGGCCGACCCCATCGCCTACTACCAGATCAATTTTGCGGGCACCGTGACGCTTTGCCAGGTCATGCAGCGCCACGGCGTCAAGCGCTTCATCTATAGCTCCTCGGCCACGGTCTATGGCCTGGCAGCCGAAAGCCCGATCCGCGAGGACGCCCCGACCGGCCCGGCCAGCCCCTACGGGCAGTCCAAGCTGATGGCGGAGATCGCCCTGCGCGACATTGCCCGCGCCGACCCGCAATGGACCATGGCCATTCTGCGCTACTTCAACCCGGTCGGCGCCCACGCCAGCGGACGCATCGGCGAAGATCCCAACGGTATCCCGAACAACCTGATGCCGTATGTATCCCAGGTCGCGACTGGCAAGCAGCCCTTTATCCGCGTGTTCGGCAACGACTACCCCACCCCGGACGGCACTGGCGTGCGCGACTACCTGCATGTCGTCGACCTGGCCAACGCCCACCTCAGCGCCCTGCGCTGGCTGGACGGCACCAGCGGCGCGAAGACCTTCAACATCGGCACCGGTCGTGGCTACAGCGTGCTGGAGATCATCCGCGGCTATGAAAAGGCCTGCGGTCGCGAACTGCCCTTCCAGTTCCTGCCCCGCCGCGACGGCGACATCGCCAGCTACCACGCCGACCCGGCACTGGCCGGTGAAGAGCTGCACTGGAGCGCCGCCCGCGACATCGAAGACATGTGCCGCGATGCCTGGAACTGGCAGAGCCAGAACCCCAACGGTTACGCCTGATTTTTCGTCCAGTCGGAAAACAAAAAGCCCCGCTCGAAAGCGGGGCTTTTTGTTGAAGCTGGTGCCGGTAAGAGGAATCGAACCCCCGACCTTCTCATTACGAATGAGCTGCTCTACCGACTGAGCTACACCGGCGGCGGGCGTAAACTACCATCCCCTCCTGCAACTAGGCAATTGCTCCGCCTTGGCCGGTAATGGGCGAGAGATCAGTCACATATTGTCTCACCTGCGTTTCCGAGAATTCCCACGACCAGGAAAACTCGCCAGAATGGCCGAATTCTTTCTGCCCGGGCATTTCGATGAGCGCACTGGACCAACTCCGCACCAAGATATCCGCCGGAACCGCCACTGTGGGCATCTATGGCCTGGGCTACGTCGGCCTGCCCCTCGCGCTGCGCTTTTCCGAAGTGGGAATCAAGGTGATCGGCTTCGACATCGACGAATCCAAGGTCCGCGCACTGAATGAAGGTCGCAGCTATATCGAACGCCTGGGGCCTGAACTGATCCAGGCAGCCAGAGTGGCGGGGTTCGAGGCGAGCCGCGACTTCTCCCGCAGCAGCGAAGCGGACGTCCTGATCATCTGCGTTCCCACCCCTCTGGACCGCCACCACGAACCAGACTTGAGCTTCGTGATCGACACCGTCGAAGCAATCCTTCCGCACTTCCGCGAGGGACAGTTGCTGAGTCTGGAAAGTACCACTTGGCCAGGCACCACAGAGGAAGAACTGGCTCCGCGCCTGGCGCGGCACGGTTTCATTCCCGGGCAGAACTGCGCACTGGTGTTCTCGCCGGAAAGGGAAGACCCGGGCAACCCACGCTTCGGCACCCGCGATATCCCGAAAGTCATCGGAGGCGTGACCGCCAGTTGCCTGGAACTGGGCACCGCCATCTACGCTCACGCCATCAACACCATGGTCCCCGTGAGCAGCCCTCGCGCCGCAGAAATGACCAAGCTGCTGGAGAACATCCACCGCGCGGTGAACATCGGCCTGGTCAACGAGATGAAGATTGTCGCCGACAAGATGGGCATCGACATCCACGAAGTGATCCGTGCTGCCGCTACCAAGCCGTTCGGCTTCGTGCCCTACACCCCCGGCCCCGGCCTGGGCGGCCACTGCATCCCGATCCACCCCATCTACCAGTCGTGGAAGTCACGCGAGTACGACATCTCGACCGAGTTCATCGAGCTAGCCGGCAAGATCAACCACTACATGCCGCACTGGGTGGTGGATAAAGTCGCCGACGCCCTCAACAGCCGGAAGCAGGCGGTGAACGGCAGCCGCGTGCTGATCCTGGGCCTGGCGTACAAGAAGAACATCGACGACACCCGCGAATCGCCAGCAGTCGAGATCATGTCCCTGCTGGAGCAGCGCGGCGCCGAAGTTCAGTACGCCGACCCACACGTCCCGAACTTCCCGAACAAACGCGACTACAGCTTCGACCTAGAGTCGGTCAGTCTGACGCCAGCCAGCCTCGCCGAGTTTGACTGCGTGGTGCTGGCGACTGATCACGACGCCTTCGACTATGCGCTGCTCGCGGAGCACGCGCGCATCCTGGTGGATACGCGCGGGCGGTTCGACAAGCGTCCGAATGTTGTGTGCGCATGAGTTCAACCGGCAACGACAGTCACATGCCCCGAATCCTGGTGGTTACGCGGAACCTGCCGCCACTGTTGGGCGGCATGGAGCGCCTCAACTGGCACATGATCGACGAACTGAGCCGCGACGCCGAAGTGCATGTCGTGGGGCCAGACGAAGCTGTAGAACAGGCCCCGCGGAAGGCGATCTACCATCCGGCGCGTTTGCGCCCGACCTGGCGCTTCCTGCTTGAAGCGGCGCTGAGCGCCACAAGAGTCGCTCGCCGACACTGCCCCCAGGTGGTGCTTGCAGGCAGCGGCCTGACCGCCCCCCTCGCCCTGCTTGCCGCCAGGCTCTGCGGTGCCAGGGCAGTCACATACATCCACGGGCTGGACATCACCACCCGCAATCCGGTTTATCGGGCGCTCTGGCTGCCAGCAATCCGGCGCATGGACGCCGTTATTGCCAACAGCCGCTCGACCCTTGGGTTTGCGGTCGAAGCGGGCGTGCAGCCGGACCGGCTGGCCCTGGTCTTCCCCGGCGCCAAAACGCCCATTGCCGATTTCCCCGACGAGCAGTTGAAGGCCTTCCGATCCAGGCTCCAACTGGGTGAGCGCCGGGTGCTCATCTCGGTCGGCAGGCTGACGGCGCGAAAGGGCTTGCTGGAGTTCGTCCGCGAGGCCCTGCCCAAGGTCGTTGCCCGCCATCCCGATACACTGCTGCTGGTTGTGGGAGATGCGCCGAAAGACGCGCTGCATGCCCACGCGCACGCACAGACTCCGGAGAGCATCCAGGCCGCCGCGCAGAATGCCGGCATCGCAGACGCGGTCAGGTTCGTCGGCCCGATCACCGACCTCGAAGAGCTCTGCCTGGCCTATCAGGTGGCGCAGGCCCACGTGTTTCCGGTGCGCAGCATTCCCGGGGACTCGGAAGGCTTCGGCATGGTGGCCATCGAGGCAGCCGTCAACGGTACCCCCACCGTGGCCTTCGCTACGGGTGGCATCGTCGACGCGGTAGCGGAAGGAGCCTCGGGCTACCTGGTCCAGCCCCATGACTATGAACGCCTGGCAGACTCGATCGTGCATGTTCTGGATGCCCCTGACGAACTGCGCGAGACCTGCCGGCAGCATGGGCAGAAGTTTTCCTGGAAGCGCTTTGGTCAAGAGGTGCATCGAGCGCTGTTCCCCACCGCCCCCCCTCACGACGCACACCGCGCGAAGCGAATGCCTTGAAAGCATTGACTAAGGGTTACCAGCCCGGCCGGCTCGCGCGTTCTGCGGTGATCTCACTGTTCTGGCAGTTCGTCCGAATTGGCCTGCTTGCCTTGTGGATGGTTGTCACAGCCCGACTCCTCGGACCGGCGGGCTACGGGGAGTACAGCGGTCTAGCCAGCCTGGCGCTCACACTAGGCGCCTTTTCGGGGCTGGGGCTCGGGTTGGTCATGTATCAGGGCTCAGTCCACACCCCAGAGAAATTCGGCCAGTACTGGAGCAATTCACTGATCTGCATTGTGGCCAGCGGCACACTGATCACCCTCCTTTTTGTGGCGTCCGGAGTTCTGCTCAGCCCTGGATCGCATTACGGGACGTTGATCGCCATTGGTGTCTCTGAGACGATTCTGTTCCCACTGGTGACGACATCATCGTTCGCGTTTTCCGCCCGTGAAAGAATGGGCTGGGCAACCATGCTGCCCGCTATGACCGCTCTGTTTCGGCTCTGCGGCAACCTGGCATTCTTCCTTTTCAGCGAAAGCCGAAGCCTTGACCAGTATGTCTGGTTTCATGCCTTCGCAACGTTAGTGTCAGCTCTCGCCGCCCTCGCATTGACACAGCACTACCTAACCCCAGAGAGAATGCCGCTGCGACTTGATCGAGCACAATTGCTGGAAGGCGTCGGCTTCGCTTTCAGCTGGACTGGCAGCAATGCCCTCACCTCGCTGGACAAGACGTTTGCGTTCAAATTTGGCGGCGCCGAGATCGCCGGCGTTTACAGCATTGCCTACCGGTTCGTCACACTACTGACGCAGCCGGTGGACGCATTGGTCTCGGCAGCCCTTCCGCGCCTATTCGCCCAGGGAGCAGATCAGGCCCGGCACCCGCGTCTGGTGGGCCTCCTGATCACGACCATCATCGGCTACGGACTGGTGGCGGGGCTGTTCATCTGGTCGACAGCCGCCATCATTCCGGTGATTCTGGGCGCAGAGTTTGCCCCCGCAGTAGCACTCATCAAGCTACTGGCCGTCGTGGTTCCCTTCTACGGATTCAGGGTCTTGCTGAGCCACGCACTGGTTGGACGTCGACGAAAAATGGCCAAGAGTCTCATTGAGGCATCCGCGATAGCCCTCATGGCCCTGCTCTCTATGTTCTTGATCCCGAGGCAAGGCGCGGAAGGGGCCGTATACGCCTACATCACGGTCGAAGTATTTCTCGCTGTCGCCACCGCTCTGGCCTTCGTGTTTACCCGAAGGACTTCCTCTGGCAATACATCCGGTAGGTCTGTTTGATGATGACAACTGCGGTCCTGTGCAAGATTCGGCGCCTGGCAAACAGCTTTCCGCTAGGACGCCAGAATGCTCTGCTGCCCAGATTGATGCGCGGGCTCTTTCGCAATGCCTCCGGACAGGCGGAAATCAATGACTTCGATGGCGCATTCCACATGCGCCTGGATCTCGCCGAGCACATGCAGCGGCGGATATTCTGGGTGGGCTACTACAACCGCGAGATCGTCGCCCTCCTCGACCGGCTGATTGAGCCGGGCATGGTTTTTCTCGATATCGGCGCCAATATCGGCGAAATCACCATGGTGGCCGCCAGAAGAACCAAAGAGAGCGGACACGTCATAGCTTTCGAGCCAATGAATACCATCGCCGACCAACTGGAAGAGCATGTCCACCGCAATTCGCTCCCGTGGGTATCGGTAGTCCGGGCCGGCCTTTCCGATCAATGCGGCCAAGCCGACATCTATGACGCCTGCGCACAGTGGGACAGCAGTGAACCGCATCGCGGGCTTGGCAGCCTCTACGCGGCGCAGCCGGGTGCAACCCCTGTGCAGAGCATTGCGCTGCTGACGCTGGACCAATACCTGCAGGAAGCCCCGATCGAACGGCTGGACATCATCAAGATCGACATCGAGGGAGCAGAACTTCCCTGCCTGAAAGGCGCGCAGGCCACGCTGCAGCGGTTCAGACCGATGATCATCATCGAACTGCAGGCGGAAACCTCGAAGACTGCCGGATACGAACAGACTGACATACTCGACTTGTTGGAGGGGCTGGGATACCGATTCCAGAGTATTGGTCC
>CBIGPF010000040.1:0-37400 GCA_966191535.1 uncultured Pseudomonas sp. | reverse complement strand
GATGAAGTAGCGGTCGTACAGGGTCTGCAGGCCGAGGTAGGTGAACTGCTGGTCGCGCTCGTGGTTGATCGCGGCGCCCAGCTTGACCAGGTCGTATTCCTTGAGCTTGCTGTCGATCAGCTCGAACTCGGAGCCTTTCTCGACGTAGGCGGCCAGGGCCTGCGCATAGAGGTCGGCCATCTCGTGGTGAGTGGCGCTCTCGGCGACGCCCAGGAAGCCCAGCGCTTCGGCGCGCAGGGTGTCCATCAGCAGGCGGGCGGTGACGTAGGAGTAGTTCGGCTCGCGCTCGACCAGGGTACGGGCAGTCATCACCAGGGCGGTGTTGACGTCCTTCTCGGCAACGCCGTCGTACAGGTTCTTCAGGGTCTCGCGCTCGATCAGGGCGCCATCGACTTCGGCCAGGCCTTCGCAGGCTTCGCGGATGATGGTCTGCAGGCGGCCCATGTCCAGCGGCTGGGTGCTGCCGTCGGCCTTGGTGATGCGGATGCTCGGGTGCGGCTGGGCGATGTCGCTGGCGGTGCCGGCGGTCTTGCGCTCGTTGGCACGGGCTTCGCGATAGATCACGTAGTCGCGGGCGACTTTCTGCTCGCCGGCGCGCATCAGGGACAGTTCGACCTGATCCTGGATCTCTTCGATGTGGATGGTGCCACCGGAGGGCATGCGGCGCTTGAAGGTCGCGGTGACCTGTTCGGTCAGGCGGCGCACGGTCTCATGGATGCGCGACGAGGCGGCGGCAGTGCCGCCTTCCACGGCGAGGAACGCCTTGGTGATGGCTACGGTGATCTTGTCATCGGTGTAGGGAACTACGGTGCCGTTGCGCTTGATCACGCGCAGCTGGCCGGGCGCGGTGGCAGCCAGATCCTGTGCGGATTCGGCGGCCTGCGGCGCGTTGGCCTGCGGGTTCTCGCGAGTGGTGTCGATTTGCATGGGTGGTTGTCTCCACGTTCTCGTAATGGGTTTGTTGCCGGCGCCAGGGGCGCCATTCTCAAAAACAAAGAGCAAAAAGAGCAGTCGCTCGCGATTGCAGCCGCAAGCTGGAATTCTTCTGGAACAGGGGGAATGACCCGAAGCGCCTCCCTGGCCCAACTCGGGTGCCGGCTTTACGGGCCGGGACCACAATACCTAGTGGTGTTGAACGTTACGTTGCAACACCCGTACCGCATTTCCATCGACATGAATCGCTCCTTGCGGGTGGGCCCGCGTGGCACATCAGTACGTCTGGAATACGTTGTGGTGGAACCGGAGGAGCCGTGGAACAGGCTCTGGATTTCGACTTTCTTCTTGTGTCCGGTTCGTAGTGGCAACCCCAAGATGTAGGGGTATACCGCAACGGGGATACAAGATAATGCGCTAAGGGGGTGTTTGCAAGGCGGGATGACGGGGAAAAGCTGTGGATAAAATGTGCATGGAATGTGGGTGAAGCGGGGTAACTCGCGCTATCCCTGATGCTGTCTGCCTTTCACCGTTCGTCGTGGCTGGTGACAGATTTTTCACACGCATCAGGCGCACTGCAGGGGAGGGAACACTACCACAATATGTAGTGTTTCTACCGCAGCAGGCCTTGACCTTTCAGGCAACGCCTGTTTGCGCCGTTGGCGTGCGGCGGCGCGGGCAATCTGGCTACAATGCCGGCCGCTTTTGCGGGCTCTCTATTGGCGGGCTTTCTATAGTAAGGAGCCCGCGCTCGCTCATGGCGCATCAGGAGGCAAGGTGGAACAAGAAGCGCGCATTCTCATCGTCGAGGACGACCAGCGACTGGCCGAGTTGACCCAGGATTACCTGGAGAGCAACGGCCTGGCGGTGTCCATCGAGTCCCATGGCGGCAAGGCGGTGGAGCGGGTGCTGGCCGAGCGGCCGGACCTGGTGGTACTCGACCTGATGCTGCCGGGGGAGGATGGACTGTCCATCTGCAAGCGCCTGCGCCCGGACTACGATGGTCCGATCCTGATGCTCACCGCGCGCACCGACGACATGGACCAGGTGCAGGGCCTGGAGATGGGCGCGGACGACTACGTCTGCAAGCCGGTGCGCCCGCGTGTGCTGCTGGCACGCATTCGTGCCCTGCTGCGCCGCAGCGAGCCGGCCGAGGCCGTTCCGGTAGCAGCCGGTAAGCGCCTGACCTTCGGCAAGCTGGTGATCGACAACGCCATGCGCGAGGCCTGGCTGGACGAGCAGACCATCGAGCTGACCAGCGCCGAGTTCGACCTGCTCTGGCTGCTGGCGGCCAATGCCGGGCGCATTCTCTCCCGCGAGGAGATCTTCAACTCCCTGCGCGGTATCGAGTACGACGGCCAGGACCGCTCCATCGACGTGCGCATCTCGCGCATCCGCCCGAAGATCGGCGACGACCCGATGCACCCGCGCCTGATCAAGACCGTGCGCAGCAAGGGCTACCTGTTCGTCGGGGAGCTCTGAGTCGTGAGCGCCGTGCCACCATTTCCCGAGCTGCACGGCGAGCGCTTCCACTTGCGCGCCTTCACCAATGCCGATCAGCCGGCGGTATTCCGCGCACTGTCGCATCCCGAGGTGATCCGCTACTACGGTGTTTCCTACGCAACGCTGGAAGCCACCCGCGAACAGATGGAGTGGTTCGAGCGCATCCATAAGGAGGGCAGCGGCATCTGGTGGGCTATCTGCCGACCGAATGCCCGCGAAGAAATCGTCGGCGGCTGCGGCTTCAACAACTGGCAGCAGGAACATCGCCGTCTGGAGCTGGGCTACTGGCTGCTGCCCGAGCATTGGGGACAGGGCGTGATGGGCGAATGCCTGTCGCTGATCTTCCGCCATGCCTTCCGCGCAATGAACGTCCACCGAATCGAGGCCGAGGTGGAGCCGGAGAACCTCGCCAGCGGCCGCCTGTTGCTGCGCCAGGGGTTTACGCTGGAGGGCCGGCGCCGCGAGTGCGAGATGAAGAACGGCGCGTTCCTCAGCCTGGATTACTACGGGTTGCTTGCCCCGGCGGCAGAGTCACCCTGATGAAATCCATCTTCCTGCGCATCTATGGCGGCATGCTGCTGACCCTGGTGGCGGTCGCCGCGCTCGCGGTGCTGACGCTGCACCTGGTCAACGACGTACGCGGCGAACGCTATCGCGAGGACCTGGCCCGCGGCACCTTCCGCCTGATGGCGGACGAGTTGCTGCCCATGAGCGAGGTGGATCGCAAGCGTGCGCTGAGCCAATGGAGCCGCCTGCTGGGCATTCCGCTCAAGCTCACCAGCCTGGACGCCCTGGGCATGGAGGGGCGTGGCCGTGCGAGGCTGATGAACGACCAGGTGCTGGTGCAGGCTGGCGCGCCTCATGAAGTGAAGGTGATGACTCAGGTGAGCGCGGCGGAAGGGCTGATCCTCACCGGCGAGGTGGAGCAGGTCAGCGAACAGCTGGCGCGCGCCACCATCTACCTGCTGATGGACGAGCTCAAGCGCTACCCGGCCAGCGAGCAGCCCTATCACCTGGCGCGCATCGTCCGCGACAAGCGCTTCGGCTTCGAGGTGCACCTGCTGCGCCTGAAGGAGGTCGACCTGGACGACGACCAGAGCCGCCGCGTCGAAGAGGGCGATACGGTGATGGCGCTGGGCAAGGGCGGTGACTCGATCCGCGTGCTTTCGGGCATCCTCGACACGCCCTGGGTGCTGGAGCTGGGGCCGATCTACCAGATGAACCCCTATCCGCCGCAACTGCTGACGATCATCGTGGTGGTGGCATTGACCCTGATCGGCCTGACCCTGTACCTGCTGATCAGTGGCCTGGAGCAGCGTCTGCGCAGTCTCGAATCCGCCGCCACGCGCATCGCCCGCGGCAGCCTGGATACCCGCGTGGAAGTGCGCGGCGCCGACTCGGTGGGGCGTCTCGCCGGCGCCTTCAACCACATGGCCGAGCAGTTGCACCTGCTGCTGACGGTGCAGCGCGAGCTGGTGCGCGCGGTGTCCCATGAGCTGCGCACACCGGTGGCGCGGTTGCGCTTCGGGCTGGAGATGATCGAGTCTGCCGAGACCGAAGCGGCGCGGCGCAAGTACATGGAAGGCATGGACGGTGACATCCAGGATCTCGACCAGTTGGTGGATGAGATGCTCACCTACGCGCGGCTGGAGCAGGGCTCGCCGGCGCTGAGCTACCAGCGCATCGAACTGGGCGCGCTGGTCGAGCAGGTGGTCTCGGAAATCGCCCCGCTGCGCCGGGAAATCACCGTCACCTGCGAGCCGGGTTCGCTGGTGCCGTTCGACCAGGGCAGCTGGATCGAGGCCGAGCCACGCTACCTGCATCGTGCCCTGCAGAACCTGATGACCAATGCACTGCGCTACGCCGAAGGGCGGGTCCGGGTGAGTTATCGGGTGAGCGTGGATCGCTGCCAGGTGGATGTGGAAGATGACGGTCCCGGTGTGCCGGAAGCGCAGTGGCATCGGCTGTTCCAGCCATTCTTCCGTGCCGACGACAGTCGTGCGCGAGTTACCGGTGGGCACGGTCTGGGGCTTTCCATCGTGCGGCGGATCATCCACTGGCACGGTGGCCGCGCGCAGATCGCGAAGAGCGACGTGCTGGGTGGCGCGTGCTTCACCTTGATGTGGCCACGCCGTCAGGCGCCCAAGGTCGACGACAGTATTTGACCTTGAAGTCAAAAAATGCAGAATGCTGCGGTGCCATCACGTGCGGGTGGCAGTCACCGCTTCACACTGCATCCCTTCCTTACGGCAAGTAGCCCGTCGAGATCAGTCTCCCTAAGGGGGTATTGCAGAGTCGCCAGTATCGTTATGTAATTTTTGCTATAACGAGCGCTTGCAGGCACGGCAGGCGGACCTGTCAGCGACAGGTCCGCGCAGGGTTTCAGGCAGGAACACCGAGGATCACATGGGATGCTTTGATCACTGCAGTTGCCTTCACGCCGGCCGCCAGGCCCAACTCGCTGACCGCATCGCGGGTGACCACGGAGACCACTTCGGCGCCACCCGGCAGGCTGAGCACGACTTCGGCATTCACTGCGCCGTCGGTGACCGATTTCACCGTGCCGGCCAGGCAGTTGCGGGCAGACAGGCGAATGCCGTCGGCCTCGGTCATCAGCATCACCCAGGGCGCCTTGACCAGCGCGATGACGTCCTTGCCCTGGGCCAGGCCCAGGCTCTTCACGCTTTCCTCGGTGACGATCGCCACCAGTTCGCTACCGCCGGGCAGGGCAACCACGACTTCTGCGTTGACCGCGCCGTTGCGCAGTTGCTTGACGCTGCCCTTGAACACGTTGCGCGCACTGACCTTCATGAACCGGCCCTCCTGGGCTCGTGTGAATGGCCGGCCTCGGGCCGGAAGCATCACGGGACTGAACTGAGGTTATAGACCAGTCCTACCCTTCTTACTCTGTAAAACAACAACCCACTGGAGCATCACGATGAAACACCGCTTCGCACGTCTTTCCCTGCTGGTCGCTTCCTGCTTCGCTCTGCACTCGGCCCTGGCCGATGAAGTGCAGGTCGCCGTCGCCGCCAACTTCACCGCACCGATCCAGGCAATCGCCAAGGACTTCGAGAAGGACACCGGCCACAAGCTGGTCGCCGCCTACGGCGCCACCGGCCAGTTCTACACCCAGATCAAGAACGGCGCGCCGTTCGAGGTCTTCCTCGCCGCCGACGACACCACGCCGAAGAAGCTCGAGGAAGAGAAGGAAATCGTCCCCGGTTCACGCTTCACTTATGCCGTGGGCACCCTGGCGCTGTGGTCGGCGAAAGACGGCTACGTCGATGACAAGGGCGAGGTCCTGAAGAAGAACGAGTACAAGCACCTGTCCATCGCCAACCCGAAAGCGGCGCCCTACGGCCTGGCTGCCACCCAGGTGATCGACAAGCTCGGCCTGAAGGACAAGGTCGCCGGCAAGATCGTCGAAGGCCAGAACATCACCCAGGCCTTCCAGTTCGTCTCCACCGGCAACGCGGAGCTGGGCTTCGTGGCGTTGTCGCAGATCTACAAGGATGGCAAGGTGACCAACGGTTCCGCGTGGATCGTTCCGGCTGACCTGCACGACCCGATCCGCCAGGACGCCGTGATCCTCAACAAGGGCAAGGACAGTACCGCTGCCAAGGCACTGGTCGAGTACCTGAAAGGGCCGAAGGCCGCCGCGGTGATCAAGTCCTACGGTTACGAACTCTAAGCCTTTAAGGAATAGCGATGCCCCTCACGCAGGAGGATTTCCTGGCCATCCGGCTCACCATCGAGCTGGCCGCGCTGAGCACCCTGATCCTCCTGCTGATCGGCACGCCGATCGCCTGGTGGCTGTCGCGCACCCGCTCCTGGCTGAAAGGTCCGCTGGGCGCGGTCGTCGCGCTGCCGCTGGTATTGCCGCCCACGGTGATCGGCTTTTATCTGCTGATCACCATGGGCCCCCACGGCTTCATCGGCCAGGCGACCGAGAGCATGGGCCTGGGACGCTTGCCGTTCACCTTTGCCGGACTGGTCGTGGGGTCGGTGTTCTACTCGCTGCCCTTCGTGGTGCAGCCGTTGCAGAACGCCTTCGAGGCGATTGGCAACAAGCCATTGGAGGCCGCCGCGACGTTGCGCGCGAGCCCCCTGGACACCTTCTTTTCCGTGGTCCTGCCGCTGGCGCGGCCGGGCTTCATCACCGCCAGCATCCTGGGGTTCGCCCACACCGTGGGCGAGTTCGGCGTGGTGCTGATGATTGGTGGCAACATCCCGGGCAAGACCCGCGTGGTGTCGGTACAGATCTTCGACCATGTCGAGGCCATGGAGTACGCCCAGGCGCACTGGCTTGCCGGCGGCATGGTGATCTTCTCCTTCTTCGTCCTGCTGGCGCTCTACGCGAGCCGCCGCAGCCGTTCTGCCTGGGCCTGAGGTGGGCATGTCGCAAGAGCTTTCCGCACGTGCCATCGAGGCCCGTTTCCAGATCGCCTATTCGGGCTTCAGCCTGGATGTCGACCTGCAGTTGCCGGGCAGGGGCGTGACGGCGTTGTTCGGCCATTCCGGGTCGGGCAAGACCACCTGCCTGCGTTGCGTGGCGGGCCTTGAGCGGGCACCGCTCGGCCGGCTGGTGATCAACGGCGAGGTCTGGCAGGACAGCGACAACGGCGTGTTCCTGCCGCCGCACCAGCGTGCGCTGGGCTACGTGTTCCAGGATGCCAACCTGTTCGAGCATCTGTCGGTGAAGCGCAACCTCACCTATGGCATGAAGCGCGTGCCGCGCGACCAGCATCGCGTGGAACTGGAACAAGCCACCGAACTGCTGGGCATCGGTCATCTGCTCGAACGCATGCCGGGGCACCTGTCCGGCGGCGAGCGCCAGCGTGTTGGCATGGCCCGCGCGCTGCTGACCAGCCCGCGCCTGCTCCTGATGGATGAGCCCCTGGCGGCGCTGGATCTGAAGCGCAAGGCGGAGATCCTGCCGTATCTGGAACGTCTGCACGACGAGCTGGATATCCCGATTCTCTACGTCAGCCACTCGCCGGACGAAGTGGCGCGGCTTGCCGATCACCTGGTGCTGCTCGATCAGGGGCATTCCATTGCCAGCGGTCCGGTGATGGAAACCCTGGCGCGCACCGACCTGCCGATCTCCCACCTGGAAGACGCCGGCGTGGTGATCGACGGCCAGGTACTGGGGCACAACGCCGACTATGGCCTGCTGACCCTGGCGCTGCCGCATTGCGAGCAGCGCATCCGCCTGGCTCACGCGCCGATGGACAAGGGCAGGGCGCTGCGCATCAAGGTGCAGGCACGGGACGTCAGTCTGAGCCTGGAGCCGGCGGCCCACAGCAGCATCCTCAACGTGCTGCCGGCGACCGTCGTCGAGATCGTGCCCACAGACAACCCGGCGCACCAGTTGGTGAAGCTGGACGTGGCCGGCACGCCGCTGCTGGCCCGGATCACCCGCTACTCCCACGACCAGCTCGGCCTGCATACCGGTCAGGCGGTGTGGGCGCAGATCAAGTCGGTGGCGTTGCTGGCCTGTGTGGCTCCGCAAATTCCCTGTTGTCCCGCGCAAGGCCCGCTCTCGCGCCAAGGGCGCGCTCCTACAGGAACACTGGGCGTATGACGCGGCGATGCGACTCGCAGAAAGTAAAAGGGCGGCCAGTGGCCGCCCTTCTTCATTTCACTCCAGCCTTACAGCAGCGGGATGGTGTAGCTGACGATCAGGCGGTTCTCGTCCTGGTCACGCTGGCTGGGCACGCCCGGGGTGGACGCGGCCGGCAGGCCGGTACGCATGGTGGCGTTCTTCCAGGCCAGGCCCAGGCCCTTGAAGGTGCCTTCCGGGACGACGTAGCCCAGCGCGATATCGCGCTCCCACTCACCCTTGTCACCTTCTTTGGTGTCGATATTGTCGGCGTTCAGGTAGAGCACGCTGAAGGTCAGGCCCGGTACGCCGAGGTCGGCGAAGTCGTAGGCGTAGCGACCAATCCAGGTGCGCTCGCCGGCATGGTTGAACTTCAGCAGTTGGGCGTCGGAGATCAGGTAGGTACTGGTGCCTTCGCCATCGCCGCGGTTGAGGTAGGGGAAGTCACTGTCACCGGTCATCACCTGGTAGCCGGCGCCGATGCTGTGGCCGCCCAGGGCATAGGTGAACATGCCGCTGTAGACGTTGTTGTCGACTTCGCCCTTGAGGCTGTTGCCGCCGTAGTAGCCACTGCTGACGTAGCCGTCGGCGCGGCCGGAGGCGCTGCCGTTCTTGCCGTCGGAGTCACTGATGAAGACGCGGATGTCGGACTTCAGGGTGCCCGGGCCGATGCCCCAGTTGTGCACCAGGCCGAGATAGTTCTGCTTGTAGAAGTTGTCCAGCTCGCCGTAGTAGTACGACAGGGTCAGGTTCTTGGTGGCCTTGTAGTCGCCGCCGGCGAAGTAGAACTTGTTGCTGTCGCGCGAGGTGGCGGTGCTGCCGTTGGCGCCGGCGATGGACATGCTGCGCCAGTCGGTGGAGTTGCGGCCCTTGGTGTGGGTCAACTGGCCGCCGGTCAGGGTCAGGTTGTCGATGTCGGTGGAGGTAACCTGGCCACCCTCGTAGGTCATCGGCAGCAGGCGGGCGTCGTTATAGACCACCACCGGCAGCTTGGGCTGCAGGGTGCCGTAGCGGAATTCGGTCTTGGAGATCTTCGCCTTCGCTGTCATGCCGAGGCTACTGAACTCATCCACCGCGCTGCCGTCGCTCTCCAGCGGGAAGATGGTGCCGGGTTGGCGATCACTGTTGAGCTTGCCGGCCCTGCCGCCGCCATCCAGGCGCACACCCAGCAGACCCAGCGCGTCGACGCCGAAGCCCACGGTGCCTTCGGTGAAGCCCGAGGCATAGTTGAGCATGAAGCCCTGGCCCCATTCTTCCTGCTTGCTGGGCTGGTTGGCAGCATTGCCGTTGCGGTTGTCGGTATTGATGTAGAAGTTGCGCAGGGTCAGGCTGGCCTTGCTGTCTTCGATGAAGCCGCCGGCGTGTGCCGATTGCGCGATGAGGCCGAGCGAGCTGGCCGCAATGGCGAGCGCCAGGGTATTTCTGGTCATTACGTTTGCTCCGATGGTCATTTCTTTTTGTGGGGACCCCAAGAACCAGACGTTGCCGTTTGGCTGTATAGAATTCTATATGCCGATTGACCTGCTGACGATTCCTCTGAAGGCGGGATCGGAGGATCAAAAGAGGTACGGAGCGTCTGGGTGGCGTGCATGACGCCAAATTCTGACTTTTAAGTCAAGACTTCAGTGGGTTCTGTCGGATGCGGCTGTCAGCCTTGGTGTTCGGTGGCGGGGATGGCCACCAGGCTCAGCAGACGGTCGTCGAACAGGCTGAACTGCCCGGTGATCTCCTTTCCGTGGTGCCATTCCGCCGACAGATCGGTGAGCAGGCGAAGCCTGGCATGACCGCCGGCAGACCAGCTCAGCAATTCGGCGTGCTCGAAGTAGAAGCGCTTGCGCACCAGCGGGAAGAGCGCCTTGAACAGGCTTTCCTTGAGGGAAAAGGTGAGGGTGACCTGCAGCGCGGTCTGTCGTGGGTCCAGGCGCGCCAATTCGTCCGGCGTGAGGATTTCCGCGGCCAACCGCTCCGCTCGCGCTGTTTCCAGGCGGTTCTCCACGTCCAGGCCGAGGCCGCGCCAGTGGCTGTCGCGCGCGACGATGGCCGCCGCCCAGCCATCGCCATGGGTGATCGAGCCGCAGAATCCCATCGGCCAGACCGGTGCGCGCTCCTCATCGGTCCCAGGTACCCAGGCCGCCGAACCTGCCGCCAGCAAGGCGGCGCGGGCGCAGATGCGCCCGGCGAGGTATTCGGCCTGTCGCTTGGCGACGGAGCGCTGGATGTTGGCGGGTGCTTCGACCCGACTCAGGGGAAAGTCTCCGGCCTGCAGGCGCTGGCGATCGAAACGGGTGCTGCGCAGCTGGCAGCCGGCCAGGGGCGTGGGCAAGGGCCAGTCGGCGTCGAGTGGGGTGCAGAAGTCGGGGAGAGCGGTCATGGGAATATTCTGCCGTGCCAGAACGTGGCTCACCAGTCACGCGGCGCTTACATTCGTTTGCAAACCTTCACCAAAGGCGTACGGATTCGTCCGACAAGCTTTGTCACACTGCGCGCCGCGTTCCCAAGGGGACGCAGGTGAGGTTGTTGTTGGAGTGCCGCCAAGGCGGGCTCTGACCTTTACACTTGATTGAGTGCGGGAGCCCGAATGGGCTCCCGTTTTTTATTGCCCGCAAGAAAGTCTCAGGCCTTCTCGTCGAAGATCTGCTTGAAGAACTCTTTCAGGTCCGCCCAGGACTTCTGGTCGGCCGTCTTGTCGTAGCCGATATCCAGCCCGTGGCCCTTGTGGGCGTTGGCGTCGGGATTGGTGAATCCATGCTTGGCGTTGGGCTGGATCACCAGTTTGTAGTCGGCCTTGGCGTTGTCCATCTCGGTCTTGAAGGCCGTGACGCTGTCGGCCGGTACCAGGGTGTCGGCGGCGCCGTGCTCGACCAGGATCTTCGCCTTGATCTGTCCCGGCTGCGCCGGTGTCTGGGTCGCCAGCACGCCGTGGAAGCTGGCCACGCCGGCCAGCGGCAGGCCGGCGCGGGCCATGTCCAACACCACCTTGCCGCCGAAGCAGTAACCGATGGCGGCGATCTTGCTCGGGTCGGTTTGCGGCTGCTTCTTCAGCAGATCGAGGCCGGCCTGGAAGCGCGCCTTGGCCGCGTCGGCATTCTTCAGCGCCTCACTCATGAAGGCTTTGGCGTCGTCGGGGTGCTCGGTGTGCTTGCCTTCGCCATACATGTCGATGGCCAGGGCGCTGTAGCCCAGCTTGGCGAGTTCGCGGGCACGGCTCTTGGCATAGTCGTTCAGGCCCCACCATTCGTGGACCACCAGCACGCCGGGGCGGATGCCGGACTTGGCGTCGTCGTAGGCG
This sequence comes from uncultured Pseudomonas sp., assembly GCA_966191535.1. GTDB lineage: Bacteria > Pseudomonadota > Gammaproteobacteria > Pseudomonadales > Pseudomonadaceae > Pseudomonas. The sequence continues at coordinate 26,070 of CBIGPF010000040.1, read as the reverse complement.
AAGTAGCCGATCAGTTTCGTGCCGTCGGCGGATTCGTAGGGAATTTCCTGGGTCTGGATCGCGGCGTTGGCGCTGGCCGCGAAGGCGAATAGCAGCAGGGCGGTGAGCAGGCGCATGGTGTCTCTCCGTGGCGTTGGCCGTGGCGATGGCAATGGCGGAACCAGAGAAGATAGCCGCTGATGGGGAAAACGCCTGTGCAAGACGCATGCGGCCGCTCAAGGGCGCGCTTGGTGGCCGAACCAAGCGCTGCTGGATGAGTGAAAAGTCCGACAGCCTCGTCTACCCTTGCGCCCATGTCCTGACCCGCGAAGCGATAGGCCGATGTTGGACCTGAGCACCTGGAATCTGACCATTCCCCAGCGCGGCCCGGCCGCGACCATTTCCACGGCGAAACTCGGCCGCGACTACGAGAGCCCGTATTTCCGCCGCAGTGCCGACGGCGTGGAGTTCTGGGTGCCGGTGAACGGCGCCCACACCAGCGGCAGCGAGTTTCCCCGCACCGAACTGCGCGAGGCCAAGCCTGACGGCCGCCTGGTGACCTGGCGCTACCCGCTGGCGGAGAACCTGATGGTCGCCACCTTGCGCGTGGAAGCCGTGCCGTCCAGCCGACGCATGGTGATCGGGCAGATCCACAGCAACGGCAGCGGCAGCGCCGAGGCCCTGCCGCTGGTCAAGCTGGTCTACCAGCAGCGCCTGGACAAGGCGCGGGTGCAGGCGCTGGTTCGCGATCGGCCCGACGACATCACCACGCGCACCTATACCGTCTATGACGGCATTCCGCTGGGCGATACCTTTACCTACCGGCTGGGCGTGTCCAGCAGCGGCGTGTTGAGCGTGCAGGTCGAGAACGGCCAGGTCAGCCAGCAGTTGGATACCCGGTGGGCCTATCAGGGCCTGTACTTCAAGGCAGGTCTCTACCTGCAGGACAATCGCGGGCCCGCCAGCGAGGGCGGGCGCGCCACCTTCACCGATCTGAGCATTCGACACCAATGAAGACCTCCTCCATCGCGCATCGCGCTGCCCTGGCCCTGTCCCTGCTGCTGCCGGCGGCACTGGCGCAGGCTGCGCCGGGCGACGATTTCGGTTCCTGCCTGAATCGCCTGCAGGGCGCTGCCCAGGCCAAGGGCGTCAGCGCCGCCAGCTTTGCGCAGTTCACCAAAGGTTTGCAGCCGGACATGACCGTGCTGCCGCTGCTGGACGCCCAGCCCGAGTTCACCACGCCGATCTGGGATTACCTGGCCGGGCTGGTGGACGACCAGCGTGTTGCCGACGGCAAGGCGCGGATGACCGAACATGCCGACTTGTTGCGCAAGGTTGCCGCGCGCTATCAGGTCGACCCGGCCACGGTGGTCGCGGTGTGGGGCGTGGAAAGCGACTACGGGCGTATTACCGGCAAGCGCCCCCTGCTGGTGTCGCTGTCGACGTTGTCCTGCTATGGGCGGCGCCAGCCGTTCTTCCAGGGCGAGTTCATCGCGACGCTCAAGCTGCTGCAGCAGGGGGATATCCGCGACAGCGGCATTACCGGTTCCTGGGCAGGTGCTTTCGGCCAGACCCAGTTCATGCCCTCGACCTACGCGCGCATCGCCGAGGATTTCGACGGCGACGGCCACCGCGACCTGGTGGGCAGTACCGCCGATGCCCTGGCGTCCACCGCCAACTACCTGCGCAAGGCTGGCTGGCGCGAAGGACAGCCATGGGGCTATGAGGTGAAACTGCCGGCGGGCTTCGATGCCTCGCTGGCCGGGCGCACCAAGCGCCGCGCGCTGTCCGACTGGACCAGCCGTGGCGTGAAGCGCATCGACGGCAAGCCGATCCCCAGCATCGACTCCAAGGGCGCCATCCTGCTGCCGTCAGGCGCCAATGGGCCGGCCTTCCTGGTGCTGCGCAACTATGACGCGATCTATTCCTACAACGCAGCGGAAAGCTATGCGCTGGCCATCGCCCTGCTGTCCGACCGCCTGCGCGGCGAAGCGGGCCTGCGCACGCCCTGGCCGACCGATGACCCGGGCCTGAGCCGCGCCCAGCGCAAGGAGCTGCAGGAACTGCTGATCCAGCGTGGCTACGACATCGGCCAGCCCGACGGCATGATCGGCGACGTGACGCGCAAGGCGATCCAGCAGGAGCAGAACACGCGTGGCCTGACGCCGGCGGACGGGCGCGCGGGACAGAAGATCCTCAAGGCATTGAAGGCCGGATAGGCGGCCCTGGAGTTCCAGCGGAGCCCCGGCCTGTGCCGGGGCTTTGCATTTCTGCAGGAGCGCGTCATGGGCACTCCTACATGAGCGAAAGTTCCTTCAGGCGAGTCGTTCAGCATTGGTTCAGCGGTTCGACAGGTTCGGTTCAGTGCCCCCCTCGTAACCTTCTCCCCGTCAACACATTACAGACATCCTTGACGGGAGAATCCCCATGAAAGCCATGAAGAAAATCGCCCTCGCCTCCGCCATCCTCGGTGCCAGCCTGGCCGCCACCGCAGCCAGCGCCGCCGACACCTTCGTCGGTATGACCTGGGGCGAAACCAGCAACAACATCCAGAAGTCCGACGCGCTGAACCGCAACCTGAACAACCCGAAGCTCGATAGCGTGATCAACAACAGCGGCACCTGGGGCGTCCGCGCGGGCCAGCAGATGGAGCAGGGCCGCTACTACGTGACCTATGAAAACGTCTCCGATACCGAACGCGGCCTGAAGCTGCGCCAGCAGAACCTGCTCGGCAGCTACGACGCCTTCCTGCCGCTGGGCGACCAGGGCACCAAGCTGTTCGGCGGCGGCACCGCCGGCCTGGTCAAGCTGGAGCAGGATTCCAAGGGTTTCAGCCGCGACAGTGATGTGGGTTACGCCATCGGCGCCCAAGCCGGTATCCTTCAGGAACTCGGCAAGAACGCTTCCGTGGAAGGCGGCTACCGTTACCTGCGTACCAACGCGAGTACCGAGATGAGCCCGCACGGTGGCAGCAAGGTGGGATCCCTTGACCTGCACAGCAGCTCCCAGTTCTACCTGGGCGCCAACTACAAGTTCTGACCGGTAACGCAACCGGGCCCGCGCGGCCCGGTTGCCTGACTCAGGGAGTACGCGCATGAAACTGCTGGTGGTGGAAGACGAGGCGCTGTTGCGCCATCACCTGTATACCCGGCTCGGCGAGCAAGGCCATGTGGTCGATGCCGTCGCCAATGCCGAAGAGGCGCTGTACCGCGCCAGCGAATACCATCACGACCTGGCGATGATCGACCTGGGCCTGCCCGGCATGAGCGGCCTGGACCTGATCCGCGAGTTCCGCAGCCAGGGCAAGACCTTCCCGATCCTGATCCTCACCGCGCGCGGTAACTGGCAGGACAAGGTCGAAGGCCTGGCCGCCGGCGCCGACGACTACGTGGTCAAGCCCTTCCAGTTCGAAGAGCTGGAGGCACGGTTGAACGCACTGCTGCGCCGTTCCAGCGGCTTCGCGCAATCGAGCATCGAGGCCGGCCCGCTGGTGCTGGACACCAATCGCAAGCAGGCGCTGGTCAACGGCGAGTCGCTGCAGCTGACCGCCTTCGAGTACCGCATCCTCGAGTACCTCATGCGTCATCACCAGCAGGTGGTGGCCAAGGAGCGCCTGATCGAGCAGCTCTACCCGGACGACGACGAGCGCGATCCGAACGTCATCGAGGTGCTGGTCGGCCGCCTGCGCCGCAAGCTGGAGACCGCCGCGGGCTTCAAGCCGATCGATACCGTGCGCGGCCAGGGCTACATCTTCAACGAGCTATGTAAATGATTCGTTCGCTGCGGCTGCGGCTGATGATCGGGGCGGCGATTCTCGCCGTGCTGTTTATGGCCGCGCTGCTGCCGGCACTCCAGCGTGCGTTCAGCATTGCCCTGGAGAACGCCATCCAGCAGCGCCTGGCGGCAGACGTGGCGACCCTGGTGTCTTCGGCGCGCATCGAGGGCAATGTCCTGAGCATGCCCGAGCACCTGCCGGTGGAGGACTTCAACCTCCCCGAATCCAAGCTGCTGGGCTTCATCTACGACCAGTCCGGCCAACTGGTGTGGCGTTCCACCTCGGCCCAGGACGAAAGCGTCGATTACTCGCCCAAGTACGACGGGATGATCGACGAATTCACCCGCATCCGTGATCGCACAGGCCAGGAGTTCTTCGTCTACGACGTGGAGATCGACCTGCTGGGCGGCAAGCGCGCGGCCTACAGCATCGTCACCATGCAGCCGGAGAGCGAATTCCGTGAATTGGTCAGTGGCTTTCGCGACCAGCTCTATCTCTGGCTGGGCGGTGCACTCCTGCTGCTGCTGGGACTCCTGTGGCTCGGCCTCGGCTGGGGCTTCCGCTCCATGCGGGGTCTGCGCTTCGAACTGGACCAGATCGAGACCGGCGACCGTGAACGCCTGAGCGATGAGCACCCCGCCGAGATGCTGCGACTGACCGACTCGGTGAACCGCCTGCTGGACAGCGAACGCGCCCAGCGCGAGCGCTATCGCAACTCCCTGGGCGATCTTGCCCACAGCCTGAAGACGCCGCTGGCGGTGTTGCAGGGTGTCAGCGAAACCCTGGCCAGCGAGCCGAAGAATCGCGAGCAGGTACAGGTGCTGCAGACCCAGATCGAGCGCATGAGCCAGCAGATCGGCTATCAGCTACAGCGCGCGACGATGCGCAAGAGCGGCCTGATCCGCCACCGCGCAGCGCTCGACCCGTTGCTGGACACCATCGCCGGTGCGCTGGACAAGGTCTACCGCGACAAGCGCGTGAAGCTGGCGCGGGATATCCCGCCGGGCTTCTCCCTGCCGCTGGAGAAGGGCGCCCTGCTGGAGATGCTCGGCAACCTGCTGGAGAACGCGTACCGCCTGTGCCTGACCACGGTGAAGGTCAGCGCACGGAAGAATGGCCGGATGTTCGAGCTGATCATCGAAGACGACGGCCCCGGTGTGCCGGCCAGTCAGCGCGAACGCATCCTCAAGCGCGGCGAACGGCTGGACGCCCAGCACCCCGGTCAGGGCATCGGCACGGCGGTAGTGAAGGACATCATCGACAGCTACGACGGTGAGCTGGCGCTGGAGGATTCCGAACTGGGCGGGGCGTGTTTCCGCATTCGCCTGCCGGGCTAGCCGGCAGCTTGGACTGGGCGCCGACGCTCAATTGTAGGAGCGCGCCATGCGTGCGATCGCGGGCATGGCCCGCTCCTACAGGTTGAAGCCGAGTTATTCCCCCTGCTGCGCCCGATAGGCCCCCGGAGTCAGCCCCGTCCATTTCTTGAACGCACGATGGAAGGCGGATGGCTCGGAGAAGCCGAGCTGGTCGGCGATGTCCTGGATCGAGAGTTCAGCGCGGCCCAGGTAGTAGATCGCCAGGTCGCGGCGCAGTTGATCCTTCAATTCCTGGAAGTTCGGCCCTTCCTCGCGCAGGTGCCGGCGCAACGTCTGCGGGCTCATGTGCAGTTGCGCGGCGACCTGCTCCAGGTCCGGCCAACTGCGACAGTCGCGGCCGAGCAGGCGGCGAATCTGGCTGGTCAGGCTGTCGCCGCCGTCGGGACGGGCGAGCAGGTCGGCGGGCGAGTCCTTGAGGAAGTGCTTCAGCGTGCGTTCGTCCTGCAGTAGCGGCATGTCCAGGTAGCGCGCCTGCAGCAGCAGGCTGGTGCTGTCGGCAGAGAAGCGGCGAGGGCAGGGGAACAGCAGGTCGTACTCGGCCTGGTGCTCAGGCGTCGGGTAGCTGAAAGTGGCCTCCTCCAGGCGGATGCGCTGGCCGATCAGCCAACTGGCCAGCCGGTGCCAGATCAGCAGCAGGCTCTCGGCGAGGAAGTGGTCCGGATCGCGCAGATGGGTTTCGTCCAGGGTCAGCCGCGCCCATTCACCTTCGCGCACCAGCTCGATACGCGGGGCTTCCGGAAACAGGCCGTAGAACAGCGCGCCGCGGCCCAGCGCCTTTTCCAGCGTGCGGCAGTGGATGATCGCGTTGCACATCATGGCGAAGGTGCCGCGCTTGCTGGGCATGGCGCCGAAGCCCATGTACTCGTCGTCGAGAGCTTCCCACAGGCGCTGCATCAGGCAGGTGAACTGCGACGGGTCGATCCGTGCACGAGGCTCGTCGAGAATCGCCGGGGCAATGCCGGCGTCGCGCAGCAGCATCTGAACGTTCAGCCCCTTGCGCTGCGCGCCATGGACGGCGGCGCGGACGAAGTGGCTGGCAATGGTGCGTTCTCGCATGAGCGGTCCTTGTTGTTCTGGCCGCACGTCCAGGAGCCGCGCGGTAAACCCGATCGAACCTGATCGGAGTTCTACAATCTACGGTACGAAGGCCATGGCGGATACCCGCCAGAGGGCGGGAAACCCGCCAGCCAGAAGGCGGATTTCCGCCATTTCTGGGGCTTTCCGTGCCGCGACTTTATACGGAAGTGGTTGAATTTAAAGGGATTTAACATTTTTTAAAGGTCTGGCACAGCACTTGCCATATGCGATCAAGGCCTGCCTTCGGGCATGCCCTGAAAACAAATTCTCCCATTGCAGGGAGATAACGCGTTCGGTCTTGCGTTTGCCATTGGTGAGCGCACGCCCGTGAGGACAGAGCTGCCATGACCAAGCAACCCTTCTACAAAAGCCTGTATGTGCAGGTACTGATCGCCATCGCCATCGGTATCGCACTCGGCCACTTCTACCCCGACACCGCCAAACTGATGAAGCCGCTGGGCGATGGCTTCGTCAAACTGATCAAGATGGCCATCGCGCCGATCATCTTCTGCACCGTGGTAACCGGCATCGCCGGCATGCAGAGCATGAAGGCCGTGGGCAAGACGGGCGGCATGGCGCTGCTGTATTTCGAAATCGTTTCCACCGTCGCGCTGATCATCGGCCTGGTCGTGGTCAACGTCGTCCAGCCGGGCGCCGGCATGCATGCCGATGTCGCCACGCTGACCGCCGAAATGAACAAGAACGCGGCGCTCACCGGCTTCATCGCGTCCGGCGAGAAGCAGAGCACCATCGACTTCTTCATGAACGTCATCCCGGGCACCGTGGTCGGCGCGTTCGCCAACGGTGACATCCTGCAGGTGCTGTTCTTCTCCGTGCTGTTCGGCTACGCGCTGCACCGTCTGGGCGACTACGGCAAGCCGGTTTTCGAGTTCATCGATCGCATCACCCACGTGATGTTCAACATCATCAACGTGATCATGAAGGTCGCTCCCATCGGTGCCTTCGGTGCCATGGCCTTCACCATCGGCGCCTACGGCCTCGGCTCGCTGGTGCAGTTGGGCCAGCTGATGCTGTGCTTCTACATCACCTGTCTGCTGTTCGTGCTCATCGTGCTGGGCGGCATCGCCCGCGCCCACGGCTTCAGCATCCTGCGCTTCATCTCGTACATCCGCGAAGAGCTGCTGATCGTGCTGGGCACCTCGTCCTCCGAATCGGCCCTGCCGCGCATGATCGCCAAGATGGAGAAGCTGGGCGCCGACAAGAGCGTCGTCGGCCTGGTGATCCCGACCGGCTACTCGTTCAACCTCGACGGCACCTCGATCTACCTGACCATGGCCGCTGTGTTCATCGCCCAGGCCACTGACACCCCGATGGACATCACCCACCAGCTGACCCTGCTGGTCGTGCTGCTGATCGCCTCCAAGGGCGCCGCCGGTGTTACCGGTTCGGGCTTCATCGTGCTGGCCGCCACCCTGTCCGCTGTCGGCCACCTGCCGGTTGCGGGCCTGGCGCTGATCCTGGGTATCGACCGCTTCATGTCCGAAGCCCGCGCCCTGACCAACCTGGTCGGCAACGGCGTCGCCACCATCGTGGTCGCCAAGTGGTGCAAGCAGCTGGACGAGAAGACCCTGTCCGCAGAATTGGCCGCTGGCCCGGGTAACTCCGCAGAGCTTCAGCCCTCCTGACGGATTCCCCAACGAGCAATTCGGCCCGGTGAACGTGAAGCGCCGGAGCCTTTCCAGCCCGCTCAATTGAGCGGGCTTTTTTATGGGCGAGTGGAAAAGACCCGCGGCGCAGGGCGCATAACGTTCGACGTCATCCGCCGATTGGCCACGTGACGTGGAGGAAGGAACGGCTGGACCTGGCGGCGTACAACCGTGAGCGGTTGGACGCCCTGCGGCTGGGCGGATGTTGTGGGTTCGGCAGTGGCCGTCGCCAGGCGACGCAAGGCGTCAGCCTTGCCGGACTCCAGAGGATGCCCGGCGAGCGTGGGAGCGGACCCGGTCCGCGATCGGGTGGGTCTCAACGAGGAGTTGGGCGTTACCGAAACGGGGCGCTTCGGCGAGTGGTCAGAGACTCGGCAAAGAGGCCGTCAGGATCAGAGAATGATCTTGTCCTTGAGCTTCTCTGCCGCCTGCTGCAGCGCCTGGATGACGCGCTCCTTGTCGTAGTTCTGCACGTTGTTGGTGTCCAGGTACATGGAGAAGCCCGGCACCTCGTGCTCGACGAAGCTGGGGTTGGAGCCCAGGTCGCGACGGAAGTCGACCACCTGGTAGATCTGCACCGGCTTGCTGAAACCCTTCACGGCGATCTGCCCCTTGTCGCGGCACATCAGGACGTCCTTCACCAGCGAGTAGGTCTCGTGGCTGATGAGGATCTCGCCGGCTTCGGCGGCGCTTTCCAGGCGGCTGGCGAGGTTCACTTCGCGGCCGATGATGGTGTAGTCCATGCGCGTGTCGGCGCCGAAGTTGCCCACGGTGCAGTAGCCGGTGTTCAGGCCCATGCGTACTTCCAGTGGTTTGGTGATGCCCTGGGCGCGCCACTGCTGGCGCATGACCTTCATGTGCTTGCGCATCGCCACGGCCATGGACACAGCAGCCACGGCGTCCTTTTTCGCGCCCTGGGTGGCTGGGTCGCCGAAGAACACCATCACGCAGTCGCCGACGAACTTGTCGATGGTGCCACCGTACTTCAGGGCGATCTTCGACATCTCGTTGAGGTAGTTGTTGAGCATGTCGGTGAGGGCTTCGGCTTCGAGTTCCTCGGACAGCTCGGTGAAGCCCTTGATGTCGGAGAAGAACACCGTGAGCTTCTTGCGCTGGGTCTCCAGGCGCACCGTGCGCTTGCCGCTGAAGATCGATTCCCACACCTGCGGCGACAGGTACTTGGCCAGGTTGCTGGCCAGGCGCGCGGCTTTTTCCTGCTCCAGGGTGATGTCCGAACGGGCCTGGGCCAGGCGCAGGCCCTGCTGGTGCACGAAGAAGGCGGTGATGCAGATGTACAGGGTGGAAAACAGCACGCTGACCAGGGCGACGATGCTCGGCGTCTGGCCCTTGTACGCCGGAGCGATCAGCGCGGCGCTGAGGACCGCGGCGCTCAGTGCGACCAGTAGCGCCAGGCCCAGGGAGCGCAGGCCACCGATGATCAGCGCAGAGAAGGCCAGGATCAGCACCAGCATCAGGCTGGGCACTTCGGAGAAGCCCAGCAGCGTGGTGGCGATGCCGGCGTGCAGGGCGTCGATGAACAGCAGCACCAGGCGGGTGCGTTGTGGGTTGTCGCGCTTGAAGCGGCGGCTGATCTGCTGGGCGAGGTGCGGATAGAGCAGGGCGTACGGGATCATCCAGAGGATCTCGTAGCCGAAGTACTTGGCGAAGGTGCCGGCGGTGATGGTCGCGGCGATGGCGATATACGCCAGCACGCGGGAATGGTATTCGCGCAGAGGGGCGGGGGTGAGCGGGCTGCTGGCACGCTCAAGAACGTTAGGCTTCATGCGCAAGAAACTTCCCTGGTGCGCGTAGGCTCGTGGCCAATTGCGCGTCTGATTTTGGGAGGAATCTTATTCCATGCGCAGCCCCCGGGCCAGCGGCGGTTCGCCACTCTTCGTCGCGGACCGCCGGTCACCTCGGGACCTTCAGGCCATCGTGCCGTCGGGCTTCTGGTAGATCGAGCGGCGGGGCTGGGCAAAGACCCGGCGCAGCATGGGCTCGAAGAACTCCAGGGGCAGCACTTCAGCGTCCGGATCGAAGGCGGCGGCGTCGTAGCGCGCACAGAATTCGATGGTCTGCTCGAACTGCGGGTGCTCCTTGAACTGCTCGCGCAGGTGCCGGTCCAGTCCCAGATGGTGGAAGAAGTAGTAGCCCTGGAAGATCGCGTGCTTCTCGATCATCCACAGGTTCGCCTCGCTGACGAAGGGCTTGAGGATGGCCGCGGCGATGTCGGCATGGTTGACCGAGCCGAGGGTGTCGCCGATGTCGTGGAGCAGGGCGCAGACCACGTATTCCTCGTCGCGGCCGTCGCGATGGGCCAGGGTGGCGGTCTGCAGCGAGTGGGTCAGGCGGTCCACCGGGAAGCCGCCGAAGTCGCCGTCGAGCAGGCGCAGGTGGGTCATGATCCGGTCGGGCAGGAGGGCGGCGTACTGGCCGAAGTCCTTGGCGATGATGGCCCAGTCGTCGGCGGTGCCGTCTTCCATGTGGGTGAAGTTGGCGCGTGCGTTCATCAGGCTGTGCTCTCTTGTGATTGTCGTGGCGTGTCTGGATGGCACGGGTCCAGTCTAGAAGCCTGGCGGGGACGCGGTAGTGTCCGTGCAGTGCCAGCGGGGTGTCCTGACGGGCGCGAATGGCATGGCATCAGCCGCAGCGATGGCGGCCAATGCGTGAGGCGCGGCTCAGGGGTTCTCCGGGTCGTGCCCCAGCGACTGCAGGAACAGCGAGAACAGCTCCGGCTGCGAGGAAATGTCGAGCTTGTTGTACAGGTGGCGACGGTGGACCTTGATGGTCTCCGGCGAGATCGCCAGGCGCTCGGCCATGGCCTTGGAGGAGTAACCCCGCAGGATCAGCCGGGCGATCTCCAGCTCGCGCTCCGAGAGCACGCCCGCGCCGAAGTGGCTCAGGGCATCGCGGACCTGCACCGCCACGCCATCGCTGGTGCCGGGCAGCAGGCGCTGGCTGCGCTGCTGCCAGTGCTGCTGCATCAGTGCCAGCACCCAGGGGCAGAGCATCGTCAGCAGGCCGCTCTGCTCGCCATCGAACAGCCGGCGCATGCCCAGCGACAGCGACAGCGCGCCCTGGCCGGGCAACTGGAGGATGAACTGCACCTCGTCCTCCAGCACGTTGTCGTGGAAGTAACTGAGGAAGTACTCGCTCTGGCGGAACTGGTCCGGGGAGATTTCCTCCAGCCGGTACAGTCCACTGGGCACGCCCTCGCGGCAGGCCTGGTAGAACGGGTCGAGCTGGAACAGGCCGTCGAGGTAGATGGCCATGGCGGCCGGGCCGGCGGTGGGCTCGGCGTCGTACTCCTCCAGCGCCACCGGCGTGCCGCTGGCCGGGTAGAACATCGCCAGGGCGTTATCGAACGGCAGCCACTGGTGCAGCAGCAGGACCAGTTGCTTCCAGAAGCGCGGCTGGCCGATCTGCTCGATGGCGCGGCCGAGGTTGGCGTGAATGCCGACTTCGCGGAACAGAGTGTGCATCGGCAGTGTTTCTCCGAACGGGGCGGCGTGGATTCGGCCAACGGTTTCCTCCTTTTACCTGCCTGCCGTCAAGGGGGCGTAACCCCAAATGGTGATTGGCCGCCTCCCTCGCCATGCCCAGACTGCACCCCACGCAGCGCCCCGTTCAGAGGGCGAGACAAGGTTTTCGTTCCTGCCTCAGCCACCAATAACAACACGAGGAAACAACGATATGAGCGCTTCCCCTGCGCCAGCGAGCGCGCTCAAGCCCAGCCTGGGCGTGCTCGACGTAGTCGCCATCACCGTCTCGGCGGTCACCCCCGCCAGTTCCGTTTTCGTCATCGCGCCCTTCGCCATCCAGCAGGCCGGCAGCGGCGCCTTCCTGGCCTTCGTCTTCGCCGGCTTCCTGGCGCTGATGTTCGCCTGGTGCTACGCCGAACTCGGCCGCGCCCACAGCTCCGCTGGTGGCGAATACGTCTACGCCAAGCGCGTGTTCGGCGGTCTTGCCGGCTATGCCACCTTCCTTACCGTGCTGGTCTCGCTGCTGTTCATTCCGCCGGTACTGGCGACTGGCGCGGCGACCTACCTCAACAACGCCCTGGGGACCAATTTCGACACCCAGACGGTCGCCCTGGTGATCGTCGCCGCGAGCTACGTGCTGGGCATCCTCAACATCCGGGTGAACGCCTGGATCACCGGCGTGTTCCTGCTCTGCGAAGTGGCGGCGCTGCTGGTGATCGTGGTGCTCGGTTTCGGCCACGTCAGCCAGCCGGTAAGCGTGCTGGTGCAGCCGCAGCACATCGACGGCGGGATACTGGCCGCTGCACCCTGGGCGCTGGTGATCGGCGCCGTGGGTACCGCGCTGTTCTCCTACAACGGCTTCGGCGGGGCGGTGCTGCTGGCCGAGGACATGAAGTGCGGCGGGCGCAACGTGCACCGCGCAGTGATCTGGTCGCTGGTATTGGTGGTGGGGATCGAGATCATCCCGCTGACCGCGCTGCTGCTGGGCGCGCCTTCGCTCAAGGACATGATCGCCAGTCCCGATCCGGTCGGCTACCTGCTCACCGCCCATGGCAACGCGACACTGTCGCGTCTGGTCAGCGCCGGCATCTTCCTCTCGGTGTTCAATGCCATCGTCGCCATCGTCATCCAGGTTGGCCGGGTGATCTTCAGCAGCGGCCGCGACGAACTGTGGACGCCGCTGATGAACCGCGCCTTCACCCGCATCCACCCGCGCTGGGAGTCGCCGTGGATCGCCACGCTGTTCCTCGGTGTGCCGTCGGCGGCGCTGAGCTTCAGTTCGAACCTGGAAGAGCTGACCTCGTTCACCGTGCTGCTGCTGGTGATGGTCTACCTGGTGGTGGCGCTCTGCGCGCTGTTCAGCCGCGTGCTGCGCCGCGACCGCGAGCACCCGTACCGCATGCCGCTGTGGCCGCTGCCGGCGATGCTGGCGGTGGTCGGCGCCGGCTACCTGTTGCTCAACCTGCTACTGGACGCCTCCTCGCGGGACGTCATGATCATTGTCGGGATACTGGCCGTGTCGGTGATTCTCTACAGCACCTACGGCAAGCTAAGCCCGGCCTTCCAGAAGCTCTGAACCCTTCTCGAAAACCAAGGAGACAGCATGCGCGCTCGTCAACTCGGCATCACCCTCGGCCTGGGCACTCCCGGCGAGTTCAACGCCATCACCGACGTCCCCGGCATCCGTGTCGGCCACAGTACCCTGCTCGGCGAGCGCGGCGGTCGCGCCGTGCGTACCGGGGTCACCGTGGTCCAGCCACGCGATGGCGCGGCGCGGCAGCAACCCTGCTTCGCCGGCTGCCACGTACTCAATGGCAACGGCGACGCCACGGGTCTGGAGTGGATTCGCGAGGCAGGACTGCTGACCACGCCCATCGCCATCACCAACACCCACAGTGTGGGCGCGGTGCGCGATGCGCTGATCGCCGCCGAGCATGCCGAGTTGGCAGATCCGTCCGTCTACTGGTGCATGCCGGTAGTGATGGAAACCTACGACGGGTTGCTCAACGACATCTGGGGCCAGCACGTCGGCGCCGAGCAGGTGCGCGAGGCGCTGGCGGCGGCCGAGCCCGGCCCGGTGCGGGAAGGCCCGGTGGGCGGCGGCACAGGGATGATCTGTCACGAGTTCAAGGGCGGCATCGGTACCGCTTCGCGCAAGCTGCCGGCGGAGCAGGGCGGCTGGACCGTGGGCGCGCTGGTGCAGGCCAACCACGGCCAGCGCCGTGAGTTGCGGGTGGATGGTTATCCGGTCGGCCGCCAACTGGGTGACCTGCCGTCACCCTTCGCCGAGCAGGGCACGCCGGGCATGGGCTCCATCGTGGTGATCCTCGCCACCGACGCGCCGCTGCTGCCGCACCAGTGCCAGCGCCTGGCGCAGCGCGCCTCGCTGGGTATCGCCCGCACGGGTGGCGGCACGGACGATTCCAGCGGCGACATCTTCCTCGCCTTCGCCACCGGCAACCGCGACCTGCCGCCGGCGGACTATGGACGCAAAGGCCTGCCGTTCGCCACGGCGCTGGAGATGGTCAACAACGACCACATCTCGCCGCTGTTCGCCGCTGCCGCCGAGGCGGTGGAGGAGGCCATCGTCAACGTGCTGCTGGCCGGCAAGGACATGCGCACCGATGACGGCGTGCTGGTGCCGGCGTTGAGCGGGGAGCGCCTGCTGGCCGCTTTGCGCGAGGTGGGTTGGAAAGGGTGACGTGACGCAATTGTAGGATGGTGTGCCACGAAAAAAGCCGGAGCTGCTGGGCAGCTCCGGCTTTTGTCTTTCCCGCCCCGCTGAATCAGTTCGGGGTGTAGATCTGGTCGAACACGCCACCGTCGGCGAAGTGGGTCTTCTGCACGGTGCGCCAGTCGCCGAAGGTCTTCACCACGGAGAAGAAGTCCACTTTCGGGAAGCGGTCGGAGAACTTGGCCAGCACTTCCGGGTTGCGCGGGCGCAGGTAGTTGTTCGCGGCGATGGTCTGGCCTTCGTCGGACCACAGGTACTTCAGGTAAGCCTCGGCTTCGGCGCGGGTACCTTTCTTGTCGACGACCTTGTCGACCACTGTCACCGGCGGCTCGGCTTCGGCGGAAACGGTCGGGTAGACCACTTCGAAGCCGCCACGGCCGAACTCGCGGGCGATCATCTCGGCTTCGTTCTCGAAGGTCACCAGCACGTCGCCGATCTGGTTCTGCATGAAGGTGGTGGTCGCAGCGCGGCCGCCGGTATCCAGCACCGGGACGTTCTTGAACAGCTGGGCGACGAATTCCTTGGCCTTGGCTTCATCGGCGCCATGCTTCTGCGCGTAGCCCCAGGCGGAGAGGTAGGTGTAGCGGCCGTTGCCCGAGGTCTTCGGGTTCGGCACCACGACCTGCACGCCCGGCTTCACCAGATCGTTCCAGTCCTTCAGACCCTTGGGGTTGCCCTTGCGCACGATGAACACGGTGGCGGAGGTGAAGGGCGCGCTGTCGTTGGGCAGGCGGGTTGCCCAATCCTTGGGCACCAGGCCGCCGTTGTCGGCCAGGGCGTCGATGTCGGTCGCCTGGTTCATGGTGATGACGTCGGCGGGCAGGCCGTCGATCACTGCGCGGGCCTGTTTGCTGGAACCGCCGTGGGACATCTGGATGGTGATCTTCTCGCCTTTCTCTGCCTGCCAGTGTTTCTGGAAGGCGGCGTTGTAGTCCTTGTAGAAGTCGCGCATCACGTCGTAGGAGACGTTGAGCAGGGGCTGGGCGGCCTGGGCGGTGGAGGCCAGGGCGAGGCCGGCGGCCAGCAGCGAGGCGCTGAACAGACGTTTCACGAGCAGTTCCTTTTGGCAGTGTTGTTGGGTGTCGATTATGCCGACAGGTTATATGGCACTTAAATACTTAAAGGCTATTTGCTTATGCGGGGTTCAGGGCCCGCAGTTCGCCGTCGAGGTTCTCCCGCGCCCGCACTTCCCATTCCTGGTGCAGTGACGGGGTCTGGTAGAGGTGCGGCTGGTCGAGCAACTGGCGCAGTACCTTGGCGCGCCCGGCATTGAACAGCGCTTCCGGTACCCAGGCATATTCGTGGCGTACGGCGGCCTGGTACTCGGCGTAGACAGAAGGGGCGCTGGCGAGGATCGACAGGTCGATATCCGCCACCAGCGCGGCATCCCCGGCCAGCCCGCCGGCCTGGTGACAGGTCGCCATGATCAATTCCTGCAGCGCATCACCCTGCTGGTTGAGGCCTGCCTCGGTGAGCCATTGGCGGGCGAGTGCCGCGCTGGCAGCCTCGTTGTCCTGGCGGTGGGTGTCGTAGATCGCGTCGTGCAGCCACAGCGCCAGCTCTACCTGGGCCGGTTCGTGAGCCAGGTCGTGAAGGCGGTCGAGGTGCGCCAGGCAGGCGAGGATGTGCTGCGTGCCGTGGTAGTGCCGGTCGCTGCCGCCATAGAGGCGTTCCAGCTCGGCGAAGCTGCCCGGCGGTGCGCTGCCGCCAAGCCGGCGCCAGAGCGAATCCCAGCGTTGCGGATCGAGTGCGTGCATCGGTGCTCCACGAAGGGGGAAGAGTTGCCCGGCAGCCTAGCAGGCCTGCCGGGTGATGACTGCCCCTTGCTGCGTCACTCCAGCCCGCTGACTTCCAGCTCCTTCGGATACTCGACGCTGAACTTGAAGGTAGTGCTGCGTTTCTCGCCTGGCTTCAGCTGCCAGTCCCACAGCAGCTTGCCGTCGTCCTCGCGGGCGGCTGCCTGGCCTTCGGGTTCCAGCAGCGCGACCTTGATCTGCTCGTTGCGCGAGATCGGCAACTGGTCCTTGAACTGCAGGCGCTGCTCGGTCTTGTGGTTGTTCTGTGCGTCGATGCGGAACTCATAGGTGATGCGCTTGCGGCCGCCGGTGAGGCCTGTGTAGTCGGTGTAGCGGTTGACCAGCTTGCGCTTGATCGACATCGCCTCGTCGCCGCCCAGGGCCAGCTCGAAAGTCTCGCCCGGCATCACCGCGCGCAGCTGGCCGCTGGCGACGAAGGTGTTGCCCAGGTAGGTGTTGAGGGTGCCCGGCAGCAGCGGATAGTCGCTGGCGTTGCGGGTGTCGGCCTGCAGGTAGGCGGCTTCGCGCAGCGACGGCGTGGCCAGGTAGCGGAAGGTCGCCGGCAGCTTGAACTGGGCAATGGAGACCTTCTGCGAGCTGCCGTCGCTGTTCAGTGTGGCGCGGGTCGGGATGTGGAAGGAGGCGCTGGTGGTGGCGCCGCTGACGTCGGCGACGGCCACGGGCATTTCCGCCAGCGAGCCGGCGGCGACCATCTCGTCGGCGGCGAAGCGCTGGGCCTTCTTCGCCTCCAGCGCCATCATCGGGGCGGCGGGCGCCGGGGCGGTCTTGGCATTCAGCATCTTGCTGCGATCCATCGAGGTATCCACGATCCATGGCGACAGCGCCGGCACACTGCTGCCCAGGTTGGGGCGGGCGGTGGACAGGGTCAGGTCGACGTCGGTCCAGTCCTCGCCGCTGCTCTGCCGGACGATGCCCTGGTAGGTCATCTCGATCTGTTCTTCACCGTCGCGCAGGCGGGCATCGTAGGCCGGGCGCCAGGAGGCATCGTAGAGCGTGTAGCTGAGCTGCAGTCGGACCTGCGCCGGCTTCTCCAGCGCCACGCGGAGGATCGCGCGCTTGTAGTGGGTGCCGTCGCCGGCCAGGTGACTGCGCTGGTTCTCCAGCTCCTGCTTGCGTTGCTGCAGGTCTTCGCCCTGCTGGTCGAGCTTGCGCTGCTCGTCGAGGATGCGCCCCAGGTTGCCCTCGCTCATCTGCAGCAGGTTCTTCAGCTCGTCGATGCTCGGCAGTGCCTGGTTCTTGCCCGGCTTGGTGCTGCTGGCCTGGATGTCGGCGAGGAACTGCTTCTGGTTCTCCAGCACGCTGCCGCGGTCGCTGATCTCGCGCTCCTGGCGTTCGATCTCGCGCAGCTGCGCGTCCAGCTGTTGCAGGCGGTTGTCCTCGGCGGGCGGCGACACCTGCGGCGCGCTGCTGACGTCGAGCAGGGTCGCGGCGGCGCTGGCGCTGAGCGAGGCCTGCAGGCTGTTTTCGTCGATGCGCAGGGGCAGTTGCTCCAGTGCGATCTCGTGCTGGCCGGCGGGCAGCTGCAGGGTGGCAGTGCGGGTGACGATGGCGCGGTCGGTGTAGACGGTGACCGCGCTGATGCGGCTGTCGGCCACCTGCGGCGCGGCCAGCAGCGAAGGGCTGGCCAGCGCGCCGGCCATGGCGAGAATCAGTGGGTGGAATCGAAAGGGCATGTGCTCACCTCGGCGTGGCCGTTCCCTGGAAGGCGGCCTGCACTTGCGGAGCGCCACCACGGCGCTCCGTCCATGGCGCTTGTGACGAAGGGGGCTGCGGGAACGGGTTAAGTTCGGCGAGCTTTATGCCGTGGCGGCCGATGAGTGGCTATGCGCATTGCTCCGTAATGTCGTGGGCATTCTCCGATGTGCGGAGTCAGGCGGGCCCGGTGCCGTCGGTACGTGGGAACAGCGGGTTGCCGCAGCGCGAGCAGAACGCCGCTTCGGCCTCGTGGCTGGCCTTGGCGCAGGCCGGGCAGGGCTTGTCCAGGGCGCCCGGTGTGCGCTCCTGGCGCATGGCGTTGTGCAGTTCGGCGCTGAAGATACCGGTGGGCACGGCGATGATCGAGTAGCCAGTGAGCATCACCAGGCTGGCGATGGCCTGGCCCAGAGGCGTCTTCGGCGTGATGTCGCCAAAGCCCACCGTGGTGAGCGTGACGATGGCCCAGTAGATGCCACGCGGAATGCTGGTGAAGCCGTGTTCGGGGCCTTCGACCACGTACATCAGCGAGCCGAACACCGTCACCAGGCTCATCACCGAGACGAAGAACACCGTGATCTTCTGCCGGCTGCCGCGCAACGCGGTGAGCAGGAAGTCGGCCTGGCGCAGGTACTGGCGCAGCTTGAGGATGCGGAAGATGCGCAGCACGCGGATCACACGCACCGCCAGCAGGTACTGCGCGTCGGGATAGAAGATGGCGATCACCCCCGGCAGCACTGCGAGCAGGTCGACCAGCCCGTAGAAGCTCAGGGCATAGCGCAGGGGCTTGGGCGAGCAGTACAGGCGCAGCAGGTATTCGATGAGGAAGAGGCCGTTGATGACCCACTCGATGTCGCTGAGCAGACCACCGTAGGCGTGGCTGATGTCGTCGACACTGTCGAGAATCACCACCAGCAGGCTGGCCAGGATGACGATCAGCAGCGCGCTGTCGAAGCGCCGGCCGGCAGTGGTGTCGGACTGGAATATGACGACGTAGAGACGCTGGCGCCAGCTGGGGGAGTCGGCCATGGGGGAATCCACGGAGGGGATTCAGACACCTTAGCCGAGATGCACCGGGGCGGCCGCAGCCGCCACGGTTCACGTCAGGGAAAGCAGGGTCAGGCGTGCTCGCCTGCCGGCGGCTCGTCCACGTCGCCCTCGGCAATGCACGCCGCGGCGGTGAACAGCACGTCGGTGGAGGAGTTCAGCGCGGTCTCGGCTGAATCCTGGAGGATGCCGATGATGAAGCCGACCGCCACCACCTGCATCGCTACTTCGCTGGAGATGCCGAACAGGCCGCAGGCCAGCGGGATCAGCAGTAGTGAGCCGCCGGCCACGCCGGAGGCGCCGCAGGCGCAGACCGAGGCAACCACGCTGAGCAGGATGGCGGTGGGTAGGTCCACGGCGATGCCGAGGGTGTGCACCGCTGCCAGGGTCAGCACGCTGATGGTGATCGCCGCGCCGGCCATGTTGATAGTGGCGCCCAGCGGGATCGACACCGAGTAGGTGTCCTCGTGCAGGCCCAGGCGTTCGCACAGTTGCAGGTTGACCGGGATGTTGGCCGCCGAGCTGCGGGTGAAGAAGGCGGTGATGCCGCTCTCGCGCAGACACAGCAGGACCAGCGGGTACGGGTTGCGACGGATCTTGGCGAAGACGATTAGCGGGTTCACCACCAGCGCCACGAACAGCATGCAACCCAGCAGCACGGCCAGCAGGTGCAGGTAGCCGATCAGCGCATCGAAGCCGGATTCGGCGATGGTGCCGGCCACCAGGCCAAAGATGCCCAGCGGCGCGAAGGCGATCACCACACGGACGATCAGGGTCACGCCGTTGGCCATGTCGTCGAGCAGGTCGCGGGTGGTCTGGCGGGCGTGGCGCAGGGCGATGCCCAGACCGATGGCCCAGGCCAGGATGGCGATGAAGTCAGCCTCGAGCAGCGCCTTCACCGGGTTGGTGGTGACGCTGAACAGGAGCGAGCGCATGACCTCGCCGATGCCGCCGGGCGGGGCCAGTTCGCTGGTTGGCGCGCTCAGCACCAGGGTGGAGGGGAAGGTGAAGCTGGCGATCACTGCGACCACGGCTGCCGAGAAGGTGCCGATCAGGTACAGGAGCAGGATCGGCCGGATGTGGGTGCGCTGGCCCTGCTTGTGGTTGGCGATGGAAGCCATCACCAGCACCAGTACGAGCACGGGCGCCACGGCCTTCAGGGCGGAGATGAACAGCTTGCCAAGCAGGCCGACCGCCACCGCGCCTTGTGGCCAGAGCACGGCGAGGGCGATGCCGCAGAGCATGCCGATGAAGATCCGCAGGACCAGGCTGGTGCGCTTGAGCCGCTGCAGGAGGGTGGGAGTTGGAAGCGTCATGACATCGTTCGCTGCAGGAAGTGGGATCGCCCCGGTGGGCCGGGCGCGAAAGGGCGCGGATTATGCCGTCAGATGCCGGGAAATGCGCGGTTACCCGTCGATTGATCGGTCAGGTTTTGCTTCGGCAGGTGTCAGGTCGCAGTCTGGACGTGTGCGTGCAGACCGGCATTGATCCATGCCGGTCGCCTTGGGAATAGGGCAGGGCTCAGCCGAGGTCGGCGAAGGCTTCCGGGTCCAGGTCGATGCCGGCGACCCGCTGCACGGCGCCGCGCATGGTCACCTGGAAGTCATCCGCAACACGGATGTTCAGCAGGCCGCCGGCCAGGTGCAGGTCGATGTGCTCGTCACACAGCCCGAGACTGCGTGCCACCGATGCGGCCGCGCAGCTGCTGGTGCCCGAGGACAGCGTGTAGCCGGCGCCGCGCTCCCAGATTTCCACGCGCAGCGCGTCGCGGGACAGCCACTGGACGAACTGCACGTTGGTGCGCCGGGGGAACAGCGGGTGGTGTTCCAGCAGTGGACCAAGGCGGCAGGCCAGCTCGCGGCTGGTCTGTTCGACGAACACCACGCAGTGCGGATTGCCCATGGAAACGGCGTTGATCTTCAGCTTCACACCGTCGATTTCCAGGGGATAGTCCAGGGCCTCGGCGGCGTCGATCAGCAGCGGAATCTTCGCGCAGGCGAATTCGGCGCGGCCCATGGACACCTCCACGGTGCGGCCCTCGTCGGACACCTGGCTGGTGACGGTGCCGCCGGCGGTGACGATATCGAACGGTTGCCCGGCGACCAGACCGCAGTCCCACAGGTAGCGGGAGAAGATGCGCAGGCCGTTGCCGCTTTTCTCTGCCTCGGAGCCGTCGGGGTTGAGGATGCGCAGGCCGAAGGCGGCATCGCTGTGGTTCGCCAGCAGGATGCCGTCGGAGCCGATGCCGTGGTGACGGTCGCAGACGCGGCCGATCTGCGCTGCGGTCAGGGCGAACGGGGCGTCGCCGGCATAGACGAGGTAGTCGTTGCCCAGGGCCTGGTATTTCACGAAGTTCATCGGAGCGATCCGTCGCCGGAAGAGGGCCCCGACTATACACGCGGGCCGCTGTTTTCCCTGCGCAGGTCGGGCAGCAGCGCGCCCAGCGCACGATGACCGAGGATCACCAGCCAGCAGGCGAGGATGAACGGCGCGGTGAACGCGGGCAGGCCGACCAGCACAAAGCCGGGTTGCAGCAGCACCGCCAGGACGATGCCGCACAGTGGCGCCAGCGGACTGCGGAAACGCAGCGACAGGGCGATGCCGGCCAGCGCGCCGTTCAAACCGAGCAGACCGGCCTGCGCCGAGGCGGCCGGCAGGTCGAACAGCGGTGAAATGGCGAGCGCCCCGGCGGCGCCGGCCAGCGCCCAGAAGGCGGCGCGGCGTTCCACCAGCAGCAGGCCGAGGGCGATGGTCAGGCCAGCGAGCGGTTCGCCGAGGAAGATCACTTCGCCAAAGCCCCGCGCGGCGGAGTCCAGCAGTGGGTTGGCGACGCCGCAGGACAGACAGTCGACGCCGCTGGCCGGCGCGAATCCCAGGCTCTTGCCCAGCGCCACCGAGACCCAGCCCAGCAGCACGAACGCGGAGGTGTAGGCCGGCAGGCCGAAACGCCGGCGCGACTGGCGCAGCAGCACGGCTTGCACCGCGACGCTGGTGAGGACGGCGGCGATGGTCAGCATCACCAGGCCTAGCGACCACTGGAACTGGAAGGGCAGCAGCAGGCCGATGAGGATCGGGTTGTAGTCGTGCAGACCGGCGTCGATGTCCGCCTGCGGCTCGCGCACGAAGCGTGCGGTGAGCGGGCCGAGCAGTGCACCGAGCAGGGCTCCGGGCAGCAGTTGAGGGGCGGACCAGGCGATGGTCAGCAGCAAGATCAGGCCGAAGCGGGCGTCGGCCTGCAGGTAGATCTGGCCGAAGCCGATCAGCCGGGTGCGCAGCGGTTGTTTCTGGGGGAGCGGGTTCAGGGGCATTTGGGTTCTGGGCAGTTGAAAGTGACTCCGCAGCGCCTCGTGGGGTGTGGGGCATCGAGGCCCCATCGACGGGCGCTGCGTGAGAATCGTGTGACGCCGCCATACGGGGCCGCGCCACGGGGTTGGAAAAAGAAAAGAGGTTGTCGGCGGGATCACCGCCAACAACCTCAAAGTTCCATGGCCAGCATTGGGAGTTGCTGCGTGGGGGCCATGGACCGACAAGCATTCGGTACTCATGTTTCGGGTGCTGCAGTACTCGGTACCAAGGTCAATCCCGGACGGACGGGGACGCGGCCCCGTATTCCCGGCCCCGTCCGTCCGGAAGTGACTCGGTGCGGAGGCACGCCTCTGGGCGTGGCTCCTGAACTCGGTTGCCCTCTCCCGCGAAGGGGAGAGGGGCATTCAGTCGTGCATCAAACCTCCAGTGCCGGCGCTACCGTCTCGATCCGCAGCATGTTGGTGCTGCCCGGCTGGCCGAAGGGCACGCCGGCGGTGATCACCACGGTGTCGCCACGGCGCGCCATGCGCTGGGCCAGGGCGATGTCCAGGGCGGTGGAGCAGATCTCGTCGACGTGGGCGAGCTGCGCATTGACCACCGAATGGACGCCCCAGGCCACGGTCAGGCGGCGGGCGGATCTGAGTTGCGGCGTCAGGCTCAGGATCGGTGCCTTGGGCCGCTCGCGGGAGGCGCGCAGGGTCGAGGCGCCGGACTCGGTGTAGTTCACCAGCACCGCCACCGGCAGGATGCGGCTGATCCGGCGGATCGCGCAGCTGATGGCGTCGGAGACGGTGGCGTCCGGTTCCGGGCGGTTGATCTCCAGCGTGGCCTGGTAGTCCGGCTCGGCTTCGACCTGGCGGATGATCTTCGCCATCATCTCCACTGCTTCACGCGGGTACTGGCCCGAGGCGCTCTCGGCGCTGAGCATCACGCAGTCGGCGCCTTCGCTGACGGCGTTGGCGACGTCGGTCACTTCGGCGCGGGTCGGCGCCGGGGAAAAACGCATGGATTCGAGCATCTGCGTTGCGACCACCACCGGGCGGCCGAGCTGACGGCAGACCTGGATGATGCGCTTCTGGATGCCTGGCACGCTTTCAGCGGGCATCTCCACGCCGAGGTCGCCACGGGCCACCATGATCGCGTCGGACAGCTTGGCGATGGCTTCGATGGATTGCACCGCCGAGGGCTTCTCGATCTTGGCCATGAGGAAGGCCTTGTCGCCGATCAGCGCGCGGGCTTCCTCGATGTCTTCGGGGCGCTGCACGAAGGACAGGGCGACCCAGTCCACGCCCAGCTCCAGGCCGAAAGTCAGGTCACGGCGGTCCTTGGCGGTCAGCGGGCTGAGCTTGAGCACGGCTTCCGGAACGTTGACGCCCTTGCGATCAGACAGCTCGCCGCTGTTCATCACGCGGGTCTCGATGGCATCGCTGTGGGCGTTGAGTACCTGCAGGCGAATCTTGCCGTCGTCCAGCAGCAGGCTCATGCCCGGCTCCAGCGCCTGGATGATTTCCGGGTGGGGCAGGGTGACGCGCTTGTCGTCGCCCGGTGCGTCGTTCAGGTCGAGGGTGAAGGTCTGGCCCTTCTGCAGCTGTACCGCCCCGTCGGCGAAACGACCCACGCGCAGCTTCGGCCCCTGCAGGTCCATGAGGATACCGATGGGGTAGTTCAGTTCGGCTTCCACTTCGCGCACCCAGGCGAAACGCTGGGCATGGTCGCTGTATTCGCCATGGCTGAAGTTCAGGCGGAACAGGTTGGCGCCGGCTTCCACCAGGGCGCGGATGTCGTCGCGGCTTTTGATCGCCGGGCCCAGGGTGGCGAGAATTTTTACTTTCTTGTCAGGGGTCATTTGTCGTTCTCGAGGACCAGGATGGCGCGGAAGTCGTTGACGTTGGTGCGGGTCGGCCGGGTGATCACCAGGTCGCCCAGTTCAGCGAAGAAGCCGTATCCGTTGTTGTTGTCGAGTTCGTGCAGCGGATTCAGACCGGCCTTGAGGGCGCGGCTGTAGCTGCACGGACTCATCAGGGCACCGGCGTTGCTTTCCATGCCGTCGATGCCGTCGGTGTCCCCCGCCAGGGCCCAGATGTTCGGTTCGCCCTTGAGGTCGGCGGTGAGGCTGAGGAGAAACTCTGCATTGCGCCCGCCACGGCCGTTGCCGCGCACGGTCACGGTGGTCTCGCCACCGGAGAGGATCAGGCACGGCGCCTTCATCGGCTGGCCATGCTTGCGAATCTGCCGGGCGATGCCGGCGTGGACCTTGGCCACCTCGCGGGACTCGCCCTCCAGGTCGCCCAGGATCAGTGTCGGGATGCCGGCGGCTTCGGCCTTGGCAGCGACGGCGTCGAGGGCGTGCTGCGGCGTGGCGATCAGCGTGAAGTGGCTGCGCGACAGGTAGTCGTCGCCGGGTTTGACGGTCTCCGAGCGCGGGTCTTCCAGCCAGGCACGCACGTTCGCCGGGACGTCGATGGCGTAGCGCTTGAGGATCGCCAGGGCGTCGGCGGAGGTGGTCGGATCGCCCACGGTAGGGCCGGAGGCAATCACCGTGGCTTCGTCGCCGGGCACGTCGGAAATCGCATAGGTGTACACGCTGGCCGGCCAGCAGGCGCGAGCCAGGCGACCGCCCTTGATGGCGGAGAGGTGCTTGCGCACGCAGTTCATTTCGCTGATGGCGGCGCCGGATTTCAGCAGGGCCTTGTTCACGCTGCGCTTGTCGTCGAGGCTGATGCCTTCGGCCGGCAAGGCAAGCAGAGCGGAGCCGCCGCCGGAGAGGAGGAAGATCACCCGGTCGTTCTCGGAGAGGCCGCTGATCAGTTCCAGCACGCGGCGCGCCACGCGCTCGCCGGCATCGTCCGGCACCGGGTGCGAGGCTTCCACCACTTCGATGCTGCGGCACTCGGCGCCATAGCCATAGGGCGCGACTACCAGACCCTGGACTTCACCATTCCAGTGCTTCTCGGCGACTTCGGCCATGGCACCGGCGGCCTTGCCGGCGCCGATGACGATGGTGCGGCCGCCCTGGTCCGTGGGCAGATGCTGCGCCAGTACCTGGGCCGGATGCGCGGCGGCGATGGCGGTGTCGAACAGCTCGCGCAGGAAGGCGCGTGGGTCGAGGCTCATGACAGGCTCCGATGATTCTTGTTGTGGTGTTCCATGGCTCAGGCTTCTCTCTCAAGAAGGCTCAGTGATGGAATCGAACACCCCGGCCGGCGAGGCCGTGATTCCCTGCGGCCGGGTGTTCGAGTTGGTTTGCCGCGTGGCAGGCGACGCCACTCCCATAACGTCGCCCGTCACGTTGCTCTGGTGCTTCGTGGGGGCGTGGAGGATGCGTTACCCATCGCTCCAAGCGTTCCCGCGAAGGGGTTTCTCAGTCCTTGCGGATGGAGAAGTTGGCCATGTGCTCCAGGCCCTTGATCAGGCCGGAGTGGTCCCAGTTGCTGCCGCCGATGGCCGCGCAGGTGCTGAACACTTGCTGGGCGTTGGCGGTGTTGGGCAGGTTCAGGCCCAGTTCGCGAGCACCGGCCAGGGCCAGGTTGAGGTCCTTCTGGTGCAGGCTGATACGGAAGCCCGGATCGAAGGTGCCCTTGACCATGCGGTCGCCATGCACTTCGAGGATGCGCGAGGAGGCGAAGCCACCCATCAGCGCTTCACGTACCTTGGCCGGGTCGGCGCCGTTCTTCGCGGCGAACAGCAGCGCTTCGGCGACGGCCTGGATGTTCAGGGCGACGATGATCTGGTTGGCCACCTTGGCGGTCTGGCCATCGCCATTGCCACCGACGCGGGTGATGTTCTTGCCCATGGCCTGGAACAGCGGCAGGGCGCGTTCGAAGGTGTTCGGGCAGCCGCCGACCATGATGCTCAGGGAAGCGGCCTTGGCGCCGACTTCACCGCCGGAGACCGGGGCGT
The DNA here is from genome assembly GCA_966191535.1 of uncultured Pseudomonas sp. GTDB lineage: Bacteria > Pseudomonadota > Gammaproteobacteria > Pseudomonadales > Pseudomonadaceae > Pseudomonas. Next base: position 218 of record CBIGPF010000040.1, on the reverse strand, counting down.
CCAGGTACTGCGCGCCGGTGGCCTTGATCTTCTCGGCGAAGGTCTTGGTGGCGGTGGGGGAGATCGAACTCATGTCGATCACGACCTTGTTCGGGCCAACGCCTTCGGCGATGCCGTCCTTGCGGAACAGCACGTCTTCGACCTGTGGGGTGTCCGGGACCATCACGATGATGAACTCGGCTTCCTGGGCGACTTCCTTGGGGTTGGCCAGGGCGACG